>PMMJ01000186.1:0-7935 GCA_003162255.1 Acidobacteriaceae bacterium | reverse complement strand
AGCGCCAGCGACGCGCCCATGGTCTTGAGAAATCCGCGGCGCGAAAAATCGTCGAGCCACTCCGAAGCGCCCTTCGGAAACTCGCGGTGCAGCATCTCCTGAAACTCTTCGCTGCCAGCCAGCTCTTCGAGGCTGCGCCAGTACTCGGGGCCGGTCGTCTGNNTCAGCTGTCAGCTTTCAGTTCTCAGTTCTTGCGATTGAAACCCCGACCCTAGCGATGGCAGGTGTTGCAACTGGTGATGTCCTTCACGGATCGCACCTTGTATTGCTCCTTCAGAGCGTTCCCAAGCGCTTCCTGATCGGAGTATGCCGTTTCCTTCCCGTTCTCCTTCACCACGACGGGGCCGTCCGTGGAGGGCTCTTCATAACGCATATTGAAAACCTGTTCGCGCGGGCGCAGATATTTTTCTGGAGCACGGTGGCAATCAAGGCAAAATTCCATCTGCAGCGACGCATATTGATACGTCAGCGGCATCTGGTCCACGGGACCATGGCAAGTGTTGCAGCCCACGCCCTTATTAACGTGGATGCTGTGATTGAAATATACGTAATCGGGCAACTGGTTGACGCGCGTCCATTCTAGCGAGCGGCCCGTGCGAAAACTCTCCCGCACCGGCTCTAGATATGCCGCGTTGGTCCAGATCTGCGCATGGCAGTTGATGCAGGTCTTGGTCGGCGGGATGCCGGCAAAGCTCGATTGCTCAACCGAGGTGTGACAGTAGCGGCAGTCGATGCCCAGCCCCGTCACATGGTGCTGGTGGCTAAACGGGACAGGCTGCGTCTTTCGCACTCCGGCATACGTGATGTACGGAGAGCGCTCAACCTGCACCATGGCCCAAAACAGCCCGGCCACGGCAAGAACCGTGAGGACCATGGAGGCCCGGGCAATGGCATTGCTGCTGCGTGGAAAAATCTGCATTGAATGTGAAGTTTTGCGAGATTGGCTTAGGCCGCTCCCGGCTGACCGCATCTGTATGACTTACGTCACGTACTGGTGTGACCCGCGATACTGAAACAGCAAAGTATAACAGTTGACCGGCAAAATGGAATAGGCCGCGCAGGTTTCTTTTTTCTCTTTATCGGTGCGCGATTTCGTCTTGGAAAGTTGAACGTCAAGAAAACTCGAGTCATTTCTTGAACCGGCCCGGAAGCTAGCACCTCCCGGTTAATGCATTGTGAATCCTTTGCCAAAAAATTCGCGGATCACGAAATCTCAGCGCAAGTGCATGACCAGCAGCTTGGGTTCTGTCATTTCCTGAATCGCCTCGCGCAAGCCCTCGCGGCCCAGTCCGGAATCTTTGATGCCGCCATAGGGCATGTGGTCGACGCGAAACGTCGGAACGTCGCCGGCGATCAAACCTCCGACTTCGAGTTCGTCATAGGCCTGAAAGATGAGTTTGGCGTCGCGGGTGAAAAGTCCGGCCTGTAATCCGTATGCGGAACTGTTGATCTGTTTCAGCGCGGAGGCGAAATCGTTGTAGGGCTCGACGGTCACGACCGGCGCAAAAATTTCCTCGCAATTCACTTTCATCGTGGGCTTGGTGCCCGTAAGTACGGTGGGCTCGAACAAAGAGCCTTTGCGGTTGCCGCCACAGAGCAGGCGCGCACCGCCGCGAACCGCTTCTTGTACCCAGTCAGCGGCACGGATGGCGTCGCTTTCGCGGATGAGCGGACCAAGGTCGCTCGCCTCGTCGAGCGGATCTCCGGCTTTCAGCTTCCGGACTTCCGCCAGGAACAACTCGGTGAATTTCCCGTAGACGGAGTGCTCGACCAGAATGCGCTGTACGGAAATGCAGGATTGCCCGGCGTAGGCAAAGCTCCCAGTGACACAACGGTCGGCGGCGTAAGCGAGATCGGCGTCGCTGTGAACGATGACGCCCGAATTCCCTCCCAGTTCGAGAACGACTTTTTTCTTGCCCGCGTCGTTCTTGATAGCCCAACCGACGGCGGCGCTGCCCGTGAAGCTGATGAGCTTGATGCGTTCATCGGTGACGAGCAGGCCGGAATCTTCGTTGGAGAGCAGCACCGCGTTGAATCCGCCATCCGGCCACCCGGCCTGCTGGATCACTTCTGCCAGCAGCAGGGAGGTGAGCGGCGTCTGCGGCGCGGGCTTGAGCACCATGGAACAGCCGGCGGCAATGGCGGGGGCGACTTTGTGGGCGACCAGGTTCAAGGGGAAATTGAAAGGTGTGATACCGGCGACGGGGCCGAGGGGAAAACGCTTGACGATGCCCCAACGCCCGGCGGTCGACTGCTGCCAATCCAGCGGCAAATACTCGCCGTAGCCGCGAACCGTCTCTTCAGCGGCGATGTTGAAGGTAAAGACAGCACGGTCCACTTCGGTGCGAGCGCTCTTGATGGGCTTGCCCGCTTCCAGCGCAATCGTGCGTGCAAACTCTTCTTTGCGATCGTGAATGCCGGCCGAGATCTGGCGCAGAACTCGCTGGCGTTCGAAGGCAGGCAGTCGCCGGGTGGTTCCGAAGGCCTTGACTGCGGCGGCAATGGCGGCTTCGGCGTGCTCGCGGCGTCCCTGGTGAACATGCGCGAGGAGTGCGCCGTCGTAGGGCGCGCAAACGTCAACGATCTCACCCTCCTCCAGCCACTTCCCATCCAGGAAAAAACCGTGGGTCGCAACCGGAGCCGCCGTCATCTCGGCCATACCTCACCTCTTTCGAGCGCGCTGGTGATTCGCTCTCTGATTCGATTCTTGTTTCGCCCCAACGATTCGCGTTTTGATCGCGTCCTGGTTCAGTCTAACGATTATAGAACTTAGTGAGGAGAGCTAATCAACAGGCGCCGTGCGGACACTCGCCGCTCGACTTCATTGGCCGGTTTGAGGTTTGAAGCGGTCGTCGACTTCCACCTGATATCCCGCAACCAGGCGATTAGTTTCGTTCGCGATCCCGACCACGGACATCAACTCTTTGAACTGGGCATCGGTCATGCCTTTGTTTATCGCCGACGCGGTATGCGAAGCAATGCAATATTCGCACTGGTTCGTGACCGAGACGGCAACGTAGATCAGTTCCTTGGTGAGCGGATCGAGCGCCCCGGGAGCCATGATCTGCTTGATGTCTTCCCAGGTCCGCCTCAGCCTGACCGGATCGTGCGCGATCGACTTCCAGAAATTGTTGATCCAGTCGGTCTTGCGCGTGGCCATGATGTCGTCGTAGATGGCGCGGACTTCGGGGGTGGCGTCGGCGTATTCGATAAGGCCAAATATGGACATGCGATTCTCCAAAAAGGTGTCAGGTGTTAGGTCTCAGGTCTCAGGAAAGACAAAGGACTACTCCGTCATCACTCCTTCACGAATTCCTGAGACCCGACACCTGCGATCTGAGACCTGCTCTTCTCACGATACCCAGTCTAAGACCTTGTAGTATGCTCCCGCGAATGGCAGAAACCACGGCTTGCCGTTATACAGCCCGAGCGGCGCGCCCGGGAACGGAATCTCCGCAAACGGATTGTCGGTCTTCCCGTCGGCGATCCATTCCGCCATCTTCTGCCCTTGGTACGTTGCCATGGCTACGCCGTGTCCCGCATACCCGACGGCGAAATAGATGCCGTCCATCAGCCCGGCGTGCGGCATGATGTCGAAGCAGAAATCCAGCGTGCCGCCCCAGACGTGTTCGACTCTGGTGTCACGCAGTTGGGGATAGACATCAATCATGCCAAGCCGCAGAATTTCTGCGCTCTTGCGGATGGTCTGGTCGGTCTCCGGAAAAAACGCAGCGCGGCCGCCGAACAACATGCGGTTGTCGGGCGTGATCCGGTAGTAATAAAGATAGTTCTTGGAATCGTAGATCTGCCGGTTGCGCGGACTCAACTCGTGAGCCAGCGCTTCAGGGAGCACTTGGGTTGTAATAATAAACGACCCGATGGGGATGATTTTCTTCCGCAGTGCGGGAGTCGCCGCGCCCGTGTAGCCGCTGGTACCGACCAACACATTGCGCGCCCAAATCGCGCCACGAGAACTGTTCAGCCTGAAACCTGGCGCGCCGTCACGCGATTCACGCTGGATGTTCTGCAGTCGTGTGTGTTCGCAAATCCAAGCTCCGGCGCGCATGGCGGCGGCGCCGAGTCCGGCCACGTAACGCGCGGGATTGAGCCCGGCTGAGATTTCGTCGACCATGCCGCCGTAATAAATGCCGGAACCGATCTCGCTGGGGAGCTGGTCGCGCGGAACGACGCGCAACTGGTGATTGAATTCGCGCGCGATCACTTCAACCTGGCGGGCATAGTCGTCGAAATGCGCCTGTTTGCAGGCGACTTCGAGGTGTCCGGTGCGAACGAAATCGCAGGCGATGTTTTCCTCTTTCACGATGCGCTCCACCGAATCGATAGTCGCAAGCGACGCGGCGTACATGCGGCGCGTAAGCTCTCGTCCATACATCGTGATTAGTTTGTTGACGCCGAGCTTCAGTCCGGTAAGCACCATGCCGCCGTTGCGCGAGCTTGCGCCCCAGCCGATGGTTTCCGATTCGAGCACCACTACTCTCGCACCGCGTTTGGCCAACGCCAGCGCGGCGGAGAGACCAGTGAATCCGGCACCGATGATGGCAACGTCGGCGCTCTCCGGCAACGATTGCGCCGGCGAGGTTGGCATCTGAACGGTTGTTAGCCAGTAGTTGAGTTCCTGCGGCATGTCGATGCAGAGGTCGCTCAGAATCTTTCCCGTTTATCGAACCTTAGGAAAACGCGGCGGCAAGCGCCACCCTAGCCAACACCACGACAGCAAACCAGCCGAAGACTACGGCGAACGCGGTTCCACGTTTCACCTTGCTGATGCAAGTAATGCCGATGGCCGTCAGGACCAATGTCCAGATGGTGACGACATCCAATGGTGTGAGCAGGGCGCGCAGTACGGCCGAGCCGCTCGGGTCGATGAAATATCCGGGATTGACAGCCACAGGGTTCTCAATATTAAATCCATCCCCGCTGACTCCCGCCAGAATCGAAACGACTGCCAGCAACGCCCGCAGCAGCTCGGGTAGGCGTGTATAGACAATTAGAGCAAACAGGGCCTTGAATTTCACGTCGGCGCTCGCGCCAAACTTGAGGGTCGCAAACAGAACGCCGGCGAATATTGCGTACACGATGAGCGCAAACACGGGAACCGCGTAGGAGATTATTCTTGTGATCGTGACCTGTTGCGCCATGACTCTTTCCCGTTGATCGGCAGGTAAGCGGTCAATGCGCTCGGCCTGCTTCGGTCGCAACTGGATCTGATTATCCACCACCTTGCGAAAACCGACCTTCTGATCGACCACATAAACAAACAGCAGCGAAACGAGCGCGATGATCAGAAATGGCGCCCACCAACTGGCGCTCCTTCGCAGGTCGGTGAAAGTCTTGCTGGGGGCAAAGAAAGTGTCGACGAGGCGTTGCCCTTCAGACAAGCGCGCTGGTTCCTGCAGAGGCTGCGATGGTACCTGCGATAGCTGCGGTGACACGGAAGGGTTGGTCGCCATGGGTTCTCCCCGAACAGGAAGAGATTGTAATTTCCTTCCATCGGAAGGACAACAGCCAAGCGACGAATACTACGATGCCGCCATCTCCGGCGTTGCCGCCAGCAGTTTTCGCGTGTATGCATGCCGCGGCTGGGTAGTGATCTGCTCCGTGCTTCCGATCTCAACGATCTTGCCCCCGTACATCACCGCGATACGGGTCGAGAGGTAGCGAACTACCGGCATGGAGTGCGAGATGAACAGATAAGTGAGGCCGAAATCGTGCTGTAGTTGCTGCAGAAGATTCACGATCTGTGCGCCGACGCTGACGTCGAGCGCCGAAACCGGCTCATCGGCGACGATGAACTTCGGCTGCAGGGCGAGCGCGCGCGCAATGCCGATGCGCTGCCGCTGGCCCCCGGAAAACTCGTGCGCGTAGCAGGGCATAGCGGATTCATCCATACCCACGGCGCGCAAAAGTTCTCGCACGCGCTGCCGGCGAGCATCGCGGCTGAGGCTCCCGCGGATGATCTTCTGATGAAGAATGAGCGGCTCGGCAATCACGTCCTCGACGCGGTAGCGCGGGTCCAGCGAACCGAACGGGTCCTGAAAGATGATTTGCATGTCGCGGCGAAGACGGCGCAACTCGGAGCCGTTCGCTTTCACTAGATCGACGCCATCGAAAAGCACGACGCCCGAAGTCGGCTCGATGAGGCGGAGAATGAGCCGTCCAAGAGTGCTCTTGCCGGAGCCCGATTCGCCCACCAAACCGAGCGTTTCGCCTTCGTGGATATCGAGCGAAACATCATCCACGGCGCGAACTTCGCCCGCGCGGCGCCCGCCGAACGGAGATTCCGCGAGATCGAAAGTCTTGCTCAGGTTGCGAACTTCAAGCAAAGGCACGGGAAGAGAGTATCAGCGACTGGAGAGCGTGTCAGCCTCGGTTGCCTTGTCCGTCAGCCAGCCGCGGCCAAGCAATTTGAACCGCAATAGCGATGATGAGTGTCAGCAGAAAGGCGGCCATCTGCGGATGGGCGGGCCAAATCCTCCGCGCCAAACCGAACTCCCAGGCAGAAAAGCCGGCCGCAGTCGCAATCAAAGTCGCGATCAATGAGATTTTCAGAGTTCCCATAATCCATCCTCAGAGAACTTTATACGCCAAGGGCCCGAGTTTCGTTCCATCTAAGTTCGCCCCATTCCCTATCCCGCGATCATCGGCACAGCTACCAGAGCGGCGACCATGCCAAGGGTACGGGCGCGGCTGAAGTGCTCGTGCAAAAAGATGCGGGCGAGCACAACGGTAACGGCGGGATAGAGCGAACTAAGCACGACCGCGTCATCCAGGCGCCCGATTTGAGACGCAAGAATGAACACGGTACTGCCGGTAATATCGAGGATCCCCGCAACCGCGGCAATGCCCAGCACCGGCGCCGGCACCGTGCGGAGGTATCTTCCGAACAGAACGATCGTTGCCGCGACCAGGAAGGAAGCGGATCGAGAGCAGGCGGCGACCCACAGGGCCGAGGCGTTGCCCGCATGGTGGATGCAGAGGTAAAAACCTGCGAAGCCAATTCCGGCGAGCACGGCCATGCCTAACCCGTGGGGACGGCCAGTGCCAGCTTCGGTCCGCGAGATGAGCCAGACGCCGATTCCAGCCAGAATGAAACCGAGCACATGCCGATATCCGGGAAAGCCCTCCGCGAAAGCGGTCACGATGGCGGGAATCGCGGCGCCGAGAACGGCGCCCACGGGCGCGACGAGTCCCATATTTCCGCTGGCCAATGCACGATAGAACAGAGCTAGAGCGAGGCCTCCGATCGACCCGGCGGTCAGCGACCAGACCAGGCTGGCGTTTCCAGGAAATGGCGCGCGAGTAATCAGCGCCAGAGCACCGATTACAACCAGGCCACTGATGTGTACGATGGCCGTGAATAAGAACGCATTCACGCGCCGCGCCCCCACGCCACCCAGAAAATCACTCGCACCCCAGACCCCGACCGCAGTCAAGCTATAGGCAGCAGGAACAAATTGGGCCGCGACAGACATGGGAATTTGAGATTAGCACGCAGCTCGGCAGCTAGGCGGTTACCACTTCCGGTTGCGCCTCCTCCGCCAGCAGTTGCCGCAGCACGTACTGGAGAATGCCTCCGTTGGCGTAGTAGAGCGCTTCCTGCGGAGTGTCGATGCGGACGATAGCTTGAACTTCCTTCGCCTTCCCGCCCTTCACGCGCACCGTAATTTTCCGGCCGGAAGAAAATTTCTCGACCACCTCGCGAACTCCCGCGATCTCGAATACTTCTTCGCCGGTCAATTCCAGCGTCTCCGCATTTTCGCCCGGCAGAAATTGCAGCGGCAGAATGCCCATGCCGACCAAGTTCGAGCGGTGAATGCGTTCGTAGCTCTCCGCAATCACGGCGCGAACGCCGAGCAGACGCGGTCCCTTGGCCGCCCAATCGCGCGACGAACCGGTGCCGTATTCCTGTCCGGC
>PMMJ01000077.1 GCA_003162255.1 Acidobacteriaceae bacterium | reverse complement strand
ATCAACGCACTGCGCTTGCGTCAAATGAAAAATCTGCTCACCCTCCTCTTCGTCGCGCAGGGTACGCCCATGTTGTCGATGGGCGACGAGATCCAGCGGACGCAGCTGGGTAACAACAACGCGTACTGTCAGGATAATGAGATAAGCTGGTTCGACTGGCGCGAAGTTGATCGGCAGGCCGGCTGCCTGCGCTTCGTGCGCGAACTCATTCGTTTCACCCAGCAGCGCAATGTCTTTCAGCAAGAGCGTTTCTGGGCCACGTGGGATCCGGCCGCAAGCCACGCCGAAACCACCTGTATCGTCTGGCATGGTCTCCATCTCGGCCAGCCCGATTGGAGTTACAATTCGCACCACCTGGCTTTCACCTTGCACGATCGCAACCGGGGAGAACAATTGCACATCAGGCTGAATGCCTACTGGGAACCGCTCACCTTCGATCTGCCGCCGCTGCCGTCCGGCCAAGCCTGGCAGCGCGTGGTTGATACCGCCTTGCCGTCACCAGACGATTTCGCCGAAGGTGGCGCGCTGCTAACCNNTTCCGCACTTTTGATGATCAAGGCGGAGGCGCGCCGCGACGATGCATGATCCGGCGTTTGAGTAAATCCAATTTGCCGCGACCATACATTTGGCGCTTGATTTGTTTGAGGCGATTGACATGTCCTTCGGTGGGACCGTTTGGACCAACTGCCAAATATACCTAGTCGCATGGATGGGGATCTGTTTTTCACCGTCACTCATCCCTTCCATCCCTTATCCGGCCAACGGTTTCCCCTCTTAGCTCAGCGACGTGCCTGGGGCGAGTGGCGCGTATTCTTTCACGACCCGCTCACGCATCGTGTCCGCTCTCTGCCCACCGCCTGGACTGACCTCGCGCCTCCTGACCCGTTCGTCATACTAGCAGCTGGTCATGCTATCCTGCGTTTCACGGACCTGCAAGCACTCCATCGACTGCTGAGCAACTTGCAGGACACGGAATCGGAGGCAGGATCATGAACACGCAGCAAATTACGTCGCAACAGCACCAACGACTTGCCTGCTTGTATGTGCGCCAGAGTACCCTCCAACAAGTCTTTGAAAACACGGAAAGTACCAAGCGCCAATATGCCTTGCAGGAACGCGCCCTCGCGCTGGGGTGGCCAGCCGAACAGATTGTGGTGATTGATCAAGACCTTGGGATTTCAGGCGCTTCAGCCGCGGACCGGCTGGGTTTTCAACATCTGGTAGCGGATGTCGGTCTGGGCAAGGTGGGCTTGGTATTAGGCTTGGAGGTGTCGCGTCTGGCGCGCAGTTCAAGCGACTGGCACCACCTGCTCGAAGTCTGTGCCCTGACGGGGACGCTGATTCTCGATGAAGATGGATTGTATGACCCCGCCACCTTCAATGACCGCTTGCTGCTGGGGCTCAAGGGCACGATGAGCGAAGCTGAACTGTACGTCTTACGGGCCCGTCTGCAGGGGGGTATCCTCAGCAAAGCTCGCCGCGCCGCTTTGAAGCTTCACTTACCGATCGGTTTTTGCTATACTGAAGAGGACCAGATTGTTTTGGATCCGGATCGACAGGTCCAGGACACCGTTCGCTTCCTGTTTCGGGTGTTCCAGCAGGCCGGGTCGGCGTGTGCCACGGTGCGGGCTTTCCAGCAAGCTCAGGTGCCCTTTCCGCGGCGTGTGCGCAATGGCCCGCATCAAGGCGAATTGGTGTGGGGCGAGCTGCAGCACCACGATGTTCTGCGAATCCTGCACAACCCATGTTATGCGGGCGCGTTTGTCTTTGGCCGCACTCGGACGACCAAAACCGTCGATGGAAAGATTCACATCGCCACCCTACCGCGAGAACAGTGGCAGGTCATTGTCCGAGATGTCCACGTCGGCTACCTGACTTGGCAAGAGTATGAGGCCAACTTGGCACAACTGCTGACCAACAGTCAAGCCTACACCCCGGCACGCTTGAACCCACCCCGGGAGGGACCGGCTCTCTTGCAAGGGCTAGTGATCTGTGGTTGCTGTGGCGAGCGGATGTCCGTACGCTATCATCAACGAAATGGCCAGCGGATTGTGCCTGATTACGTCTGTCAGCGTGCGGCCATTAACCGTGGTCAGCCGATCTGCCAACGCCTTCTGGGGCGCGATTTAGATGCCGCAGTGGCTAAGTTGCTACTGGAGGTCGTGACCCCCGAGGCCATCGCCACTACGCTCGCTCTCCAGGATGAATTGGTCGCGCAAGCGGGGGCGGCCGAGCGGCTGCGGCAGCTCAACGTTCAACGTGCTCAGTATGAAGTCGATCTGGCGCAGCGCCGATACAATCACGTCGATCCCGCCAATCGCTTGGTCGCCGATGTGCTGGAGGCAGAGTGGAACGCCAAACTGCGCGCCCTGACCGAAGCTTGTGAAGCCGCCGAAATGCAACGCCAGCAAGACCAAGTGCGCCTCAGCGTCACCGAGCGCAAGACACTCCAAGCCGTGCCGGAGAATTTCGCACGTTTCTGGCGCGATCCGGGCACCTCGGACCGCGAACGCAAGCGCTTGGCGCGGTCGCTTATCGAAGATGTGACCGTTAAGAAGTCCGATCAAATTATGGCCCACGTCCGCTTCAAGGGTGGCGCCACTCGGACCCTCTGCGTTCCGTTGCCGGTGCCGCTCGCGCAATCACGCCTGACCCCGCCCGAGACTCTCGCTGCGCTTGACCGTCTGCTGGACACCTGTACAGATGCCGAGGTCGCCGAGCAATTAAATGCCCAAGGCTATCGAACTTTTGCGGGGCTACCTTTTCAGGCCACGCATGTCTCTCAACTGCGCCGCAAGCACGGCCTCAAGGATCGCTTCATCCGCCTGCGAGAAGCGGGGTGGCTGACGGCCGAAGAACTCGCCGGGCAGTTGGGCGTGGCGTCGCAGACGATCTGGTACTGGTATCGGCATGGTTGGATCGAAGGGGCGCACTACAATGATCGTGGAAGTTGTCTGTTTGTCCCGACAGCAACTATTCCCCCCGGCAGTCGCCGCCGCCGTAGTCGAACTCATGTGAAATCAACTTGATGCAAGCAAGGAGGTGCAGTATGCAATGTGCTCGTTGCTCCACAACAATGAGACGCCAGCCGTGACCGCCGCCAAATCCTTCTTCAAACTGCTCGCAAAGCCATGTAGCCCTGGCACTTGGCTGGTCTGCACTTCCTCCAACCAGGTTGGGAACTCAGCGGACCGGTGCTCATGCAGGATGGTCTGAAACTGGTGAGCCAAGGTGTAGGCCCGCTCGACGAGCGGCGAGGCTTGGCGCAATTGATCGAGTTGAGTTTGTTGTTCGGTCGTCAATTGATCGGGCGCGAGCAATAGTACACGGACCGCTTGCGTCACGGTCAACCGCACGGCCGGTGCCGCCGGGGCGGCCGCAGCTTGGTCAGCCGGCAAGGGGCCACGCAATTCAGCGACGTAGCGCGCCACGGTCGTGTACCCACCCTGGAAACCGCGTTGCTGAAGTTCGGCAAAGAGGGTCTTGGGACTCCGCTCGCCGTCATTCCAGCGTTGATAGAAGAAGGCTTCGTGACCGATGAGTTTGAGCGTCGTGCGGTGTTGCTTGGCGGGTGGGGCTGGCAGATGCAGGTATTTGTTCGCGGTGTTCACATTGATCTGGAGGTGTTGGGCAATACTCCGCAGCGTCAGACCTTGTTGTCGCAAAGCCTGCACGACTTGATAGTTGGCCTGCTGTTGCCGCAAGTAAGCCGAGATAGGTTTAACTGGTAACGAGGGCACCGTCAGGGCGGTGTCGGTTGGAGCCTGCTCGATGAGAGCTATCGCAGAGGGTTCAACTGTTAAGGGTGTGTCGGCCGGTTTACGGTCTGTAGTGGGCGATGGCAACTTCAAAACCTGGGGCTGTTGCTCGAAAAGGGTGCGCAAGGCTTTGCTCAAGTTCTGCAACAGGTGAAATCGATCGGCCACTTGAATGGCGTCGGGCGCGCCTTCTTTCGCTCCATCCGCATAGGCGCTGGCGCGATCCCGCGTGATGATTTCCACCCCCGGATGCGCTTGTAGCCACTTCGCCAACGCATCGCCCTCGCGGCCCTCCAGCAACTCGATCACCTGATGACGTTCGAGATCGCACAACAGCGTGCCATACGTGTGCCCCTTCTTCATGGCCCAGTCATCGACGCCCAGACAGCGCGGGCTGGGTGGCGTAATAGGCGGCGCACGCCGAATCAGTCGCAAGAGCGTATCCGCCGAGGGCGCGCCACAGTGTAACCAGCGGGCGATCGCGGCCCCCGCTTCTCCGCCCAGTTCGAAGGCGAGAGATTCCAACATCTGGCGCAGCCGGGTGGTCCGTCGTGCTGAGGGGGCGACAATGTCAGGCAACCGCTCCGTAAAGATCTTGCGGAGACAGGTCTTCACGTCACAGAAGAAGCGCCGGACTTCAAGCTTGAGGGTCAGCGTGCGCACGCCCCACGCTAAATCCAACACCGTGCGCTCGTAGCAGCTATGCACCCGCTGGCTGACACTCTGGCAAAGAGGGCAGGCTGCGGTAGTGGTCACAGGCTCCGCCCTAATGGTCAGCCAATCCGAGGCCAAATCAACTTCCAATACATGCAATTGGGGTAACTCCAGAAGTTGGGCAATCGTGTCCAGAAACACTCAGCGCCTCTCATATATATCGGGTGCTAGATGTTTTAACACGTATTAGCCACTCAAGTAAACTCCCGTCGATTGACTTAATCCTTGATCATCAAAAGTGCGGAAGAGCCAGGTAACCGAAAACGTCGAACACGTCATCATCGGCAAGCGTGAGGCGATCGAATTGCTGATGGTGGCGCTGCTGTGTGAAGGCCATGTGCTGATCGAAGACGTGCCCGGCGTCGGCAAGACGAGCCTTGGCAAGGCGCTGTCGGCCTCGGTGTCGTGTCGTCACCGACGGATCCAATTCACTTCCGACCTGCTGCCCTCGGACGTGACCGGGGTGAGCGTGTTCGACGCCACGAAGACCAGTTTCGAGTTCCGGCCCGGGCCCATCTTCGCCAACATCGTCCTCGGCGACGAGATCAACCGGACGCCTCCGAAGACGCAGTCCGCTTTGCTCGAGTCGATGGAGGAGCGGCAGGTCACCGTCGACGGCAACACCTACAAACTTCCCGATCCGTTCATGGTGATCGCCACGCAGAACCCGATCGAGCACGA
>PMMJ01000422.1 GCA_003162255.1 Acidobacteriaceae bacterium | reverse complement strand
GCCGACATGGAGAAGGAACTGCAAAGTGCCTCCGCGACCCCCGACGGAGAAGCGAGCGTTCTCGGATTCCGCGCAGGCATCGCCAGCAGTCGCGGGCAAGTGCGCCAAGCGCGGGAATTTATCCGCCAGAACGAAGATGCATTGGATCGCCTGCATTTGCAGGGCCGAGCCGATATGGACGCGGGAGTCGCCGTCTTCGAGGCAGTGGTGGGCAAGCGTGCCGACGCCAACAGCGACGCCACCGAGGCGCTCCATTTATCCCGAACTGTTTCGGTGCTGGGGACTGTGGCCACGACACTTGCCATCTTGCGCCAGGATCAGAAAGCGATCGCCTTGGCCGACGAAATCCAGCGCGCCCATCCCAACAACACCATCGCGATAAACGTGACCATCCCCATGATTCGCGCGATTGCCGTCCTGCAGCCCGCGAATCCAGCCAAGGCCGATCCGGCTAAGGCCATTGACTTCCTTAACACCGCTGCCCTGTATGCTCGCGCCAACACCGGCGTTTTTTACATCCGCGGCATGGCCTACGAGCAGGCTGGCCGTTACGCCGAAGCCCAGCAGGATCTTCAGAAGGTCCTGGACATGAAGTCCCACAATGGCCCCGACCTGGTGTTCGCGGTCGCCCAACTGGAGTTGGGTCGGGTGTTTCAGAAGCAAGGCGACACCCCCAAGGCGCGCATCGCCTATCAGGACTTCTTCTCCACCTGGAAAGACGCCGACCCGGACCTCCCGCTCCTCCACGAGGCCAAGGCCGAATACGCGAAACTGCAGTAGAGAGACAGCCCGCCGCTAGGAGCCCGAGCAAGAAGTTGAACCGCAGAGAGCGCAGAGTTCGCGGAGAACCTCTTGTTTCCGTGTTTGGACACGAACCCCTAAAGTGTTCGCGTGAAAGTGCTTCGGGCAGCGAGTTTTGGACTCTTGTACCTGTTTTGCTCCGCGAACTCCGCGCCCTCTGCGGTTAACGCCTTCGCTCAGCCTACTCCTAGAAGTGGAACCCAATCTGCGCCGTCAGCGCCCGCGGCGTCACAAAGTGCGTCCCGCTGAAGGTCGANNCCGCTGAAGGTGGACAGGAAGTTGTACAGGGCCACCTTGTTGGTCAGGTTGGTGACGGTCATCTTCAGGGTGGTGCGGACTCTCTCGGTGTGGAACAGGTTGTCCGTGCCGGCGCCCAGGTCGAAGAGGTTGCGCGGCGCGATGCGCGGCGGATTGTGGTCGTCATTTTCGGTATTCGGCGCTGGCACCTTTATGAGAGTGGACCCAAACTGCGATGCCAGGCATGTGAAAGGCAGCGCAGTGGTCGGGGTTGCGTGAACCCCGTTGCAGGTGAACCCGGCTTGGAACTCCTGGTCGGCGGTCAGGGGATTTAAGAACGCATCTGTCATGTTGATGGCTGGCTGCCCGCCTAGCGTAGTTGACTGCGGGCAATCGTTGTTTGCATTGAACCCGTAACACGGTGCGTTGCCAGCCACCAGACCGCTGTCGTATCGCCAATTGAAGCCGACCCATGGCCCGGCTTTCCAAGGTTGATATTGCAGATGCGTCGTTTGGTTAAATTTTTCGTCGTGGTCGATGCGGAAGGGCGTTCCACTCTGCCCGACCGTCACTCCCAAACCGCTGGTCTGAGGCGGAAAGAAGCGCGCGGCCACGCTCGACATCACCACCAGCGCTGAGAATCCGTGGAAATCCGGCACGCTCACGCGAATGGCGTATCCCGGAATCTTGGAATTGTGCCATCCGATGGGAAAGAAGATCGGCGTCGCGGCCAGCGTGCTGAAATCGTAGCCGGTATGCGTGTACTTCCAAATGTAATCTCCGCTCACGACAGCATAGCGGCCGAATGCCTGCTGCAAGCCTGCGTGGAAGTCATTGCGATAGCCTGGCGTATTTGGCTTTTGCACGCACGGGATAAGATCCTTAATAACAGCGTAATTGCACCCTTCGCTGGCCAGGACAAGGTTCTCATTGAACGGACTCTCCAAGGTCCGCGCATAGGAAACGCGCAGCACCGTGTTGGTCCGCTTAATGTTGTAAGCAACTCCGAGACGCGGCTCGGCTTGGCGGGCAGTCACTAGGCCGTTGTAAAAATCACCCCGGAGTCCCAGGTTAAGGGACCAGTTTCCCTTGGAGATCGCATCCTGCAAGTAGATGGCAAGCTCTTTTATATCCGTATGGCCGTGAAATGGATACAAAGTACTGCTCGACCCAGCACAACCATCGTTGGACGACGGTGCTGACCGGGTCAGGTCGTAGCAGCCCAACAACGGAATGAAGTTGGGGTTGGCGGTAAACAGTGTTGGGTATAGAGTTTGGTTCGTCGTCGTCGCCGTCGGGCACTGCGACGGGTCGTTGAGTCCAGGGTTGCCGACAAATACCGGAACGCCATTCGCATCCACGCAAGGCGCGTTGAGTGTCGGATCAACGATGCCGAGATTGAAATTCTCGGTGAGAAACGTTTGTTGATACGTAGCTCCCAGCTTAAGGTTATTGATACCCTTCACATAGGAAACATCGGAGCGCAGTCCCGCGTTCGCCAGCGTCCGATACTGCGAGATAGTGTCCTGCTGCAGATTGGACGGACCAAGGTCGGCGAATGGGTCCTTGCTCGGATAGTAATTGAAGGCATCCCGCCTCACCCACCCACCGAGACTAAGGACGACGGTCGGACTCGCCACTCGCGTCCAAGTCGGCGCGATGTTGAAGCTCTTAATGAGCGCCCGTTGGTCGGTGGGGCCGACCACGTTGCCGTTCGGATCGAGACCGCCATTGGCCACCACCACTTCATTCCACAGCGTAGAATTCTGCCCGTCAAAGCTGTTGGGCGTCTGGAACCACGAACGTGAAAAGCCCAAGTTCACGTGGATCGAATTGGCAGTAGAGAGTTGGTAGTCCACGCGGTCGAAGAAGTTTTCCTCGTTGCCTTTGTCGTGCGCCACGGCGAATTCCGGCGGATCGAGGAACCGGCCACTATTCAGCCCGTTCGCAGAAATGAAGTTTCCCCACTTCTGACCTCCGTAAGCCAGATCGAAGCCTACATTGGACGAACCAAACGATCCGTACGAGGCGTTCACGCTACCATGCGGCGTGGTAACGCCCTGGCCTGACCGCGTCGTTGCCACAATCACCAGGCTCGTCTTGCCGCCGTATTCCGCCGGCGGGGCGCCGGGAATGACCTCCAGTGACTGGATCGAATCGACCGGAATCTGATTAGAAAAAATCTTGCTTTGCTGATCGGTAATGGGCTGGTTGTCGACCGAGAACGAGTTCGACGCGTGGTCGCCCAGTCCGTGAAACAGGCCGTTCGAATCGGCCGCCACTCCCGGCGCCGCCATCGTGACCAGTGAACTCACCGACGAAGACTGGCTTTCCAAAGGGATCCTGTCGAACAATCCTCGATCCACGTCGGTGTGGCCGATCGGATCGTTCTCGACCAGATCTCCCGCATCCTCGACCGTGACCGTGTCGGTGCTGGTGGCCACTGTCAAACTGACCTTCACATTCGCGCCCAGTACCGACCGAATTTCCACGTCCTGCGCGCTCTGGGCGAATCCCGTAGCCGTCACGGTCATGTGATACGAATTAAACGGCACGTTCGGGAAACTGAACTTCCCGCTACTGTCGGTTGTCGTAGTTCGGTCAAAGCCGCTGACCGCGTTGTGAATCTCAACGCTTGCATTGGGCACCACCGCACCCGATGGATCAAGGATGGTGCCGCTAATCGAACTTCCGCCCGACTGCGCACTCGCAGTCCCAGCACTCAACACCACAGCAACGGCCACCATGGCCACAGCCAGCCAATTCTTGTAAGACGATCGCATGATTCCTCCAATAATGGGTTCTGAGGTGAGTCCGATCGCTGATTACAGATCGAAGATCTGAAGAATAAGAGATCGAACCTCGCGGCTTTTTGGGAATACTTACTGAATTCGGCGCGGGATCAGAACGCAGGTGGAGGACGAATAAACTGGGTGGTCAGGGGACGGAAGATCGGGGCAACATCTGCAACCAGAACAGCCAGGACTGCCGTAGCCAAGACCGGCGCGGACGCCCCCGTTTGGGTACTAAGTCCGGCATGAGCGGTCGCGCAAATCGTGCAGGTGTGGCGGGCGGTGGTCGAGTTCTCGGGATGCGAATGGGTCGCCTGCACCGTCCCCATCACGCACACCAGGGCCACGCAAAGCACACACACAGCTCTGACGAATCCGCCCCGACTTGCCGCAACTTTCAGCATTCCACCCCGATGAATCTCTAGACGTATTGCTTTGGACGATTGTTTCCTTAGATGGTCATGTGTCGATATACGATGCCTGAAACTGATCGCGCCCCCGAGTTTCCGGGGACAGGTCTTCAGGCTGCCCGACGCGTCCCGTCGATCGGCTCGGGTGCCGCGATCTACTCTCGTAAACCACTGTCCCATAATAAGTTATAGAATGCCCGTCTGCCGTGGATGGATTGAATCAGAAAATCTAGCTTTCTTGGTTTCCTCGGGACTGACATGCGGCCAACCCCGCATTAGAATGTCCCCTATGCCCATCGCTGAACAAACCGCTACGTCATCGCCATCCACCGCGCTCGACTTAGCCTGGGTCCGCGCTCAGTTCCCGGCCCTCGCACAATCTGTCAGCGGCAATCCCGCGGTTTTTCTGGACGGCCCCGGAGGCACGCAAGTGCCGCAGCGTGTAATCGACGCCATCGCGGATTACTTGGCGCGCAACAACGCCAACACCCACGGCGCCTACCAAACCAGCCGCAACACCGACCGAATCATCGACGAAGCGCGTGCGGCGATGGCCGATTTTCTCAATTGCGAGGCGGACGAAATCGTGTTTGGCCCCAACATGACGACGCTGACTTTCGCCCTGAGCCGCGCCCTTGGACGCGAACTCGGCCCCGGCGACGAGATCGTGCTCACCCTGCTCGACCACGACGCGAATTTCTCGCCCTGGAAAGCGCTGGAAGAAAAAGGCGTGACCATCCGCACGGTGAACTTCAACGAAGAAGATTGCACCCTCGACATGCGCGACCTGGCTTCGAAGATCGGGAGCCGCACCCGGCTGGTAGCTGTCGGCTATGCGTCAAACGCTGTGGGCACGATCAACGACGTCGCCGAAGTGGTGCGNNGTGCGCCTGGCGCGGCAAGCGGGAGCTCTGAGTTATATCGATGCCGTCCACTACGCTCCCCATGGACCGATTGACGTGCGCGCCCTCGACTGCGATTTTCTGGCCTGCTCGACCTACAAATTTTTCGGTCCGCACATGGGAGTTCTCTACGGCAAACGCGACCACCTGAAGAATTTGCGCCCATACAAAGTCCGCCCCTGTACCGACAATAGTCCCAGCTGCTGGGAATCGGGAACGCTGAACCACGAATGCATCGCAGGAATCAAAGCCTGCGTAGATTACTGGGAAGAACTCGGCCGCCGCGCCAATCCCGCGGCCACAACGCGGCGCGCTGCAATCCTGTCCGCGCACGAAGCGATCCATAAGCACGAACGAAAAATGGCGGAGAAGATGATCGCAGGCCTGCTCGCGATTCCCGGATTGAAGCTCTACGGCATCAGCGACCCGCGGCGATTCGAGAATCGTTGCGCAACGTTCGTGGTCCGCATCGCAGGCCACACCCCGCTGGAACTGGCAACGAAGCTCGGCGAGCGCGGCTTCTTCACCTGGGACGGAAACTACTACGCGCTGAACCTGACCGAACAGTTAGACGTCGAGCGCCTCGGAGGATTTCTGCGCATCGGCCTGGCGCACTACAACACGATGGAAGAAGTGGAGCGGCTGCTCGCCGCGCTGCGGGAGATTGTGGGGTGACGCAAACAATCCTCGCAAGCTTACGGGCACTGCGATTTCTTTACGTGCTTGGTTGCTAAATCCACGCGGTAACAGCGCGACTTCTCGTCTCGCACCAAGAGAGTGCTATCCAGAAGTTTCAGGTCGCTGATAAAAACCCACTGCACGTCTTCCTCTAGTCCGGGTTCCAAATGAACGCGGAATACTTCCACTCTCCAGAGTTCCTTGCCGGTTGTGACCTCACTTGCGACCACATACCCAGTCCGCCCGTCGCCTTGCGCGGAGTACTTGATGTTTCCGCTTACGACTGGATTCACGGACTGTGGGGCAGCTCGTTTCGCGGACAGGTTCATTGGAATAGCCATTACAGAGACTCCCACGAGAATAGAACAGATTTTGTGCATTCTTCAGTTCCAGGTCGTCGAAAATTCCTTGCAAGTGTCTCGACCGAACGCGCTATCGCCGAATTTCTTCTACAGCGTCGCCCCTTCCCACCAACGCCACTTTCGCCAGCCCGATGAACAGTCCGTGTTCGACGATGCCGGGGGTGTCGCTCAAGATCAGCGCTAGCACCGCCGGATCCGCGATCTGTCCGAAGCTGCAATCGAGAATTTGATTGCCATTGTCGGTAAGGTAAGGACTGCCGTCGGTCTTCGTGCGCAATTTGGGCGACGCGCCGAGCGACACGATCTTGTTCTCGACGACGGTTCGCGCAAATGAAATCACCTCGATCGGCAAAGGAAACTTTCCCAGCACGGAAACAACTTTACTGGAGTCCACGACCACGACCATGTTCTTGGTCGCCGTGGCGATAACCTTCTCCCGCAGCAGCGCTCCGCCGCCGCCTTTGATCAGGTTCAGCCTGGGATCGACTTCGTCGGCGCCGTCGAGGGTGATGTCGATTTGGGGAGTTTCGTCGAGCGTGGTTAGCGGAATGCCAAGTTGGCGCGCCAGGTCCCCGGTTTTCACGGACGTCGGAATTCCAACAATTTTCAGCCCTGCCCGCACGCGCTCGCCCAGAGCAACAACCGCGAAGTAAGCAGTCGAGCCCGTGCCTAATCCAACAACGTCGCCGTCCCGCACCAGCTTTGCGGCAGCGCGTCCGGCGGCTTGCTTCTCTTTCTCATTCGCCATGGGTCACTCATTTGTTGAGAATTTCGATGTATGCCAGATAGCCCGCCAGCACCAATCCGAAAAGAGCGAGCAGGTAAGACACGAGATCAATCACGAATCCAGCCGGCTCGAAAGTGTTCGAATCAAGTTGCATCTTGGTTTTGCTGTAACGCCTGAGACCGGCAAGGATAAGTAGTACGCCACCGACAGCGGAAACAATCCCCAACCATGTAGTGAAGCCGGGGGTGACGGACTTGTATCCTTGAAGTTTCATGAATTCGCGCAGTGCGATCGAGAAGCGTCCGATGGCGAATCCGAACACGATGGTCGCGACGCCGGTGCGTACCCATGCCAGAAACGTGCGCTCATTGGCCAGGTGATCGCGGGCGCGGTTCGGGTTGGGATTATCGGGCATGCTCGCGCAGCCCGCCATTATTCCACAGCTTTCTGAATCAGCGCACCGATTCCCGCGATGTTTTTCAGGAGGTCGGCGGGAAAGCCGTGTCGCTGCTGAAGGTATTCCGGTGAATTGTAGGAGAGCCACACCTGACCCTGCTCGTCTTGCCATGCCAGCGCCTTCAGCGGGAGGTCAATCGCCACACTAGGCGCGGAGACCATCAGCGGCGTGCCACCCTTCGGACTGCCGAAGATGAGCAGCTGCGTGGGGCGCATTTTGAGGCCAGCCTTCTCCGCCTCACCGCTGTGGTCGACAAGGGCAAACACCGTAATGCCTTTCTCTTTGAGTATCGACTGGAGCCGTGCCAAAGTTTCGGGCACAGAGTAGCGACTGGATACATCAATCATTCCGCTGGCCATGGGGCACCTCCGGCCTATTTGAGCAACCGTAGTTTGGTTCAAAATCATCTTGCCCAAAATCTCCTTGAGCAACTTCGCGGCGACCGTGGCCGTGAGTTGCGTGTTGTCTTGCGCAGGATTGAATTCCACAATGTCCGCGCCGACGATTCTTCCGCTGATGGCCTGCAAGTGCGCCAGGGCTTCTCGAGTGGACAGTCCTCCCGGCTCGCGATGCGAAATGCCGGGCGCAAAGGCGGGATCAAGCGCGTCCATGTCGAACGAGATGTAGATGGGGCCATCGACCTTCATGCGGTCGAGCGCGGGCAGGTAGCGCATTTCGATGACTTCGACACCGAATTTCTTGGCTTGCTCGCGTTGATGCCCAGTCATAGTCCGAATNNTAGAGATCGGGGTGCGCGTCGAAGTGGATTATGGTCAGGCCGGGAACATGCCTGCCGAACGCGCGGACAATGGGCAGCGTAATGGAGTGGTCGCCGCCCAGGCAGACCGGACGCAACTCCTTCTCCAGGAATTCTTCGACTTTGGTTTCAATCGCAGGAAACGGCTCCTGGAAAGTGAATTTCAAATCGCCGGCATCGCAGCACACACCTTCGGCGCTCAGATCGACGCCGGTTTCCGTCCACGAATTCGACGAAATAGAATTGAAGGCCACGCGGATGATCGGCGGCGCTCCCGCCGCTCCGCGCAACCAGGAAGAGTTGGCATCGAATGGGATGCCGAGAATAACCGGGGTTCCGGGCTTAGCCGCATTAGGACGAAGGGTCATGGGAGCATTCCTCCTGTTTCGGAATAATCTGTCTCAGAATACTCGCGGCCAACGCATCTGGCTGTGACCGGCAGCACAACCCATGTCCGCCGGTGGAGAGCCGGCCGCCCATATTTGCCAGCGGAGAGCCGGGCGTCCCCGCCCGGCCGCCCCAATGCTGGCCAGGCAAAACACCTGCCTCTCCATCCCACGACTTCTTCCGCCTGAATCGGCCTAACCGGGCCGCTCATCCGTTATTCTATAGAAACCTCTTATGGCAACTTCAACACGGGATACGAGCGGGAGCGCAGTTCCTGCCATCATTGAAAACTACGAACGGGAACGCGTGTTTGGTCTGTTCCGGCAATTTGGATACCTGGAAGCGGAACTGAACCCGCTCGGCCTGCTGCCTCCACAGCCGCATCCCGACCTTCAGATCGACAACGAATGCGCGCGGGAAGCGCGGCGCATCTATTGCGGCAGCGTGGGCGTGGAGTTCATGCACATCGTCGACCCCGAGCGGCGGCGCTGGATTCAGCAACAGGTCGAAGCCCGCATCGAGGCTGCCCCGGCCGCAGGCGACATCGACCAACACCGCGCGCTCGACCTGCTGGTGCGCGCCGACCTGTTTGAGCAGACGCTGCAGCAGCGCTATCTGGGCAACAAGCGCTTCTCCCTCGAAGGCAACACATCATTGTTGCCGGCGATGGATCAGGTTCTCGACGTCGCCGGCGAGCGCGGCGCCGTGGAACTGGTGATGGGCATGAGTCATCGCGGCCGGCTGAATGTCATTATTCATTTGGCAAAGCGCCCGCCGGAACAGGTGTTTGCCGAGTTTGAGGATGTCGATCCGCGCAGCGTATTGGGATCGGGCGACGTGAAGTATCACATGGGTGCGACCGGCGAGTACGTCACTAGAAGCGGAAAGAAAATTCATATCCACCTGGCGTCGAATCCCAGCCACCTGGAAGCGGTTGATCCGGTGACCGTGGGACGCACTCGCGCCAAGCAGGACCGAGCCGGTGAAGGCGGCAAGGCAAAGTATCTGCCGGTGCTGGTACATGGCGACGCCGCATTCGCCGGCCAAGGCATCACGGCGGAGACGCTGAATTATGCCGACTTAGCCGGCTACACCGTGGGCGGAACGATCCACATAATCGTCAACAACCTGATCGGGTTCACGACCAATGCCCGCGATGAGCATTCCTCGCGCTTCTCCGCGCAATTGGCGCGGAGGCAGGCGATTCCGATTTTTCACGTGAATGGCGAAGACGTGGATGCCGTGATGCGGATCGCGCGCATCGCCACCGAGTACCGCTACCAATTCGGCACCGATGTGGTGGTGGATCTGATCGG
This sequence comes from Acidobacteriaceae bacterium, assembly GCA_003162255.1. Lineage (GTDB taxonomy): Bacteria > Acidobacteriota > Terriglobia > Terriglobales > Acidobacteriaceae > Acidiflorens. The sequence continues at coordinate 7,077 of PMMJ01000422.1, read as the reverse complement.
CTACCGGCGCCACGGCCACAGCGAAGTGGACGACCCCACCGTGACCCAGCCGCTGATGTATAAGGCGATCAAAGAGCATCCGCCGCTCTATCGGATTTACGGCAAACAAATCGGCATGGATGACGACAATATCGCGGAGCAAGCGCAGACGGTCAAATCCGAGTACGAAGCCGCCCAGAAGAGCGCGACGAAGTTCACTAAAAAGAGGCTCATGCGCGACCTTCCAGGGTACTGGGACGACTATTTCGGGGGCCGCTACAAGCCCGAATACGAGCAGCCCACCGGCGTCGCGCGCGAGGAGTTGGCGGAACTCACCGGACGTTTGACTACGTATCCAGAGGGTTTCCACATCCATCCCAAAGTGAAGAAGTTGCTGGAGCAGCGGCAGGAGATGGGCACGGGCAAGAAGCCAGTCGATTACGGCATGGCCGAGGCGCTAGCGTTCGCCAGCTTGGTAAAACAGAGAATTCCGGTGCGCCTGAGCGGGCAGGACTCTCGACGCGGGACATTCAATCAGCGGCACTCGGTGCTGTTCGATGTTCAGGACGAATCGGAATACGTTCCGTTGCGCCACATTGCGCAAGGACAGGCCGCTTGCGACATCTACAACTCCACACTTTCCGAAGCCGGCGTGATGGGATTTGAATACGGCTACAGCCGCGATTATCCCGAGGCGCTGGTGCTGTGGGAAGCGCAGTTTGGCGATTTTGCGAACGTGGCGCAGGCCGTGATCGATCAGTTTGTGTGCGCCGGCGAGGACAAGTGGAATTTGCTGTCAGGCTTGGTTCTATTGCTGCCCCACGGCTACGAAGGCCAGGGTCCGGAGCATTCCAGCGCGCGCATCGAGCGCTTCTTGCAGTTGGCGGCGCGCGACAATATCCAGATTTGCCAGCCTTCGAATGCCGGCCAGTATTTTCATTTGCTGCGGCGGCAGGCGTTGCGCAAGTGGAGAAAGCCGCTGATAGTGTTCACGCCAAAGAGCATGCTGCGGCATCCCGATGCCCTGTCTCCCTTAGACGATCTGACGCATCAGGAGTTTTTGCCGGTGATTCCGGACACGGAAGCGCAGGACGCCAAGCGGATTCTGATCTGCACCGGAAAGATCGGGCACGAACTGCGCACGGAACGACAGAAGCGCAGGAACAAGGACAAGGACAGCGACAACGACATGAGCACCGCCATCGTCTTCCTCGAGCAGATGTACCCGTTTCCGGAGGCGGAACTGGCCGCCGAACTGGAGCGTCACAGTGCGGCGCGAGATATCGTGTGGGTGCAGGAAGAGCCGGCCAACATGGGCGCGCTTTTCTACATGCTGCCGCGCTTAAGGCACATCGCCAACGAGCGGCCCGTGCATTCGGTAAAACGTTCCGCGAGCGCGAGTCCGGCGACCGGTTCGGCAAAAGCGCACGAGGTCGAGCAGAAGACATTGCTGGCACTAGCGTTCACATCGCTGGACTGAAGTGAGCACGGCAGAACTCATTTTCGGTTAGTCCGGCGGAACGAATCAGGTGTCGCGGAGCCAAGAGGAATCCAGCCCCGGAGGGGCGATCCAGCTTAGCCCAGCGCTTCAGCNNAGTCCCGGAGGGACGACCCAGTTCTCACGCCCACTATGAAGGCCTGCCCTCCGAGAGAGCAAAATAATAGCCCAAGACCGATTCTTCGACCTTGGGCTATCTTAATGGCAGCCAGACGGGGCAAGCCCCGTCTCGACAGCGGCGAACGAATTGCCTTACGGCCAGCGCTTCGCTGCGTCTTCCCAGCCCGCGACGCGTGCCGGGGCGGCTCCGCCTTGGGCGGCAACCACTGGCGGAATCCGCACCGGCTGTGGCGGCGCGGTCGCACTCAAGCTTGGCTTGGGCACCTCGGCCAGCGGCTCTTTTTCGTCCGAAAGCAGTGGGGCGGCGACGCGTAAGGCCTCCACTTCTTTTTCCAGCCGGGTCAGTTCAAGTTCCTTCTGACGTAAGACTTCGTACACGTTTTTCATACCTGGGCACCTTTTGTGTTCGACAACGGGTCAAGCGCAGACTATGGGTTGCACTGGCAATTTGTCAAGGGAAACAGCCCCCTGCGAGTGCAAGAGTGGTTACCGAAACACCACCACTGCAACCACGATGCCCAGGATCAAAACGGCAACCGCCAACAGATTGACGTGGTTCGCCAGCCACGATTCCTGCACGGGCACTGCGTTCGCGAGGAAGGCAGGCACGAATTCCTCCGGCGTCGGCGCCACCGAGTCGGACAATGCGTCGGACGATGCGCCGGAAGATGTGCCGCCGGACGATGTGCTGGACGATGCGTCCTGCTGGCGTTGCTTGGTCTCCTGCTCGATCTGAGCCTGCTCCTGCTGGCGCTGCTTCTTCTCGAAGTCTTTCTTTTCGCTGTCCTTCTTCTCACAATCGAGGCAAAGCGTTCTCCCCTCGGAAACCGGGAATCCACAGGAAGCGCATTTTTGCACGCGGAGCATGGCCTCGGGAACGACAGCGGGCGTTGCCTCTAGTGCTGGCTCTGGTGCCGTTTCTGGCGACAGCGCAATTACGGGCGGCTCGACGGGCACAACCGCCGGCTCCGGGGATTCCGGGGTAAGGGGAACAACAAGGGGGACGGCGGAAGTTTGCGGCGCGCTGCTTGCCGTCGAAGACTCGACAGATTTCTCCGGTTCTCGCTCGAGTGCCGGCGCGGGCGCGAGGCTCTGGTTCTGCTCGGCCAGATCCAGTGCCGTCAATGTGAGATCGGCCATGCGCTCAAGTGCGATCAGATCCCGCTCTTCGAAAGCGTAGGGATGATCGGAAAACAATTCGAACAGGCCGCGAACCTCACCATCACCCCGCAGCAATGGCAAAACAACGATGGATGCGATGCCCAGCGCCCGGCAAGCTTCCAGATTCACGCGCGCGTCAGTCTCCGCGTTGTCGCAGCGCAGCAACTGCCGCCGGGAAATGCTTTCGCCGGTCAATCCGGAACGCACCTGCAGCCGCGCTCCGACCGCCGGCGCGGAAGCGCCAGCGCTGGCGCGGCAGACCATCTCCTCACCATGGGGCAATGCGAGCGCAGTTCCGGTCGCGCCCGTGATGTACTGCGCGCGGTCCACTAACAACTGCAGCGCGGAGTCCAGTTCCGTCTCTTCCAGCGCGCGGTTCCCATTGGCTCTGTCGCCAACTGCGCCCACTGAGACCGAGGCTGAGACTGAAGACGACCGCTCCGTCCCTGCCGTCGCGCTCTCGGCGCTCGCTGACGTGGGTTGGTCTTCGGGTTGGGCGAGTCCAGGCACGGAATTACTGGTCCAAGCCACTCATTCCGCAGTCGAGTATGCAAAAGACTACGCCGAATGGGCTTGAAACGAGTCTCGCCTTGGAGAGTCGGGCTGTCAAGGGCGGGGGGGAAGAGGGAATGGAGCACCCTTAGAGCGCCGTGACAAAGTAGTAAACAGTTAGAAGGCGCTGGCGCTGACGTTGAGTTGAGCTGAGTAAAGTTGCAGAAGACGTTGACGTTGTGCTGAGCTCAAGTTTGACTGATCGTGAACTTCACGTCAAAGCCCCCGCGCCGCCCCTATTCGAAGGAAGTGGTCTCAGAGCGCGCTCGTGAACGTGAAAGTGAACGTTAAACTTGCGGGGCGCTGGGTGCTGGCGCTGACTTGGAGCTGAGTCGAGCAAACGCTGCACGATGGGAGCTGGCGTGAAGTTGAGTTCCAGTTGAGCGTGCCTGAACGTTGTGAGCTGAGTCAAGTTTGATTGAGCGTGAACTTCACGTCAAAGCCCCCCGCCCGCCCCGTTCAAAGTAAGGGGTCTCAGAGGGCGCTCATCATCTCTGAGCCACTACCGCCTTACTCTCTTCCGACCACGGTGTCATAGAGCCCATAATGAGTGAGCCCTTCATGGCTCTCGATGCCCGTGTACCGCAGCGAGGCATCCTCGTAGCGTCGGAACGCAAACACCGCCTGGTTCATCTGCTCAGTATTGAACACCTTCAAGCGCACGAGCAGGTGGAAGTCCTTCACTGTCAGGCCGGTGACGGCTAGGAACAAGTCCGGCTCCAGCTTGGTAATCACGTCCTGCAGCGTGTTCTCGCGAAAATCGGTCAAGTACATAAACGCCGGAATGCGCGTCGCGAACTTGATCAGCTTCTCTTGAATCAGCTTGCGCTTGGACTTGTATTCTTTCTCCGCCTCGGTGAGCTGTTTCTCCTCCTTTCCAGTCAATTCTTTGTTTTTGGCTTTGTTCTTGAGTTCTTTGACCTTCTCGCTGTTGTTGATAATGGTCTCGATAATGTGGTCGCCCAGCGCGCGCCAGCCCTCGATTCGTTCTACCGCGGCAATCGCCTCGGGGTTATCAAGGACTCGGCGGAGTGTGTCATTGTCCACGTTCACGAGTAGCGCGCTCTCCCACTTACGGGCCAGCAGCGTGGCCGAGGTACGTCCGGCAGCGAGAACCATAGCGCGTCATCGAGGCTGTCGTCACCGGCGTAGAGGTGGTTTACCGCTACCTGCCAATCGTTGCTTTGGACGCTGTATCTGCCGCGAGATGGCAGAATGTCGCCGTCCGGAATGATTCGAACGAACGCGGTCAATTGTTTCCAGACTGCCGGTCTAAACAAACGGCTGGCTGTCACCTGGCGGAGAAACGTCTCGATCTCCGCTTGGCAATGTTCAACGATCCCGATTTCGCGAGCTGTGACGAAGCTCCACAGATCCATGAGGCTATTCACGGTGGGATACATCGAAAGAAAATCGGTGTAAACGACCGGTACGGAGACTTTGCGGATGTGGGCACTCGTCCGACCTCCAAAAAACGCCGATTGCGCGTATCCGAGGTAACGTTTGGGGAAATCCGGCTGGCGTTCCAAAATCGGGGGAATCCCCATCGCCTGCAGATATGCTTTGCCGATTGAAGCGGGGGAATATGCTTTGGTGGGCTGCAGGTTTATCGGGTGCTTGTCGTACTCTTCGAGAAGTTTCACTGCCAGTTCAGATGTGGCCAGAACGTCGCGTCGGTTGTAGTCAATGTATTTGTTGGTGACGATGCCATGTTGTTTTACGGTTTGCTTCCCGTGCTCTACTCCGAAATCACTGCACGCCTGCTCCAGCGTATAGCCTCTATCGGTGAGCGCAAAGGCCAATGTGCGCAAGTCCAGGAAGTGGCCACGAAAGATGTAACCTTCCTCCGGCTTCCCGGCTGTGGAACCTTCCGGAATCAGGTCCACTTCGTCAGGAGTGCGTCGTCCGGTGAAACCCTTTAGCGCCCGTTTGCTGTCGATGTGCTTGATGCAGATGCTGGGCCTAAACGGATGCCTGCGTTCGCCGCCGTCTTTCTGGTAAGACCACAGGTCGAGCGAGAAACCACGGGCAAACCGCTTCCGTGCATTTGTGAAACTGCGGGCGACTCGCGATGTATCGAAGGGAAAATTGAACGCAACAAGTAGGCAGCGCCCCTTATATGCGGCGCGGAATAATTTCTCGACGAACTTGTGACGGGTCAGCAGGGATACGTCGTGACCACTTTCATCAGGTGCCACTGCTCGGGGTGTTGTGACATAGTGTCCGAGAATCCGTAGGTCCTTGGCGGGAAGATCATCACCGCGAAACAGATTTTCTTTGACCAACCGCCCGGCGACGATGAATCGGTAGCTTCCAAAGGTCAGGCGCTGGGTTCGATCAGTTCGAGTCTCGGTATCGAACACGAACATGGCGTCTGGGCTCTTCCATTCCCGCTGCGACTTGATGAAATCTCGCTTCTCATCGTTCAGATCAGGATAGACGCGAACGGCAATCGGTAAGGATCTGGATTCAGGACTTGGCATTTGGCGATCAGTCTCAGAATGCCGCACCGAGCATTCCAACACACGGATAAAATCGCACCTGAACCATCTACGAGACTGGCTCTTTGTACTTCGGCGAAAATTTCTCTAGCTCGGTGTTGATCCACCATTTCTCCCCCACGGTGTTGACCAGGTATCTGTCGAGGACCTCAAGCATGGTTGCAAAAGGAAGTAAGAGTTTCTCGATAAGATAAACAGCGGTATCGGCGTACCCCCGCACACATCCCGCAAATGCAAGCAGTGGACTGCCGTCTGGATTCTCCAGTGTCTCTTTCGGCCAGTCATCCTGGGCCGGACTCAACTCCGCTCGATGGTCGTTCACCGGGACAGGCGTCGTTGTGGGGTTGTTTGCCTTTGCGGCTGGGTGATGGTTGTCCATATGGGTTTTCCCTTCTTTCTTCCTCTGACACTCGTGGCACCTGATTGGGTCACTTTTTGGAATGAGAGCCTTGGGTCTCCGTTCGCCGCACGCGCATTGCCTGTCGCCGACACGCCGCACTGCAGCGGCCTTGCGTGCCCAGTCAGCCTCTGGATCAAGTTGTGGCAGTTTGTTGGTCATCAGGCAGCCTTCGCATACAGCGATTCAAACGACAGAACACCCGCAGAACCTTGACGATCCAATTCAGCAAAATCTTTGATCAGCCGAACCCTCTTACCGTCAGAGTTAGTAATCGTCTTTCGGCGAATTTTCCCGAGGGCTGATTCGTCTCCGGTTTCGAGGTAGTTCTGAATGGCTGCCCAATATTTGGCAAGCAGGGTCGCTTGACGTGAATCGCGAACCGCAACCTCACGCAGTCCGTCGCCAGTGGGCATGACCAAAACACGCAAGAGCTTGTCGGTGGGCTTGGCTGAGTACCGCCCATTGGCGCGTTTCTTCAGTGCGGGTTTACCAAACCGAACGACCGTACGCGGGTCGAGGCCAAATTCTCGGGAAGCTTCCGACAGAGAAACGCTCTCGGCTCTCATTTTCGAAATCACGTGAGTGACGCGGTTCCATTTGTCCTGGGCCTGCTTGGATTGGGCAAAATGCTCTTCAGCGGTTCGGGGGGAAACATGTCTTTTCCCCCGCGCGACGCTATGGGAGCGAGGTTTCTTCGTTACTTTCCGCTTAGTCTTCTGGTTTCTGGGCGTCATACTCTTCCTCCGGTCGGTGTTTCCTCGCTCGGACGGTCGTGCCTGATGAACGCTTCTAGCGCCGAGACCGGAATGATCCTCCGGCGGCCTACCTTGCGACTCGCTAGTCGACGGCGCGAAACTAGCGTTGCA
>PMMJ01000299.1 GCA_003162255.1 Acidobacteriaceae bacterium | reverse complement strand
CCGAGGCCCGCGCCGCGGTGACGTCCAACCGCATCGATTTCGTCGATGAAAATGATGCAGGGAGCGTTCTTCTTGCCCTGTTCGAACAGATCGCGCACGCGGCTCGCGCCCACGCCCACGAACATTTCCACGAAGTCGGAGCCGGAGATGGAGAAGAACGGAACATTGGCTTCGCCCGCGACCGCGCGTGCCAGCAAAGTCTTGCCCGTTCCCGGAGGTCCAACCAGCAGCACCCCTTTCGGAATGCGTCCGCCAAGTTTCTGGAACTTCTGCGCCTCGCGCAGGAACTCGATAATTTCGCGAAGTTCTTCCTTCGCCTCATCCACTCCCGCCACGTCTTTGAACGTGATCTTCTTCTGCTGCATGGAGAGCAGACGCGCCCGGCTCTTGCCGAACGACAGCGCCTTGTTGCCACCGGTCTGCATCTGCCGGATCATGAAAAACCAGAGCGCGCCCAGCAGAACCAGCGGCGCCAGATTCAGAAGCCAGCTTGGCCAGGTGCCGTTGCTGATGTCCTTGAAGCCATACGGAACGCCCTTCTCCGTCAGCTTCTTATACATCTCCGGATAGCTCCCCGGCGGCACAGTGGTGCGAAACGGGCCGTCGGGATTCTTCAGCGTCCCTTTCGCTTCCTGGCCGGTGAACATCACGTCGTGGACGCTGCCCTGGTCCACATACGTCATGAATTCGGAAAAGCCGATTTCTTTTTCTTTCTGGGCATTGCTCCCGGTTTTCACCACCTGCCAGAGCAGGAAGGCCGAGACCACAATGACCGCCCAGAAGAGCACCGTTTTAATCGTAGAATTCACCTAAAACTCCTCGAAGAAGGGCAGCCCATCCCTACCAAAGAAAGACGCCGCCTCTGCCGCATTTATTAGATGCCGGAGACGGGAAATCGACTGGGGAAAGACCGCTGCTCAATTCTAGACCCTTTCCCAAGAAAACGGGGGATCAGATGGGCGTAGCAGAAATCACGGGCCGAAGTGGGGCTTCGGTTCCTGCGGCGGCGTGTAACTCGAAGGCCCGTCTCCAGCCGAACGCCTCCTCTGCATCTGGCGGATCATGAAAAACCACAGCGCTCCAAGAAGAACTAGAGGAGCCAGATTGAGGATCCAGCTTGGCCAGCCTTGTTCGGTTGTTTCCCTGAACCAGATTTCTACTCCGTGTTGCTGAAGAGCTTCGAGCACCGCGGACTGGTTTGATGGCACAATGACGCGAAAACTGCCGCCTTTGGCGTCGTACCCACGAACCACACTACCGGCAATCGTGACTTTACTCACCTGACCGCTCGCAACTCTAGCTGAAAAATCGGAATAGCTGATCTCAGGGACTGCCTGAGCAGTATTGCCTGTTTTCACCACCTGCCAGAGCAGGAGCGCGGACACACCGATTACCAGCCAGAACAAAGCTGTTTTCCCTGCATTCATATCGACACCGCTCTACGTCGCCGCAGCCACGTACGGCAGGTTCCTTCCCGTCTGCTCCGGACTGCCCAAGCCATAGCCGCAAAGAAAGGCGTCATCCACCAGAAATCCGAAATAGTCAGGCTGCAGCGGCACGCGGCGCGCTGCCTGCCGATCGAGCAGCGTCGCCAGCTTCACCGAAGCCGCGCCCCGGCCGCGCAGGTCGTTCATCAGGAATTCGCTAGTGACGCCAGAGTGCACCAGTCCTTCGACCAGCAGCACATGCTTGCCGACAATCGCCAGCTCGTGGCTGAAGAGAATCTCCAACAGCGGGGATTCACCCTGTTTGCTCTGCTTGTAGCTGGGCTTTATGAAAGCACAGACGATGGGAACATCGATGGCCCGCACCAGGTCGGCCATGAACAGGAAGCTGTTTTCGAGAATTCCCAGCGCGATCACGGTCTGGCCGCGATAGTCGTCGGAAATCTGACGTCCCAGTTCGTGGACTCTTTTCTGAATCTGGTCGGCCGAGATCACTTGGCGCAATCCGGATTTCGGAGGAACATTCATAGCGGAAGTGGCGCCTCCGGCGTAGTAGCTCTCAGCCATCAGCTGTCAGTAGAATCTTACATCGCCGACGGCTGATAGCTGATAGCTGACGGCAATGTTACATCATCCTGCAATCTCGCGAATCCAAATCGCTTTCGAAGCTCCGGCAGGCGCTCGAAATGCCGCCGGAACCGCAAACCCTCGCATCCAGATGAGCCCGCATCCTTCCGCGACCGCGACCGGCCAAAGCTTTTTCTCGGCGCCGGTGGCATGACGGTCACTTAGCAGCTCCTTCACTTTTCTTGCCACCGACGTATGCGCCGGCCAGTAACGATCTCCCGCCCGCCAGTTGCGGATCAGCAGGTGCTTCGGCACACGTTCGGCGTCCAGCAACTGCCCGCGCTCATCTTCTGGAACGCCGTCGGCATCCACTACACGAGCTTCGACACGAGCGCTCAGTTCGGGGACCTTCACCGCGCCCGGCACCGCTAAGGCGTAGTCATAATCCGCCGCTTGTCGATGGCGCGCTTCATTCCGAGTACCGGGAGGGTTCGCTTCCAACCGGAGTTCCTGCCGTGCTCGACGAAGACAGAGCGCACGATTCAGGTCGCCCGGCAACTCCAGTCTCCTGCCTGCTGCTCCTTGCGCCAGCTCCAGCGTCTCCTCAATCAGCCGAAACGAGATACTCAGATCGGGCGCGTTCGTTTCCAGCCATCCCCGCACCAGCCGGCGCTGAGCCGCCAGCGGAAGCGCCAGCAAAGGCCTTAGTTGTAGAGACGCGGCTGGCCGTGTCATAGCCCCTAAAGGGGCATCTGATTTGGAGGAGCTTGCGGTATCGCCAAAGCGATACCCTGATACGACGCCGACTCTTCCCGTAACCTCTTTAGCCGGTGCGGGCAACTGTGCCGCGATCCCAGCAGCGGTTTGCTGGATACTGGGTACTGAGTACTGGGTACTGGATACTGAGTGGGTACTGGCCGGCCACTGACCACCGGCCACTGACCACTGCTCTTCTTCCGCCCGCGCGATTTCCGCCAGCTCACCCATGTGTTCGATTGCGGCCTCGCCAAATTCTTCTACGATGATGGACAGCAGACGATGCCGCACGCGATTGCGCAGGAAGGCAATATCCCGATTCGACGAATCTTCCCGCCAGCTCTGGCCCTGCTCGCGGAGAAATTCCTGCAATGCAGCGCGCCGAAAACCTAGCAGTGGTCGGACCAACTCGCCAAACGCGCGTCCCTGCTCTTCGAAAGTAATCCGCGGATGAATGCCCGAAAGTCCCCGAATGCCCGTACCGCGAAAGATGCGCAACAGCACCGTCTCCGCCTGATCGTCGAGAGTGTGCGCCGTGGCAATCCTGGTAACGCGGCCTTCCTGCGCCAACTGGCGGAAAAAACTGTAGCGCAGTTCACGCGCCGCCGCCTCGATGCCGGAACTCTTGGCTGCGTGATCGGCGGGACTCTGCCTCCCGTCAACCGGCGCTTCGCAAACGTGCAGTTCGAGCCTGTGCTGCTGCGCCAGCTGCGCGACAAAGCGCGCATCCTCGTCCGATTCTTCTCCGCGCAACTTGTGATTGACATGCGCGACCGACAACACAATCCCCAACTCGGCCCGCAACTCCAGCAGCAGGCAAAGCAACGCCACAGAGTCCGCCCCACCAGAAACCGCCGCCGCCACGCGGTCGCCCGCCCGAATCGTCGCCTGTTTCCGAATTGTCTGCAACAGCCGCTCCGCCAGCACGCGCACGGAGAAATGGTACAGGAATCAGTACCCGGTACCCAGTTGCCAGTACCCAGTTGCCAGTCGCAGGCGCTTTGCTGGCTACCGAATGCTGGGTACGGCTACTGCGTACGAGCGCAGTCGGATTGCTGGGTACTGTGCACTGGATACTTAGTACTGATTACTGCTATGCTGTCCGACAAATGTGGGGAGTTTCTCGCTGGGCTGCTCGGTTTCTGTTGGTGGTGATGCTCGTCCCGGCCTTCGCGCCGATGGCGATGCCTTGTGCTGCCCTGCCGCAAGCCACGCACTGCATGCGTCAGCCGGTGTCCGCGCCTGCGGCGCAGACTGCGATGCAGTGCCATCATACGATGGCACAGTCGAAGCCGCCCCAGCCTGAATCATCGCCAGTCGAATCCTCCGAAGCCTCGTTTCACGCCGCCAATGACGATGACTGCTGCGGTCGCCATTGCTGCTGCGGCGCTACCGCTTCGGAGTGGGCACAGCCTGCTTCCAATCTGCTTGCCTTCTTAAATCTCATTATCGAACCGGCGCAGGCGTCACCAAGCGCAACGCCTCACTCGACCGATCTTTCCGGACTCGATTCCGCCCGCGCCCCTCCTCGCAGCTAACCCTTCGTGAATTCTGAAAATTAGCAATCCCAGGGAACGCAGCACGGCTGCGCGCGTCTCAGGCCCTAGAGTTCGTGAGAGCTCGGCCGTCCCTCCGGGACTTGAATCATTTGTTCAACGTTTCCCAGCGCTGAAGCGCTGGGNNGCCCCTCCGGGGCTGGATTCTCGAAGCCGGAGTTGCTGCGCTGCCGTTGAAGGCATGCGGCAGTCGATTCTCTTTACCAGGCTCGTCAGGAGTCCAAAAGGATCGGCAGATTTTTAAGGAAACAAACATGACTCGTCTCAAACTTCTGACACTCGCCGTCTTGCTGTCGATCGCTCCCGCCGCCTTCGGCAACGACTATGGCGCCATTCGCGGCGTGGTGCACGACCCGCAGCATCGCCCTATTCAGGACGCCATGGTAATGCTCAAGGCGAAGTCATCGGACTGGGCGAAGAGCGTCACCACTGACGTCAATGGTGAATTCCAGTTCAACGCCGTCGTGCTCGGCGAATACTCGGTCAGCGTCGCCAGTAAGGACTTCGAACAGATTTCGCAGGATGTGGTCGTCATCTCGGGATCGGTGCCGGTCGTTCACTTTCAATTGCAAGTCGCCGCGGCCAATGAAAAAGTTCTCGTCTCCGGTACGCCTGCCGTCGTCGCCACCGACAGCTTCACGCCGACAACCCTCGTCAGCCGCCTCGACATCGAGCGCACTCCCGGCGCCGACGGCACCAACAGCATGGCCATGATCACCGACTACGTCCCCGGCGCCTATGTCACTCACGACATGCTCCACATGCGCGGCGGCCACCAGACTACCTGGCTCCTCGACGGCATTCCGGTTATCAACACCGCCATCGCGCAAAATCTCGGCCCTCAGTTCGATCCCAAAGACTTGGATTACGTCGAAGTCAATCGCGGCAGCTATAGCGCCGAGTTCGGAGACCGCACCTATGGCGTCTTCAACGTCGTGCCCCGCACCGGTTTCGAGCGCAACAACCAGGCCGAACTAACCGCTACCGCCGGCAACTTCTACCAGAGCGACGACGCCCTCAGCTTCGGCAGCCACACCGATCGCTTCGCGTATTACGCCAGCGTCAATGGCAATCGCAGCGACCTCGGACTGCAGCCGCCGGTTCCCCAAGTTGTGCACGATGCGGTTAACGGCTACGGCGGCTTCGGGTCGTTCATCTTCAACGTCAACCCCTCCGACCAGCTCCGCCTGATGACCTCTGTCCGCCGCGACTACTTTCAGATTCCTTACGATCCGTTCGCCAATGACTTTGAAAACACCAAGGGCTATGCCAGCATCGGCCTTCGCGACGGCCAACACGAGACCGATGCCGGAGTCCTCTTCACATGGCTGCACACATTCAATTCCCATTTCATGACCACTGTTTCTCCCTTTTACCACTACAACAGCGGAGACTACGCCAGCAATCCCAATGACACACCCGTCGTCACCACGGAAGACCGCGCCTCCACCTACGCCGGGGGCCAAGCCACCTTCGCCGCCAACTACAAGAAGAACGATCTGCAGGTTGGATTCCTCAGCTTTTACCAGAGCGACAACCAGTTCTTCGGCGCCATTTTCAACGACGGCAGCGGAAACTCACCCATCGCCGATCCCGAACAACCGACGGCCAATCTCGAGACGTTTTACATTGACGACAAGTTCAAACCCTTTTCCTGGCTGACACTCTCGGCCGGGATGCGTCCCACATGGTTTTCGGAGGGAAACTTCGGTGCTGATTCCGTGGCGCCAATTTCTGAGTCCGCCATCAGCCCGCGCTTTGGCGCTGCCGTTACCGTTCCTAAGTTGAATTGGACATTCCGCGCCTTCTATGGGCACTACTATCAAGCGCCGCCGATTGAGACCGTCTCGGGGCCGGCCCTGATCAACTATGTCCAAGGGCAGCAACTGGGATTCATCCCACTGCCTGGTGAGCGCGACGAGGAACATCAGTTTGGCGTCACGATCCCCTACCGCGGATGGGTTCTCGACGCCGATAACTTCCAAACCAACGTCGCGAATTTTCTCGACCACAACAACATCGGAGCGTCCAATATCTTCTTCCCCATCACTGTCTCGCAAGCCTTGATTCGCGGATGGGAACTCACGCTGCGCTCTCCCCGCATCGCGCATCGTGCCCAGGTTCACCTCGCCTACTCCAACCAGATCGCCGAGGGCAGCGGCACCATCACGGGCGGTCTCACNNAACACGCTCAACGTGGGCGGCGACGTTAATCTCCCGTGGCGTTCCTATGCCTCGATCAATATTTATTACGGCTCCGGATTCAGCAACGGAGAAAACGGTGTCCCCGACTGGCCTTACCAGGGCGACTATCTCCCCGGCCACACCACTTTCGATCTCTCCTTGGGCAAAGATTTCGGAGAACGCTTCACCGCCTCCGTCACAGCCCTCAACGTCGCGAACCACCGCGTGATCTACGACGACAGCCTCACCTTCGGCGGATATCACTGGAACCTGCCGCGCGAGATCTATGTGCAAGTGCGCTGGCGGTTCCACTATTGATCGCCACAAAGCAAACTGAGCAAAGCACGGAACAGCTGAGAAGAAACGATGCGACTTCCAAAATCCCAATTCATACTCATATCGGCCATGCTGTTGCTAACCGTATCCATAGGCTGCAATCGCACCAGGAAGTATCCACTGCAAGGCGAAGTGGTCGGCAAGAACCTCGCAACTGGCGAAATTACGGTGAATCATGGCGACATTCCAGGATTCATGCCGGCCATGGCAATGCCTTACCGCGTCAAAGATCCTGCGGTTGCTCAGGAAGTTCAACCCGGCGATAAAATCGCAGCGGAAGTGGTGGTTGGCAAGGATCCGAGCGACTACTGGCTGGAGGACGTCCGCATCACCGATGAATCTGGGCGGGTCCAGGCAAAGCCGCCGGCTGCGCCGCAGATGCTCATGCCCGGAGCACGAGTTCCCGACTTCGCTCTCATCAACCAGGATGGCCGCAAGATTCGTCTTTCAGATTTCGCTGGGAAAGCACTGCTCGTCACCTTCATCTACACGCGCTGTCCCATGCCGAATTTCTGTCCGCGCCTGAGCAGCCAATTCGCGCGAATTCAGAATGAACTCAAGAAAAATCCGGAGGACTACGGCAAAAGCCATCTGCTAACCATCAGCTTTGACCCGAAATATGACACTCCCGCCGTCCTGCGCAAGTACGGCCTTGCCTATCTGGACGGTGATGCGGGCGGCTTTTCTCACTGGGACTTCGCTTCCACGAATCCAACCGATCTACGCCGTCTTGCCCAGGCATTCGGTCTTGCGTACCAGGAAGAAGGCAACCAGATATCCCACACCATGAGCATCGTATTGATTGCGCCCGATAGTACGGTGGCGAAGTTCTGGTTTACGGATTGGACCTGGGCGGAGTTGATGGAGAGCCTGCAGCAGGCCGCCCGCGCCACCGGGAAGGGTGAAGGAAAGTGATGGCTCGTGGAGTCCTGCCGGTGGCCGGTTTGCTGGCGGCGTTGCTGCTGCTGGGGTGCGGGGAAAAACAGCAGCGGAGCGAACAACTGAGTAAGGCCGAGATTGAAGGTCAATGGCGCTACGAGAATGACTGCGCCGAGTGCCACGAGAATCCGCAGCCGGATTTGCACAAGCAGCCTCCAAATCTGCACGGGCTGTTTCTTCGAAAATCGCTTCCGAGTGGCGCTCCGGCAACCGATGCGCAAGTCCGCAAGACGATCGTCGGGGGCCGCGGTACGATGCCCGCTTTCGATCGACGTTTGCGGGAAGAGGACGTCGGCGATCTCGTCAAGTACCTTCACCAACTGAAATGAGGCAACGTGTGAGCCCTTTAGCCCCGAGCCCTGAAAGTTGGCTGTCCGAGAGCAGGCGATCAGCCGCCTGGCTGCATCGAGCGACCTGGCGTGGCACGAATCGGTTAGGTTCCGGCCTTGACACTCTCACTCCGAGTACGAGAATTACCCGCGAGCAGCGAAATGTCGATACGGCCGGCGGTCCAGGCCGGGTTCGATTGTTTCGGTAAGGAGAGACGATGGACGATTTTCCGGAGTTCATGAAATGCCCGGCAAATAAGATTGCAACCAGCAGTCAGGCGACTCCTGGCGTCGAGGGCTACGTCTTTGATGGAGCGGACGGGAGCCAAATGGCGTTCTGGACTTGCCCTGAGACCGCGGTTTCCGCGCCGCATGTGCATGAGTATGACGAATACATGATGGTTGCCCAGGGCTGCTATACCCTGATCATTGGCGGCAGACGGATCCCCATCAAAGCGGGAGAGGAGTATTTCATTCCCCAGGGGCTCTGGCATGGTGGCGAGGTCATCGCCGGCACCAGGACCATCCATGCCTTCGGTGGACACCGGGCCGAGAGGCTCGCGTCCCCATCGTGATAGGACGGTTTGACGCTGTTCCGGTGCGGTCCGTATAATCCAAAGCGTCCACACCCTGACCACCACGCTTGCGGTTGCGGCGTCTCAGGTCTGATGACTGACAGGCTCGGGTTGCGATCAGACTCGTTGAGCCCGGCGAGCTGGAAGCTTCCAGCATTCCTAAAAATCCGAAGGAGTTCAAAGGATCCAAATGATTGGCATGTTAACGATTAGCAAGTTTGCGCGCGTCACCGTGGCCGTGGTATTCGGCCTCTCTCTCTTCGCTCTGGCCCAAGGCCCGGCTGCTGGCACTCCGGCAGCTGCCCCGCCGAATGCTCCCTCCGCTGCTGCTGCGGCGGCAGCCCAGGCTACTGGCACCAAAGTCGGCACCATCAACATCGAACTGGCAATCTTCACCTGCAACGAAGGACGGCGCGACGCCGAAGCGCTCAGCAAGAAGTTTGAACCCAAACAGAATGAACTGAAGGCTTCGGCCGACGAACTCGACAGCATGCAGAAGCAGCTCACTGCCCAGCAGGACAAGTTGAATGACGAATCGCGCGACAAACTGGTGAAGCAGATCGAGGCCAAGAAGAAAAGTTACGATCGCGCCACCCAGGACGCGCAGGAAGATTTCCAAAATCAGCAGGGCGAGATCGGGAATAAAGTTCTCACCAAGATGGCGCCGCTCATAGTGAAGTACGCCAGCGATAACGGCTATGGCATGATCCTGGACACGTCCCAACAGTGGCCGCGCGGCCCGGTGATCTGGTACGGACCGGCCGTGGACATCACGCAACCAGTCGTCGACGCCTACAACGTTCAATCCGGCGTACCGGCACCCGCTGCGGGCAGCACGGCTGCCAAGCCGGTGAAGCCAGCGTCGTCGACCCCTGCCAGCAAACCGGCTGCGCCAGCGACCAAGCCGCCGGCAACCACTCCGCCGAAGCAGTAGCGACACCGCTGGGGCGGTTTTAGTTCCAGAATTCTCGAGACGTTATCTCCAAAGACCGCGTGCAGACGCGGTCTTTTTTTTCGTCACCAACTCACTTTTTCGCTTCCCGCAACACTCAGGATCAAATCGCCAACCGCAGGTGTCTGTACCGGTAGCAGCCTGGTACGGAGGACACCATGATCAGCACACCGATGTTCAGCACGCTCGAAAGCACGTGGGATCACTCCGCTCGCCGCGGATGGACCACACTCGCATCCTTCACCATGCAAGCCCTTGCCCTGAGTTTGCTGTTCGCAATTTCGTTGATCTGGATTGGGCAGCCACCGCAGGTGCGTTGGCTGCAGTTGACGGCTCCCCCGGAGTTCACGCCACCCGCACCCGAGCAGCCTGCGCCCGCGCACAATGCGCCCGCCGCTGTTGCCAGTAATATGAGCCGGGGAGTGATCGTCGCGCCGCCATCGATCCCTGGCCATATCGCGGTCATCGACGACCGCGGCTCTGTTCCGGCCGCGCAGGATTTTCAATCCATCATCGGCACTGGACCGGGTCGCGGATCAGGCGATGGCGTTGCCCATGGCATCGAAGACGGCATCCCTGCAGTGATTCCGGTGCACCCAACTGTGGTCAAGCCGCTGCTGGTATCGCATTTGGCGGAGGCCAACCTGCTCCACAAAGTGCAGCCGCTCTATCCGGCAGTCGCGCGCGCGGCTCGCATTCAGGGACCGGTCGAGTTGCGGGCGATCATCAGCAAGGCGGGGACAATCGAAAATCTGGTGGTAGTCCGCGGACACCCGTTGCTGGTCGCGTCCGCGATTGAAGCGGTCCGGCAATGGCGCTACCGCCCTTACCTGCTCAATAACGAGCCCATCGAAGTGGAAACCGAAATCACGGTGAACTTCGTGTTGGCAGGTAATTAACGGATCTGCGTCGTTCGCTGTTCGCTTTTCGCTAAGACCGGCGATGAGGAAAGGACAAGCGAATAGCGAACGACGAACAGCGAACGACGGTGGTGCCTGCGCTCGCTATAATCGGCTATGTGAACGCACCGCGTCCTGATTTGTCGAAACTGCCCGACCGCCGCTCGCTGATTCTCGACGGCCGCACCTGGGCGGAAGTTTCTCTCGGAGCGCTGGGAGAAAATTTTCATGCGGTACAGAAGCACGTCGGCGCCGGAGTCACCATTTGCGCGGTGGTCAAAGCCGACGGTTACGGCCACGGCGCGGTGGAGTGCGCGCGCGCGCTCGAATCCGAAGGCGCTCGGTGGCTGGGAGTGACCGATGCCGCGGAAGGCCTGGCGCTGCGTGGCGCCGGTATCAAGGCCCGCATCCTGCTCATGACCGGAATCTGGAAGGGCGAAGAAGATGGAATCGTCGCCCAGAATCTCACTCCCACGATCTGGGAACCATGGCACATTGAGTTGCTGGAGCGAGCGGCGCGCAAACGGCAGGGCGATCTTCCGACCCATCGTTTGCCCGTGCATTTGAAGCTCGACACGGGCATGAGCCGCCTCGGCGCATCGAAGGAAGCGTTGCCGCATTTGTGCGAGATGTTATCCGCGTGCAAGCACCTGAGTGTGGAGGGAGTGAGCACGCACCTCGCGTCGGCGGAAGTGCTTGATGCCGAAGACGCGGTTCGCCAGATAAAGCGCTTCGAAGAGGGACTTGCCGTCCTGCGGAATTACGGGCTCCAGCCTCCGCTGGTGCACATGGGAAATTCTGCCGCCATGAGCGCGCGGCCCGACACCTGGATGACGATGGTGCGTCCGGGAATCGCGCTCTACGGGTATTCGCTGGCCTTCACCCGCGGCGGCGAGCCCGCGGCGATAGCGGAACTGCCGCTGCGTCCGGTGCTTTCGTGGAAGACACGAGTGCTGACGGTGAAGGAAGTCGCCGCCGGACAAGCGGTCGGCTACATGGGCACGTTCGTGACAAAAGAGCGCAGCCGCATTGCCGTGCTTCCCGTAGGCTACGCGGACGGGTATCCGCGTCTGCTCTCGAATCGCGCGCGTGTGATCGTAGGCGGCGAATACGCGCCAGTGGTGGGACGCGTCTCGATGGACCTGACCATCGTCGACGCCAGCCACATTCGCGGCGTAACGGTGGGAGATGAAGTCATCTTGATTGGCAAGAGTGGTGCCAAGAGCGTCGACGCGGTAGAACTCGCGCGGCTGTGCGAAAGCGTCCCCTACGAAATTCTCTGCGGCTTGTCGCAGCGAGTGCCGCGAGTTTACAGCAGCGATTAGCGGTTGGTCGCCCGTCCGGCCGGGCGGCGACGCCCGGCTCTCCACTGCTGAATGCTGTGTGCTCACTGCTGGGTGCTGAAATCCTGCAGTTGAACTGTCGGGGGTCGCCAATATGAGCTCCACTGTTGTATTTCTAGATTAGAGATGCCCTCGCGCTACGCGCAATGGATGTACGACTGGGAGACCCGGCTCACGTCGGTGGACAATAACCGCGTGGTGCGTCCGCTGGAGTGGGGCCTCGATTGGACCCACACTTGGCCCGGCTGCAACGGTGGTCTTTCAAGTCAGGCCTCACGCGATCTGCTGGAGTATTTCTCGCGCTTCAACGAGCGCATCATTCGCGACAGCGACAATTTCTATTCCTACCGGAAGCCCACCGATTTCCGCTTGGAACGCCGCGAAGTTCAGGTCTTCAGCACGCGCGAAGTTCCCGACCCGCGCCTCGAAGAAAAAGTTCGCGGCACTCATGCCGAGTTTCTGCGCTTCACTTCGCCGGTGGCGACGCCTTTCCCCGAGAACAATCTGGTGAACGCGCGCTGGTTTCCGGCCCGCGGGCGCCGGGCGGTTGTGTTGCTGCCGCATTGGAATTCCGATGCGATTTCCTACACCAGCCTCTGTCGCATGCTGAACTACATGGGAATTGCCGTGTTGCGGCTGTCCATGCCCTATCACGACATTCGGCGTCCGGCGGAGATCGACCGCGCCGACTATGCCGTTTCCGCCAACATCGGCCGCACGCTCGATTCGGTACGCCAGGGCGTGATCGATGCTCGCTGTTGCCTCGACTGGCTGGAAGCGCAGGGTTACAACCGGCTCGGCATCGTCGGCACCAGCCTCGGATCGTGCTATGCGTTTATCGCCACCGCGCACGATCCGCGGATTCAGGTGGCTGCCTTCAATCACGCCTCGACTTACTTTGCCGACGTGGTGTGGCACGGGCAGTCCACGCGCCACATCCGCGAAGGACTCGAAACGGCCATCGATCTGGAGGATCTGCGGCAGGTGTGGCGCGCCGTCAGTCCGATGGTGTACTTCGACAAATTTTCGCGCTGGCCGCGGCGCTCGCTCATTATTTATGCAAAGTACGACATGACGTTCCTGCCGGAATTTTCGGAGCAGGTGGTCGAGGAATTCGAGAAGCACAACCTGGACCACAAAGTCGTCGTGCTCCCCTGCGGCCACTACACTCTGGGCGAAACGCCGTACAAATACATGGACGGCTGGCAACTGGTTAGCTTTCTGCGGACGGCATTCGAATAGATGGCTGCTTGCGGGCTTGCTCCGTACCTTCAGCCTGCAGTTACTCTCAGCGATACCCCGATTTGCTCGTGGTACTCGTCCTTTGCCTCGCTAGAACTCAACGCGCAGGGCGAGTTGGCCCGTACGGTTTCCAGCATTCTCAGCCGTTTGTGGAGCGCTGAGGACGCCGAAGGTTGCCGGAACATCGATATACGTCGCGGGAGGAGCGAAGTTCGTGTGGTTGAGCACATTGGTAAATGTGGACTCGAAGCGCACTCTCATTCGTTCCGTAACAAGAAAGACTTTGGCAAGACGGAGGCTGGCCGTGGTTGTACCCGGTCCTTGGAGGACGCCGACTCCGGCGTTGCCGAAGCGGCCGGCACCGACTGGAGTTGGCGAAAACGACCCCAGATTGAAGTAATGCACTCGCGACTGCCCCTGATAGAGATTGGTCGAGATCTGATCGGGACGCAGAAAAGCTCCCCGATTGACGACGTTGGTGTTGGACTGGTCGTTGGTTTCCGGCTGACCGTCCAGGGAAGGGCAGGTGCCGTTGGACAAGAGTGACACCTGGCAGCCACCAGCGCTGATGCTCGGCGTCAGCCACGGGCCGGTTTCAACCAGAGTCACGTTGGTCAGCTCCCAGCCGCCGAGCATGGCGTTCCTCCAGCCGCTGGTATTCAGGAAAGCGCGGCCCTGCCCGAAGGGTAACTGGTAGACGCCGGTGAGAAGAAAGCGGTGACGGCGTGTTCCCTCGACATTGCCGTAATCATTGCGGACATGGAATCGGTCGGCAATGGGAATGCCATAGTTGACTTCACCGGCGTAAACCGCGGGTGTATCGCCCTGATTGTCGGCGAGGTTCTTGGCCAGCGTGTAATTCGCGTCGAAATGGAGGCCGTGGGACATCTTATGGCTCTCGCCGATCTCAAGCGCGTTGTAGTTGGCTTCGCCGGCATTGAAAGTGCTGTAGAGCTCAAACCAGTTGTGATAGGGCGCGCGCGGATCGACATATGGACTGGCGGCCGTGGTCTGATAGGGCGTGGTGCTGGCGGGAATCTGGTTAAGGTCTTCGGTGATACTCAGGCGGTAAGTGTGCATACCGACGTAGCTGACCCGAATGCTATCGTTATTAGTGAGTTGGCGCTCCACGGTGAGATTCCACTGATTGGCTTGCGGGTCGCGATAATTGGGATCGACACCCTGATCGAGGCCGCCGCCGCCGTATTGCACACCAACCGCAGGTGGCGCGGTGTTGGGGAACTGAATGAGAGGCGCTGCTACTGTGCCGCTGTTGGTATAAATATGCAGCACGGATGTCGGATTGCCGCTGTTATTGAAGGACAGCGGACCAAGATTAGTTACAGTGAAGATCCCAAAACCGGCGCGAATGACCGTCTTCGTATCGTTGAAGGGACGGTAGGCGAGGGCGAAGCGCGGCTGGAAGTTGCGCTTATAAGTGTTGCGCAACGACTGCGGCAGGTGATCCTGGCTGGCGGTGACGTAGTTAGTGCAAGGTAAAGCGGTAGAGCCGAGGTTACAGGCATTGAACGACTGCTGGAAGCCTAGATTCGAGGCCTGTAGGCTCTGCGACGACAGATAGGCGGCGAGATTGTCCGGTACGACGATGGAGTTACTACTCTGATCGAAGTTGGCGAGATTGCCACCGTCTTCCTTGAAGCCCGGAAGAATCTGCCAGCGCAGTCCATAACTCAGAGTAAGTCTGCTGGTAAGCTGGTACTCATCCTGTCCGAAGAGGCTGTACTGCCACGCCGTTCCGGCTACGTCGGGGCTGGAAACCGCGAAGAAGATGGTTGTGGGCTCCCCTTCGAGGAAGTCGCCGAAGGCGTTGCCGGTGAATGTAGGTTGGAAGGTGAACTGCCCAAAATCATCGGAAGGCAGAAAGGTCTCGATGTCGGCATAGCGTACCCGGCGCGCATCAATGCCAGTCTTGAAGGTGTGCTTGCCTCGAGTCCAACTGAGATTGTCCGTGAACTGGGTCGTCTTCGACTGGGTAACTCCAGTCTTATCGCGGCCAATGGGGGTGAACCCGGTTCCGGCACTGAAACTAAAGGTGGGAAAGGCGTGCGTGGTGGGGTGCTGGCTAATGTTCACTCCGGACAGGTCGAGTTGCGCGAGGGCGTCTGCGCCTTCGATGGGGAAGCCTACGCTGGTCGTCACATTAGTAAAACCAAACCGAAACTCGTTCACGAGTCGCGGCGTGAGTACCCACGTGTGCGAGACCAGCAGGCTGCGATTGTGTAAGCTGTCGGAGTCGTCCGGCAGAAGGGGATTGGCATAGTCTTCGATGATGTTTTTACGGCTGAAGCGCGCGTAGACCGATTGCTTTGTAGTAATGGTCTGGTCGATACGGAGATCGGCTCCGTCGGTACGCGCAGGGGTGGATTGAAAATTCTCGTAGTTATAGTTGGCTTGGCCGGCGACATTGGGGAGCGGATAGTAATTCAACAGCGCCGTCGCGGTGGGATTGATATTCGAAATCGGCGTGGTGACTCCAAGCGCGGTCAGGTTACCGTTACGCTCTCCCTGTGTAGGAACAAGGAACTGTTCGGCCACCGCAGTCGAGCGGCGGTTTCCTTCGTAGTCGAGGAAGAAGAAAGTCCTGTCTTTGCCGTTGTAGAGATGTGGAATTCTCAAAGCGCCGCCGAGCGATCCGCCAAAGGTGTTGAAATGTTTTGGCGCTTTACCGTTGAAGCCATACGGGGCCGCATCGAGCGCGTCGTTCTGCAGATACTCAAACAGGCTGCCGTGATATTGACTCGTGCCGCTTTTGGTGGTGAAGGTGACGTCCCCTACCTGGGAGAATTCCGCGCTGTTGTTGAAGGATGTTACCTTCACCGCGGAGATTCCCTCCTGCGACGGATAAGCGTCCTGCAGCGCGCCATTCTGCCGCACGTTCGCGGTCGAGATGCCGTCGACGGAGAAGTTCACCATCGCGGAACTGGCGCCCCCGAGCGCGATGTTTCCAGAGCTGTCTTGTTGCACGTTTGGTGAAAGCGCCAGCGCTCCCAGAGGACTCGTCGTGGTGGCGCGATTATTCAGCGGAAGTCCGGTGATCTGCTGATTGTCGATGGAATCGCTGAGCGTGCCGTTTTCGGTGTTGATCTGGACAGCCGCGTCATTCACCTCCACGACCGTGGATGCCGCGGCAATCTTGAGCGTGATCGGAATGCGGAGGTCCTGGCGCGCCTCGAGCGTGGCTGAACTGACGACAGCGTCAGAGAGTCCTTCATGATGCACCGTCAACTGGTAGTGACCGGCTTTCAGATTTTCGACGACGAAATCACCGGAGTCGATCGTCATGACCTGCCGGTCAAAATTCTCGTCCAGCGAATGCACGGTCACCAATGCGCCAGGAATTACAGCGCCCGAAGCATCCTGCACGGTGCCGCGAATGCTGCCGAAGGTGGATTGGGCCTGGGCGGCGGCGAGAAAAACTATGCACGCAAGCAACCATGTAACAGGCAGATATAGTCTGGGCATGTAATACCTCCGGCGAGTACAACAGGCTCGCTAGCTCGTTTTGCAATTTTGATAGTCCGCAATCGCGCTGGAATTGGAATGTAGAACGAAGTCCATAAGAAAGCCGTAAGGAATTCCTATGAAATGTGTGAATGAAACGGATAGATCTTTTGGATAGGCGATCGACTTGATTGGCCTTGTGCTCCAGGACCAGGCAAGCTACCCCTTTCGGGACAGGAGTGTCCGCGCCACAGTAAAATAGTTTTCGGTATCCAACTATGAAAAATTCCTCGATGTCCCGCCCGCTCTATGAGGTTGATCCCGAGATCGCCAACGCTATTGATAACGAAGTTCGACGCCAGCATGAAGGGCTGGAGCTGATCGCTTCGGAAAACTTTGTCAGCGAAGCCGTGCTTGAGGCTGCCGGCTCCGTGTTTACCAACAAGTATGCGGAAGGCTATCCCGGCAAACGCTATTACGGCGGATGCGAGTTTACCGATGTGGTCGAGAATCTGGCGCGCGAGCGGGTCAAGAAACTGTTTGGCGCGGAGCACGCCAATGTGCAGCCGCATTCGGGATCGCAGGCCAACCAGGCGGCCTATGCCTCCGTGCTTTCGCCCGG
>PMMJ01000423.1 GCA_003162255.1 Acidobacteriaceae bacterium | reverse complement strand
GGACGCTCGCAATGGAACGAGGTAACCACTTCCGTCGGATATGCTTCCTCCAGCGACAGCCGAGTCCATTTTGGATTGGGGACGAACCGTCTCATCAAGGAGATGGAAATCCGCTGGCCGAGCGGGATCAAGCAGACACTTCACGACGTTTCCGTGGATCGCGTAATGACTGTGGAAGAGCCGGGCAAGTAGGCGCTTACTGCTCAGCGGGCTTTGATTTTTCCGCCTCCTTGCTTAAGCGCTCGAAAGTGGCGCGGGCGCGGGCGGCGTCCTGTTTGCGCCCAACACGGGAGTAGGCAGACCCGAGCGCAAAATAGACTCTGTNNTCCAATTGCGGAATCGCCCGTTCAGGCTGATCCACGTCCAGGAGCAGCGCCCCCAGAAGATAGTGCCCCAGCGGCAAACGGGGGTTCAGCTTCACCGCCTCCTCGGCGTACGGAATGCCGACCGCGGAATTCACTTTGTATTGCGCCGCGGCAATTTGCAATCGGGCGAACACGTGCTCCGGGTTATTTGCAATCTCTTGCTTGAGTTGTTCTACAGCGTTGGCCAAGTCGCGAGCTTCCAGTAGAAACAGTCCATACGCGTAATGGATGTTGGGATAGTCCGGGTTTTCCTTCACCACTTCTTCAAAGCCCGGCCTCGCTTCGTCGTATTTCTTTTGGCCAGCCAGACACTCCGCGCGGCCAATGGAAATTACGACATTTGCATCCGCTGCCCCTTGCGCGGGCGGGCCTTTGGCAGCCGAACGCAACAACGTCATTCCCAGTGCGTTTGCGATCTCGTCGTTCTGGACTCCCTGCAGGCACAACTGCTCAAGCGTCTGCCGCGCGGCCTCGAACTTGCGTTTCCGCTGCAGGAGGACTCCCTCGTGATAGAGCACGGCGTGACCCAGTCCCTCATCCTTATCAAGGCCGATTTCCGAACCTTTTTGGATGTGCTGGAGGGAAAGGTCATCGCGGCCCAGTTCGAATTCGGAGAGTCCGAGCATCACGTACGCTGTCCCGTTCTTGGGAGAGAGCGCGACTACCTTCTGGAAGGCGCGCACGGCCTCCGTGTAAGCATTCTGGTCGTATTCGATGGTGCCGAGCGACCACCACCCCTCCGGCCAGCGGGGACGCAGCGCCAGCGCTTTGCGGTAAAGAACGAGAGCCTCATCAAGCCGCTCCGCGTCGCGCGCCGCGTTTGCTTTCGCGGCAAGGGCGGCGAAGTTGGAAGCGTGCGCTGGCTTGGTCTGCGCGGAGAGTGGCGGGCGGAAGGGAAGCAAGAGGAGTGTGATCAAGCAGAGCGACCCAGCCGCCACGACGGGCGGGGAGAGAAGTGCGGGCCGACGGAACATTGGAACGGCGGGACCGCTGCGGGTAGCCACGATTCAAGTTTAAACGACCGAGTCTAAACGACAAGTTGCCCGCCAATGAGCCGGTTCTCCATTTGTTGGGCTGGCAGCAAAGGATTAGTTGTCGATCTGGTCGAAAGTAAGAGGCGCACACCTTTCGGAGTGCGCCTCGCGGAAAAGTTAGAAGTTGAACCGCGCCTGCATTTCGACGGTGCGGGAGCCGAGAGCGCCGTTCGCCTCGCCGAAGTGCGGATCGGTGACAGCAGTATCAACGTTGTTTAGGTTGAGATGGTTGAAGAGGTTATAGAAGTTGGCGCGGAATTCGAGTTTCGCACCCTCTCCCAGTACCCGCATCTTCGGGAGCCCGAACGACTTGCTGAGCGTGGCATCGATGTCGAAGTAACCGGGCCCGCGGAAAGAGTTGCGACCAATTCCCGCCGCTTGCGGGAATCCGGGACACGTGGTTGGAAAAGTAGCAGTGCAGTTTGTGTACGTCGGCGCAACGAAGTAGGCCGACCCACCCTTGGGAAAGTTACCGCCCGCCGACAGGAACCTGCTGTTGCTGTAATCCGCGCCCGCTCCGCCGAGGTATTGAGCAGGCAGCAGTTGGTTGGTTCCGCCGTTGCTCGGGTAGCACGCGCCGCTACTGTACACGAGGTTACAGGAAGCGTTGAACACCGGCGTCCACGGAAAACCGGTATGGGCATTCATGATCCCGCTCAATGACCAACCACCGGCCACTTTCTCTAGCCAGCCATTGCTGCCGTGGAAGATCGTTGGCGTATACACTCCCCAAATCTTTAGCGCTTGAGTAACGTTATAGTCGGACGGACCCCATGCGGACTGAGGGTTCCATGGATAGTTATTTGTTGAGTAAGGTTGTGACCCGTCGTCCATGGCTTTGGCCCAGCGATATTGCATGTCCAGATCAAACGAGTGAGAGAAACGATGATTCAACTCGCCAAGCAGCGCATTGGAATTGGCGTTGGCATCCTGAGAGTAGTAATCCACGTCACTCACCATCGGGTTCAAAGGAATGCCAAAGGCCCCGTAGAGCAGGTTCAGGTTGTACTGTCTGACCAGGTGGTGGGATGCGCTGCCCTGGTATCCCACCGTGGCTACCCATTCATGCCCAAGATCGTACTGCGCCTCGAGCGAGTAGTTGTAGGTGTAGGGCGTCGCAGAGTGCGCCGGGAAAGCAGTTATGCCAACTGGAGATCCCTCCGTGGGGATATTATTGGACCCAAAAGTCAGAATAGTATTGGAATTGGACGGATAGGGCAGGAACTGGCGCGGATTACTCGGAATCTGGTAAACGATTTGCGATCCGGTGAGGTTGGTGCCGTTATCGGTGAAGGGTATGTTGCCCCATCCGTTCAGGGTAATTGCCTCTTCTCCCCCGGTGTAGCCGATGCCGATCCCACCTCGGAATACAAGCCTCCGGTTGTACTTGTCCGGACTCCAGGCGAACCCAAGCTTCGGACCAAAGTTCTTCTTGTCCGCCTGGTACAGATTCCCTCCCAATTTCATCGACATACCGGTCAATGCATTCGCGCCGGAGCCGAGAACTACGGTGCTGAGCGCGTTGTTGAGCTCGGAAATCGGGCCGAAATACTCCCAGCGCATTCCCAGGTTGATGGTGAGGTTCGGACGAACCTTCCAGTCGTCCTGGGCAAAGAATCCGAGGAGCGTGGAGCGGGTGTCCTTGCGGACATCGGTGGGTGAACCGTTCTGCGGGTTGAAGGTTCCGGTTTCAAAAACCGGCGCGTCGTTGAGGAAATCCCAGTAGTTGTTGAAGCCAAAATCAGGCCGCGCCGACCAGGGAGCGTCCTGCACGAACTTGAGCTTGGTAACTTCCCCGCCAAACTTTATGGTGTGGCTGTGAAACACCTTGGTCGCAACATCCTTGAAGTTGATCGTCCACTGGTCGAAGATGCTGCCGGCGACTCCGCCCAAATCTTGGGCGCCAGGATTGGCAGATCCGATATTGTTGCCGTTACTGTGATCGCCGATGTAGGAAGGCTGCGGCAAACCCAGCGGAATATTCGGGTTGTCCTTCAATTCGTTCCAGCGCCAGCCGGCCCCGTTCACCCGCACTTCGTTCAACAACGACGGAGAGAAGGTGTGGTCCCAAAGCGCGGTTTCGGCCTCGTTCATGGCATCATGGCTGAACGCGTTGGCCGCACGATAGCCGTTGTACGAGAACTGGGTCACCGGAACTTTATAGATATTGAAGGAAATCAGGTCCTTGCTGGTGGCATTGAAGTCCAGACGCCCGTTGAATTGCTGGTTCGTCTGAGTGTTCGGGCTGGTAACGTCGTAACTTGCAATATCGGCAACGTTTGTCAAATTGCTGGAACTGCCGGTACCGTCGCCACCCAAGCCAATTAGGCAAGGCGGAAGCGGCGGGAGCCCGCACTGGCTAGGAGAGGGATAGTTGGAGACGGGCGCAAAGGAAGGATCCTTAGTCCCCAACGGGAACAAAGACGGATTCAGCGGTTGGCCAATGTTCAAGCCCTGGCCTGGGATCATAATGCAATTGACATTCGAAACTAGGTTAACCGATTCGCAGGTGTGATCCACCACGGTGCCCTTAATGGCCATACCGGGGTAGGCCGCATATTGCGCAGCGATACTGCCGGCGGGTGCCATGGCGAGGAGTTGCGGCGTTTCATACCAATTCTGGGATGTCAGCGTCGAGCTATTTCGGATCGTCTCGTAGGAGAAAAAGGCGAATAATTTGTTCTTCCAAATCGGACCGCCTATGCTGCCGCCCCACTGGTTGAAGCGAGCGGTGTTCCGTTGCGGTGTTACAGTATTGCCAGCGGGGCCGTTCCAATGCTGGTAGGCGTTCAGACCCGGCCGGTCACCTTTGAAGAAGAAGCTGCCGTGATATTGATTGGTGCCATTCTGCGAGATCACCTGGATCTGTGCACCGCCAAAGCGTCCGCTTTCGGCATCGTAACTATTGCTGACGACCTTGACTTCCTTCACGGAATCTTCGTTGGGCGTGACTACGGCCGCGCCTCCCCACGACACGCTGGTAATCCCAACGCCATCGAGAGTGATGTTGTTATTGTTCAATCTTGAGCCGTTCGCCACGATCTGGGGGGCATTCTCTGCCTTGAATACGCCGTCGGTTGCGCCCGATGCGCCGGAGTTAGTGCCCGGCAGCGAATAGGAGCCGCCGCCGTTCCCCTGCGAGCCATCACCGAAAACGCCGGGAGCAAGCTGCGCGAGCTGAAACACATCGCGGTTGAACGATGGCAACGCCTGGATCTGTTTCGAATCCACCGTGCCGCTGACTTGTGCCGTTTCCGTGTCGATCGGAGGCGCGGCGTTGCCATTGACCGTCACCGTCTCGCTGGTCTGCCCCAGTTCGAGTTCGATGTCCACCGCGTTCGCCTGCTCCGCATTGAGCACCAAATCGTCGAGCACCTTTTTCTTGAAGCCCGTCTTCTCGATGGTCGCGGAGTAGTGGCTGGGAGCAAGACCGCCGATGTTGTAAATTCCAGCGCCGTCGCTGGTGGCGGTCAAGGTGCGGTTGGTCTCTTTGTCTTTCAAGGTGATGGTAGCGCCAGCCACCACGGCGCCCGTGGGATCGGTCACCACGCCTTGGATGGAACCGCGATACTGCGCCTGGACCACCGCGGTCGATGCAACGATGCTGACGATAAGCAGTACAACGCGGACTGCCAAACTTGGACGCGTCATGGAGTCTCCTCAGGTGGAAAAGTGCCTTTCGCAAATGCTGACTAAACCCGGTTGCAATCCGTACACCAAATCTTTTACTAAATCTCTGAAAAAGCGATTTAGTAAAAAGCAAACCGCCTGCTTATAGCACGACCCAATTTCGGGAGTCAAGAACTTAAATGGCGCCTGATTCTTCGACGGCGCGTCTATGGAAATACAGAGGGATGTATGAAAAACGATAGATCGCTAAGGCTTCTGTTTGCCGTGTACTTGCTTTCTGGCTGGCGCCGGTCCTGTAGTTTCCCGGATAACCAGTTCCGGTTCCACGGTGTACTTGTCGTGAAGTTCGGAACCTGGGCGGTTAATACGCTTCAAGAGAATCTCGGCCGCAGCGCGTCCCATTTCACGCAACGGTTGGCGCACAGTGGTTAGGCTCGGGTTCTGGAAGGCGGCGCTTTGGATGTCGTCAAATCCGACGACGGAAACATCATCGGGCACCTGCCGACCCAACTCGCGCAACGCGCGAATCGCTCCCATAGCCGAGATATCGTTAAAAGCAAACAGGGCGGTGAACGCCTCTTTCGAAGCCAACAACACCTTGGTGGCCATGTAACCTAGTTGAGGAGAGGGCGAATCGCCCTCCAGTTGCGCAACCAGGCGGGGATGGATGGTCAAACCGAGATGGTGCGCCACGCGCTCGATATACGCCCATCGCACCTCCGTATCGGAACTGAACTCCTGCCCCTTCATAAACGCAATCTGGCGGTGGCCGAGGTGAAAAAGGTGCTTCAATGCTATCTCGGCGGCCCTCTGGTGGTTAAGCACGATGTTAGTTACGCCCTTCACGTCGTTGTGTCCTGACACTGTGACCACCGGCACCGAAAGGTTCAGGTGCCAAGGTGTGTCCACGGCGATCAGGCCATCCACCGATCGCTCCAAGAGCATCCGCGGGTATTCGTCGATCAGATCGCTACGGTGGCGGTGGCTGGCGACAAAATAGAAGTACCCCTCCTGCAGAAGGTGGTCTTCCACCCCGCTCATCACCGAAGCCGAATACCCGTCGCTCACTTCCGGGACAATGACGCCAACGGTGAAGCTGCGCTGTGTACGTAACGACCGGGCAAAGAAACTGGGACGGTACTTGAATTTCCGGGCCGCAGCGAAGATTCGATCCTTGGTTTCCTGCGGGATGGAGTCGGCGACGCTCGACCGGTTGATGACCAGGGAGACGGTGGCGGGCGAAAGGCCCAGGTGCTCTGCCAGCTTTTTCAAGTTCATGGGATTTCGGGCGGCGTGTCCGGTTCCATCGCTGCTTGGTTTAGGCTTCCTCGTGCCCACGAAGCGAAGTCTCGCACAATGGAATCACGCGGGCAAGCGAAGATCTCGGTCCTTGTTCCTCTCCACTATTGACATCAGCGCGAAAAGCGTATTACATACAAACCGTTGGCCCTGTACTAACGCGATTTAGTTAGGCGGAAAATCGTATTTGTTCGAGGTGCTGATCCATGTGGTTCCCGGTGCGAGGTACGCAACGTCATGGCTTTCCGATTTTTGGTTTTGAGCCAAACCCACGCGTTTTAACCGCGTCTGCGTTGCTGCTGTCGGTCGTTTTGGGCTTATCGAGCAATGCATCGCTGTCGGCTCAGGCCGTGGCTCCCGCTTCGACAGAAACCGGAGGTGGCGCGAGTGAGGGCATCGCGGCCCCGAGCCTTGACGCCCGGGTGGAGTCTCTCCTTCACAGGATGACGCTGGAGGAAAAAATTGGGCAACTGGTGCAATATTCCGCCGGGCAGGCGACCGGCCCCGGCACCGGGCGGACCAACTACCAGGACATGATCGCCCGCGGGCAGGTCGGGTCGTTGCTGAACGTCATTGATACTTCGTTGATCAACGAGTATCAGCGCCTTGCGATCGAGAACTCGCGGTTGCACATTCCACTGCTCTTCGGGCTCGACGTGATTCACGGATTCCGGACAGAGTTTCCGATTCCGCTGGGAATGGCTTCGACCTGGGATCCTGCTTTGGTCGAGAAGGCGTCCCATATCGCGGCCTCGGAGGCTTCCGCGATCGGCATTCGCTGGACCTTCTCCCCGATGGTCGACATCGCCCGCGACGCCCGCTGGGGCCGAATCGCAGAAGGCGCCGGCGAAGATCCGTATCTGGGCTCGGCGATGGCCGCTGCGTACGTGCGTGGCTATCAGGGTTCGGGCCTGGGCGCATCGGACAGCATGGCGGCGTGCGCCAAGCATTACGTGGGCTACGGTGCAGTGGAGGCTGGCCGGGATTACAACTCGACCGAGATTTCCGAGCACACACTGCGTGAGTTCTACTTGCCTCCCTTCCACGCGGCGGTGAATGCGGGTACGGCAACTCTGATGAGCGCTTTCAATTCACTCAACGGCGTGCCGGCTTCGGCGAATCCTTTTACTCTCACGCAGATTCTGCGGAAAGAGTGGGGATTTCAGGGGTTCGTGGTCAGTGATTATTCCTCAATCGGCGAATTGGTAGCACACGGAGTCGCCGCCAATGACGCGGCCGCGGCGCGAAAGGCCTTCCTTGCCGGGGTCGACATGGATATGACGAGCAGCTTGTATCACGATCAACTTGCACAACTCGTGCGTTCGGGCGCCGTGCCAGAGGCGAAAATCGATGAAAGCGTCCGTCGACTTTTGCGCGTAAAACTTGCACTGGGTCTTTTTGAACATCCCTACGTTGACGAAAGACGCGCCAAACAAGCCTTCTTTCGGCCAGAGAGCCTTCAGTTGGCCCAGACCGTCGCAGAGCATTCTTTTGTGCTTCTGAAGAACGTTCCCGCCAGCGGCGGCAGACCGCTTCTTCCGATCTCGAAGAAAGTGAAAACGGTGGCGGTCATCGGCCCGCTCGCTGACAATCCTTCTGACCCTGAGGGATCGTCCACGGGACCAAGAAGCGCAGTCCTATCTTTTCCTGCCGAGTTGGCACGGCGTTTAGGGGAAAGCAACGTGTTCCGCTCCAAGGGCGTCGGTATTCGCGAAGGCAGCGACGCGGAGATCGCAGCGGCAGTCGCCGCTGCCAAGCGTGCTGATCTGGTGATTCTCACACTCGGGGAGTCTCCAGACATGAGCGGCGAAGCAGCCTCTCGCTCGAACCTCGGTCTGCCGGGGCGTCAGCAGGAATTGCTCGAGGCCGTCACCAACACAGGCAAGCCCATCGTACTCGTCCTTTTCAGTGGCCGGCCTCTTACCGTGCCATGGGCCGTTGAGCATGTCCCGGCAGTGTTGGCGGCATGGTTTCCGGGAACCGAAACAGGCCCGGCGTTGGCTCGGACGCTCTTTGGCGAAAGCAATCCCAGCGGCAGACTGGTTGTCAGTTGGCCGCGCAGCGTCGGACAAGAGCCGCTTTACTACAACGCTTTGAGCACCGGAAGGCCGCCTGACAAGATCGACCTTACGCGTCCACCAACCGACGTCGAGTCGAGGTATGTCTCGCGCTATATCGACGAGCAAGATACGCCGCAGTTTCCCTTTGGCTATGGAGGCTCTTACACCACCTTCGGATATGGACTGACTGAGATCAGCCGAACCCAACTCAGTGCGGCGGAATTGAATCAAAGCTTGAGCGGCAAAACGGATACCTTGCAACCGCTGACCGTCGAGGCCTCCGTTTCTAACAGCGGCTCGCGTGCGGTTGAAGAGTTGGTTCAGCTCTACGTCCGTCTAGAAGGCACGAGCACCGCTCAGCCTGTTCGGGCACTGAAAGGGTTCCAACGGATCGCGTTAGCCCCGGGAGAAACAAGAAAAGTCACATTCCACCTGGAACCGGACGCATTTGCGATCTGGAATGACCGCAACCAATTCGCGGTTGAGCCGGCAAAGGTCACCGTGTGGATCAGTCCGGATTCCGCTAGCGGTTCCGGGACAACGTTGGAAATCTTGCCGTAGAAAAATGTATGAAGATGAGCTTGTACCGTTTCATGCTCGTCGTTCTGCTCGGAATGGCTTTCCCTGCTGCCTCGTGCCCGGGCCAAACGTCGCCGGAGAAAGTTGATATTGATGCCCGTACGCCGGCTCATCCGTTTCCCCACTTCTGGGAACAGACGTTCGGCTCGGGACGCGCGATTCTTACCTTGCGCGAGAGCTACCGCAACGATCTGCGCGAAGTGAAGAGAGTCACTGAGTTCAGTTACGTCCGATTTCACAACATCCTTCATGATGAAGTTGGCGTATACGACGAAGACGACAGGGGAAATCCTGTCTACAATTTTTCCTACGTCGATCAAATCTACGACGGATTGCTGCAGAACGGCGTTCGGCCGTTCGTCGAGATCAGTTTCATGCCGACAAAACTAGCATTGCACCAGGATCTGCAGATCTTCTGGTACAAAGCGATCGTTTCCCCTCCGAAGGACTACGAGAAGTGGGACGACCTTGTTCGTGCCTTCGCGCAACATCTCGTCGATCGCTACGGCGTCGAAGAAGTAGCCAACTGGTATTTCGAGGTGTGGAACGAGCCCAACATCGGTTTCTGGAAAGGCGATCCCAAGCAGGCCACCTACTTCGAGCTATATGACCACACCGCGCGGGCCCTGAAATCCGTGAGTCCACGCCTGCGGGTCGGCGGGCCGGCATCTTCATCCGCACACTGGGTCAATGCGTTCATTCAGCACGCCGCAGCAAACAATGTTCCCACCGACTTCATTTCCAGCCACGGCTACGCTGACGATTCGACGGAAGATTTGTTTGGCACGACCGAAGACATTCCGATGGATCGCAGGGTTTGTCTCGCGATTAAGAAAGTCCACGACGAGATCGCGGCCTCGCCGCGTCCCGGACTGCCTTTGATGTGGACCGAGTGGAATGTCCCATCGTTTGGCCCCCTCAATGCCAGAGATACGGTTTATGTAGGTGCAGCGCTCGCCGACGACATCCGGCAATGTGATGGGCTCGTGAATATGATGTCGTTTTGGACGTTCTCCGACGTCTTCGAAGAAGATGGGCCTAAGCACGAACCCTTTGACGGCGGCTTCGGCCTGATCGCGCTCGGTAACATCAAGAAGCCCAGTTATTCCGCGTTCGCTCTTCTGCATAAGCTTGGATCGGAAAGACTCCTTCAGGATTCACCCAATGTTCTGGTTACCCGCCACGGCGACGGTTCACTGGCGATCGTTGCATGGAATCTGGTTGATCCAGATAAGACGGGATCGGCGCGCAGCCTCGACTTCGAGATCCGCGGCGTACCATCCAACGGCCGCGTCAAGGTGAGCCGCGCCGACGCTGAACACGGCAACACCCTGGCCGCGTACCGGAGCATGGGGAGCCCGGGGTATCCGACACAAGAACAAGTGCGCGAACTAAACCGTGTGGCGGACAAGGCGTCCACGGAGAATCTTCGACTCACAAATGGATCAATCGAGTTGCAACTTCCGATGAACGGACTTTTGCTGCTTGAAGTGAGCAAGAAATAGTTTCGGCCCGGTGGAAGCCGGCCGGGGAATAGGACAGATATGAGTTTCGTGACCGGTAAACTTTGCGCTTGGCGCACCCAACGCTTTCTTGTTCTCGGCGTACTGCTTTGTGTGCTCTCCTCGCTGGCGCACGCCAATTCGGACTACTACCGTCACATCATTTTTGACAACAGTCTGACTCCGGATGACTATTTTTACAGCACCGGGCAGGCGTCGGGGCAAAGCTTTCTGGAACAGAAGGACGGACGCTTGCCTGTCGAGACCAAGATTTTTCTGACGCCGCCGAACGCAATTCGTCTTCAGTGGCAGTCTGCCCCAGGGGGCGGATGGTTGGCGCAAATAAGAACAGTCGACTTTCGCAATCGCTTTCCACAATTGTCCGGGGACAACCTTTATTTCTGGATTTTCGCTCCCCAGCCGATATCCGCCGCCGATCTGCCGAAGTTCGTACTGTCAGACGCGAGCGAAGGTTCGCGCTTGGTGGAGTTCCCCGGCGGGGGCTTCAGCAAACCTTTGGACCTCGGAAGATATGCGGGGAATATGGCCGCCGGCCGCTGGGTACAAGTTCGCATCCCCCTCTCCGACTGCCGGACTGACTCCATCCACGCCTTCAATCCGGAATACACCCAGAGCGTCACCTTCTACCAGGGGCGTGCCGATGGTGCGCGGCATACGCTAATTGTCGACGAGATGCGCGTCGACAACGATCCGCCTGCCGCCAACACTCTGCCCCCTCCCTCCCATGTGCGCGCTACCGGCTACGACCGCCATGTGGACATCGAATGGGATGCGGCAGAACTTCCCGCGCTCGCGCGCTACGTGATCTATCGCTCCACCGACGGCAACAACTTTTCGCCAGTCGGAATGCAGTTGCGCGGTACGTTTCGCTACGACGATTTCCTGGGAAAGCCTGACGTCCACGCGCAATATAAAGTTGTCGCTTCCGACTGGCTGTACCAGCAATCGGCATTCTCCAATGTCGCCAGCGCATCTACCCATGAACTGAACGACGACGAACTGCTCACCATGCTGCAGGAGGCCTGCTTTCATTACTACTGGGAGGGAGCAGATCCGCACTCCGGCATGGCTCGCGAAAATATCCCCGGAGATGACCGCATCGTCGCGACCGGAGCGAGCGGTTTCGGCATCATGGCTCTCATGGTCGGCGTCGATCGCGGTTTTATTACGCGTCAGCAGGGCGTGGAGCGGCTGACTCGGATCGTTGATTTTCTGGAACACGCCCCGCGATATCACGGAGCTTGGTCCCATTTCATGGACGGCGACACCGGCCAGACGATGGCCGTGTTTGGCATGTTCGAAAATGGGGGAGACTTGGTCGAGACGTCGTTTCTTATGCAAGGGTTGCTCGCAGCGCGGCAGTACTTCCACGGATCCAGCGAAAGCGAACAGTCTCTCTATCGCAGGATCACGCAGCTCTGGGAAACGATCGAGTGGAACTGGTATCGTGAGACGCCAACCAGCGATTTTTTGTACTGGCACTGGTCGCCGCAGTGGTCGTGGCAGATTCACCACCCTCTGATCGGATTTAACGAAGTGATGATCGCCTACCTCCTCGGCATCGCCTCGCCCACGCATGCCGTGCCGCCATCGCTTTATTACTCGGGATGGGTCGGACAATCGCAGCGGGCAATCGCCTATCGCGAAGGTTGGTCCGGGAGCACGGATGGCGACCACTACGGGAACGGACACACTTATTTTGGGATCAAGCTCGATGTCGGCGTCGGCACCGGGGGCCCGCTCTTTTTCACCCACTACTCGTTCATGGGCTTCGATCCGCATAGTCTTCACGACCGCTTCGCGAAGTCTTATTTTGACAACAACCGCAACATTGCGCTCATCAACCATGCTTATTCGATCGCAAACCCGAAGCACTTCGCGGGATACGGCACGAACGCGTGGGGCCTGACCGCCAGCGACGGCCCCGATGGCTACGTGCCGCACGCTCCTGACGACCAGAACGATCGTGGCACGCTCACGCCGACGGGAGCGCTTGCGTCTTTCCCGTATACGCCGGAAGCTTCGATGGCCGCGTTCAAACACTACTACCGCGACCTCGGCGATCAAATGTGGGACATCTACGGCCCGCGTGACGCGTTTAATCAGAGTGTGAACTGGGTCTCGCCTATCTACATGGGGCTGAATCAGGCGCCAATCGTCGTCATGATCGAGAATTACCGGACTGGTTTGGTGTGGAAGAACTTCATGTCCAACGCGGAAATCGGCGAGATGCTGAAGAAGCTCGATGACGTCACGGCCAAGTAGAAGCACGTTCGGCCTAAATCATTTCCCGGAGGTTCGTTGAACCGATGCTTACCAGATGCCGTTTTCGACTCGTCTCCTTCAGACGGGCCCGCGCACTCTATTTCACTCTTCTGGTTCTTGGCATTTTCTGTGCACCGGCAAAGCTTGTTTTCGGCGCTGACGCTCCTCGCCATATTCCGCTTTCCCTCGGCACGGACGACGTGCTGCCTACCGGCAACGAGTGGATCGCTTTGCCCGAGATCCGTCCGGCGGACGGGGCGATCGCGAGCTTCAACGTGCTCTCGATGCGAGACCGAGGTCTGCTCGAAGTCAGGGGAGAGAGCGAGTCTCCCGCGTTGCAGCCGTATTTCACCGTCAACGGCAAGCCACTCCAGTTTCGGAATCCTGCCTGGGAATTGATCGAGTATTGGATTCCAGTGGCCCACCTCGCGGTAGATGGACTCGATGCCAGCATCACCTATTGTGCCCCTCCCGGATCCCGTGGCGCTTTCATACATATGACGGTCACCAACCGGCGCGCAGAAGCCGTCCCGATCGCTTTGGGCATGAAAGCCTCGTGGGGAGCCTTAAACCGAGTCACTTACTTACCGGTCGCACTGCGAGGAGAACGTTCCGTCGCTCCTGCACCATGGGTGGACTCAGCTGAGGTCTTCCCTTTCGTCACCAACGACACGCAATTTGCCTGGTCTCTAATTCACGAGGGGTCCGTAGCTCACACCAGCGTACCTCCGCAGTCTCTGTCTCCTGCACTCGACGCACAGCGTGATGTGACTCTGGTGCCGGGCCGGGCGAAACGGCTGAGGCAAATTTTGTGTTAGGGGTGGGGCCTGAGGAGTTCAGCGCCGACCACTCCGCCAAAGCTCTCAGGGAACTCATTGATCGCAACGGCGCTGGCGCCATGATCGATCAGGCAGCGGCATGGTGTAAGCGTCGCACGCGCACCACCAGTCAACCCGACCTAGACTTGCTGATGAACCGTAATTTTCTTTTCACTGCCCTATATGCCTGGGGGAGAACGATTGACACCGAACAGTTTGTCGGGGTCACTTCGCGAAGTCCGCGGTACTAGGTCTCCGCTACCTATTGGGACCGCGATGCGATGCTGTGGAGCTTCCCCGGATTGCTGGATGTTGACGCGTCCTTAGCGCGTGAAGCACTGGAGTACGCTCTCACGACGCAACTGCGGAACACCGGAATACATAGCCGGTTCATTGATGGCGTAGTTCTCGAGGATGGATTTCAGCTGGATGAGGCAGTAGCTCCGATTATTGCGGCGGCGGAATACGTAAAGCGAACAAGCGACGACGCCTTTCTGGAGTCGCATCGCGCTGCGATCGTAACCCTGCGTGACCGACTGCTCGACCGCTTCGACCCGGAATCCGGCTTCTATATCACGCTCCAAGACTCACAGGATGAATACCAGAAGCGGCCATTTCTGACTTACGACAATGTCTTGACCTGGAGGGCGCTGCTCGATCTTTCCGCGCTTTTCGACCGTTTGAAGGACACTGCCAGCGCTCGCGAGTTGACACAACGCGCCGCGGTTCTTCGAAACACGATCATGAAAGGCAGCCTCTCGGACCAGGCGCCTGGAACTGCGGGCCCGATCTTTGTTTGCGCCACCGACGGCAAAAACCCGCTGTTCGCGGATGTTCCTCCCGGCTCGCTGATGAAACTTCCCGCTCTCGGCTTTATCTCAGAGGACGATCCTGTGTTCATTCGCACTTACGAATGGCTTCATTCGGAGAACTACAAATACTCGTACTCTAACCGACCCGACGGGTTGCCGGGCAGTTACAGGCTGCCCTTCACTACCTCTTGGACGATCGCGGATCATTTGGCCCTGACGCGGGGCCGGGAGCAGGCGCTGAAGGTGCTGCGCAGCAGCGCATGGGACGGTGGAATTGTCTCCGAAGGCGTGGACCCCAACTCGGCAGTGATGGACTACGCTGAACCGGCTCATTGAGCACCTGGGGATCGCCATACTTGCCGTCTTTATCGTTACCGCCGTCTTCCTGGGACGAAAAGAAGCGGTGATTGTCGCCGCGACGGTGCCGCTAACCTTGTCGCTGACTCTGGGTGGGGTTTATCTGTTCGGCATAACCATCAATCGCGTCACCCTGTTCGCCTTCATCATGTTGATGGGGTTGGTGGTGGATGCCGCCATCGTCGTAATTGAGAACATTCATCGCAATTACAGTCAGCTCGGCCAAGGCGATAAGCGCCAAGTGACCGTGCAATCCACGAATGAAATCGGTAATCCCACTAATTTGGCGACCCTCTCAGTGATGATCGTGGCCTTCTCCCTCTTGCCCATATTGACTGGCATGGGAGGGCAGTACTTCCATCCCGTTGGTATTACAGGTCCACTCGCGATGGCTTTCTCTCTGTTGGTGGCATATTGCGTAGTTCCCTGGGCGGCGAATCACTGGCTGAAGCCATCTGAGGGGCAGGATCTGAAAGGCCACGATGGCTGGAATCGGCTGCCCCGCTACTACCGTGCAGCCCTGGCGCCCTTCTTGAGCAGCGCCAAGTGGCGTCGATACCTCTTCCTGATCGTGCTGACGATGATTGCTTTGTCATTGCTGCAACCTCTCTGGCAATTCATACGACCCAACGGCCTGAGCGGTCCCCAATCCTTCTTTGGCGTTGAGACGTTCTTTCTGCCCAAGGACAATATGAACACGTTCAACATCACTATCGACATGGCGGAAACCGCCCCGTTGGAGACAACAGACCAGCTTGCCCGCGAGATTGGCGCGCAACTGCGCCAGACTCCTGAAGTTCGGGACTACCAGACCTCGCTTGGTGAGGCCGGCGTGATCGATTTCAACGGCTTGTTGCGTGGTTCGGGGAACAAGGTTGGGCCTTACGTGGCGGAAATCCGCGTGAACCTCTCGGACAAGAAGACGCGCAGCAGAAGTTCGATCGACATCGCGCGAGAGATGCGTCTTCGCATTGTACCCATTGCCGCTCGTTATCCTGGTAGCACTGTGCAAGTGGTGGAAGACCCGCCGGGACCGCCGATGCGCGCTACCGTACTGGCGGAGATTTACGGTCGAGACCCACAGCAACTACACATCCTTTCTCAACGCGTCAAGAGCGCATTTCAGCAGACATACGACATGGCGGAAGTGAAAACCAGCGAGGTGGAAGACGTCTCTGAATACCACCTTGTCGTCGACCGGGAAAAAGCGGCGCTGTCCGGAATCGCCAGCGCCGAGGTGGCTATCGCACTGCGCCGCCTGATTGATGGCGAGGTGATGGGGGACGCTCACATTCCCCAGGAGACGAACCCGGTGCCGATCCGGTTACAAATTCCACGCCGCTATCAGATTGATCCTGCGCTGCTATCGCGCGTGACAATAACGAACCGGCAGGGACAGCAGGTGGCGCTGTCCGAACTTGTGCAGGTTATACCGGCCTGGGCCGACCGGCCCATTCAGCATAAGGACGATGAGCGGGTCACCTTCGTGGGTGGAGAACTTGCCCGCACCGCGCCTATCTATGCGGTGCTCGACTTGAATCGGCGTCTGGACGGCATGGCGCTGCCCGACGAGAGCCGGCTTGCCACCGGCAATTTAACGCCTTACAAGGCGGATCCCGACACCATCAACGGCTACAGCCTGCTGTGGGGCGGTGAGATGCGATTGATGCTGGACTCCTATCGCGACTTGCTGTTCGCTCTAGCGCTGTCGATAGCCAGCATTTTCCTGATCCTGGTGGCCTATTACCAGTCCTTTAGCTTGCCCATGATCGCAATGTCGGCGATCCCTCTCGGGCTGGTAGGTGTCTCCCCTGGGCACTGGCTTCTCGGCAAGGCGTTCTCGGTCACTTCCCTGGTCGGCATCATCGCTTTGACCGGGGTTTTGGTGCGCAGCTCGCTGCTGATTATCGATTTCGTGCTGGACTATCGGCGGCAAGGCATGGGTCTGAGAGAAGCCATCCTCGAAGCCGGCGCGGTGCGTCTGCGTCCCATCCTGCTGACCGCCTTGGCCATCGTCTTCGGAAGCATGATAATGCTCACCGACCCAGTGTTCTGCGGTTTGGGCATTTCACTGATCTTCGGCACGGTCGCCTCCACGGTGCTGACCCTGATTGTTATTCCCTGTCTCCTTTTTCTGCTCCTTCAGGGACGGCAAGAGGAATCGCCGGAACAAGCAGGACGGTGAAGGATGGAAACGCGATGATGCATGACTGTCGTTTGCAGAAGTTCTTGAGCATATTCTCGTTGGCAGTTCTCCTGGTGACGCAGATGACAACCAACGCTGCGGCAGAGACGCTGGAACAGGCGTGGGCCGCTGCTCTGGCCGCCGAT
Source organism: Acidobacteriaceae bacterium (assembly GCA_003162255.1). Taxonomy (GTDB): domain Bacteria; phylum Acidobacteriota; class Terriglobia; order Terriglobales; family Acidobacteriaceae; genus Acidiflorens. Next base: position 18,003 of record PMMJ01000423.1, on the reverse strand, counting down.
CACGGCCTCACGGCCTCGCGGGACAATTCCGCTGCCGCCGGCAGCCAGTTGGAGGCGGCGAAAACCGCCCGTCTGCCTTCTCTGGAAATGAATGCGGATTACGTTGCTCTTAGCGAGTTGCCGACGCTCAAGGCAGACCTGCTAGGTCAGTCGTTCCAGATTCCCCTCATGCAACGGAACGGTGCCGTTTACAGCGCAACAGCAACGTTGCCGATTTACACGGGGGGACGCATCGAGCACGGCATCGCCGCAGCCTCTTCCTCACTTCAAGCAGCCAGGTTTGGCGAGACCACTTCCGAGCAAAACTTGAAGCTGCGTGTAGCCGAAGCATATGTGAATGTGTTGCGCGCTTCCCGGTGGCTACAGGTAGCCGAAAGCCATCGAGCCACCTTGGAAGCGCACACCNNAAGGACGTGGACAACTTAGCGCAGCAGGGCATGGCAGCCAAAAATGCCCAGTTGTCTTCTCAAGTGGCCTTGCTTGATGCGCAGCAACAGGTCTTGCAGGCTACCAATACTCTGGACTTGGCGCGCGCCGCCTATAACCGACTTTTGGGAAGGGCGCTGGATCAGCCTGTCGTGCTGGAGGAAATATCGCCCGAATCGACAGCCGATGCATTACCTGTTCTGATCGAGCGAGCTCTGGCGCAACGTAGCGAGTTGAAGGCGTTGGATAGTCAGATCGCTGCTTTGCGCAATCAGGCCGTGGCTGTACGGAGAGAAACTGTTCCGCTGGTAGGTCTTTCCGGCGGTTACGATTATCTGCAAAATCGGTACCTTGCACATGACGGTCAATGGGTCGTCGCCCTCGGACTCAAATGGAACGTCTTCGATGGCGGCTCCTCTCGCAATCGTGGTAGTGCCATTGAACTCCAAGCGGTGGCGCTGTCCGAGGAGCGAAAGGACCTCGCCTCAGTTGTTGGCTTACAGGTGCGTCAGAGTTGGCTGGATATTCAGACGACGCGTAAACGCATAGACGTTACGCAATCCGCCATTGCACAAGCGGAAGAAAATGTGCGCGTGGTCCGAGACCGTTATGTAAATGGTCTCGCTCCTTATACGGAGGTATTGGACGCGGAGACGGCACGTGTCAACAGTGAGACTAGCCATGCGAATGCCGTCTACGACGCAGTGATTGCTGGCCTCCGACTCAAACACGCCATCGGCGAACTGTAGTCCCGCGCAGATGCGGCGGTTACGGTTAGTGGAGAAAAGCGATGAACCTCGTCCGTAACCCGTTCATGAACAACTCGCCAAGCACTTCAATATGTCGTTCAATCAGATCAAATTGCGCCGTCCGGCAATATTCAAGAGAAGGCCCAAGACACCTACCGAAAGGACAGTTGTAGTGAGTTCGAAGTCCTTGATTTGGAACATCCCTTCTGCCTTGCCTTGTTCGAGAATTCTCCTTATGAGTGCGGTGTATCTGCGGTTGAAGTCCTCCAGGAGATGCCTGGTGAAGTTCCACCCCGATATACTGCTCTTGGTTCATACGGCGCTCCTTTCGGTAAGTGGTAATGTGAACAATCACAACCTACCGCAAAATGGACGCCTTTTTATATTGCGTGATATGGGGATTTCTTAACAGCAATCGTTCAGGCGTAGTCTGTTGATGTCTGAGTTGCAGCATCCGACGATTCAAATCTGGAGGGTGAGTTTGGCGATTGATGTGTCGTTGACGTTGTCGACATTCCCTCCCGATTGTTCTTTCGCTTATTCTGAAGCTCCGCTTGGGCTCTTGCCACCAACGGACAGAGCGCGCAAATTGCTCCGAAGACGGTTCGGGTCTGTCGCTCATTCTCGCTTGGAAAGCTGTGCATTTAGAGTCAACATGACGATACAGCCAAATAAGGGAACCAATAACCCGTATCTCAAGCTGCCGAACATGGTGGAGGTGTAGCCGGCTAGCCAGGGAAGGGTGGCGCCACCGGCGCCGGCTAGCGCGAACATCACACCAGCAATCTGGGACGCTCTCGAGCCAAACTTGCGCGAGAGGGTGGCGATCGCGACAGGAAAAACCGACGAGAACCCCATTCCAGCCAAGCTAATGCCGATTGCAACCACCGAGAGATCTCGAGCTCCTAAAAGGACAACAATACCCACCATGCTCAGAACCAGGCCGAATTCCGCTAGCTTCAACTCCTGCACATGCCGCAACAACACGGGTGCGGTCGCTCGTCCTAATAGCAACGCCGTCCAGAAAAGCGAAGGCGTCAGAACCCACGCCGTGCCCGCTCCTGCAACCATCCGCTGCGCGTAGGTTGCGATCCAGCCAGTCACCCCCGCTTCGCTGCCTATATAGAAAAAGAACAGCGCACCGATGATCGGCACCCAACGACTCCGCCACAGGCCTTCTTCCATCCTCGATACGTTATCCAGTTGCGGAGAGAAAACGGGAAATGAAGCTCTTATCATGCCCGCGGCCGCAAGACTCAGCAATGCAGCGACACCATAGAGCATAAGAGAAGTGCGGTGCATGCGGAGCAGCGCCGCTACGAAGAACGGACAACTCACGGCTCCCACTCCCCACGAAAGGTTGATCAGGTTTAACGCAGCGGCACGCTTCTCCGGGTTTAGCTCGGAGATCAGGAGGTTCGTAGTTGGTATCGTAAGCCCAAGTCCGATTCCGAAGCAGACCGTCGCTAACATGCCCAGCGTCCAACTCGCGGCGAGGAGTGTCGCCGAGCCAAGCGCCATGAGTCCCAGGCCGCTTATCAACGAAATGCGATGGCCCCGGCGGGACATGAGGAAACTCGACCCCATCACGCCCAGCATCGAGCCACTGAATTGCGCCGTGAACAGATACCCTGCGCGTGCATCACTGAGCGCCCACCGCGCAGACAGCACTGGAAGCATCGGACCCAACATGGTGTTGACCACGCCCGTCAGGATGAATCCGGCGTGCAGCATCGCTGTCAGTCGTACATTGCCCATCTGCGCTTGCAACTTGTCAACAGCCCGAGGCATGGCACTCATTTGTAGCATGCGCTTATTGCACGAGTCAGCCGGGACGAAGTGATCGATCGTGTCCCAATGTTGGGACACTACCAACGGGTCGCCAGCCTTGCCACGCTCCGGATTCTATCCGTCCGGAGTGACATCGCATCTCAGGTCTTCTCTAATGGAACCCGACAGCCTTGATTGCGGCCCCGGCTTCAGGGTTTTTCATGAACGTGCTCCATACGAAGCCGGTACGCTGGTTCTCCGCCATGAGCATAGTGATGCCCCGATCGATCCCGATCACATCCGTGTCATACCAGCCGGAAATGGGATTGAACGCATCCACGAAGCTGTACCTCTGCCACGAATTTGGGAATGCGCTCTGGATGTTGCGCAGCACCGCAATGCAGTCGGAGGACAGAAACGGAATGGAGCCGCCGGCGGCACAGGGAACGATGGAACCGTCAATTGGCCCCATTGCCGGTGGCCCGCCCCATACTACATAGCCGTTCACAGAGTCCGACGCCGTGATTCCCCACAGGTTGTCCGAATAATCGGAAAAGTGACTGGCAAGTGACAAACAGAACAGCTTGTGGGCTTGCGTAGCAGTGATCGAGTTGTTGAAGTAGTTGGCGTGGACGTCCTGCTGGTTGCGAAAGTCGAACCAGGCGTGGGAGTACTGGTGGATGAACAGGGGCGAGCTGAGATTCGTGATGTAGGTCAACCCCTGATAAGTCAGCGTCGGACGCGCAAACGCCTGCCATGCGCTCGCCGGAATCGGGTTCACCGTCGCCCCGATCGCCAGCAGGTACAGCATCAGCATTTCGGCGTAAGTGTCCCAGCGCGCACTCAGAAATCCACTTTCCGGCGTCCAGCCCATGGAGAACGTACTTCCGCCGTCGAGCATCCACGGCCAGTTGACTTGCTGGTAGAGTTGCGTCGCCATGGATACGATCTGCTGGTCCTGAAAATACTGTCGGCAGGTGAGTATGCCGCACATCAGGATGGCGGTATCAATCGACGAAACCTCGGAGCTATACGCCCTTTCGCCGGTATTCATATCCACGAAGTGGTAGAAGAAGCCGTTTTCGTTGGTCATCTCGTTGAGCAGAAAACTCAGGGTAGCCTGCACGCGGGCAACGACATTGGCACTGGTCATGTAGCCGCGCTGGTCCGCGATGCACAGAGCGGTCAGGCCGAAGCCTGTGGCCGAAATGCTTGAGACCGTGCGCGTGTCGTTTCCCGCGGCGAAGGCACGGTCTTTGACTTGTCCCGTACTCGGGCTGGCCTGCTCCCAGAAATAGAGGAAGATAGCACGCTCGATTTCGTCCAGGAATTGGTCGTCGCTCAGCGGAGGAGGTCCCAAAGTATTGCTCGTACCAGATCCTCCACAAGACGTACTCATCACCGCCAGGTTTAGCAAAGGAGACACCAGCATCGTTCTACCCAGCAGCGCAAGCCATTCCCGGCGGCTTAGATGTGCAGTTGGCGTAGGGCAACTCACGAAAATGACTCCTGAAATAGCACTGCAAAAACAAGAACGGGATCACCGTGCTGCAAATTCTCTAGAGCCGCCCCTACCGGCCCGAGCAGGAACTCTGGCATATGGAATGTGCTACATAACCTGCCGCCGTGGCGAAAGCGCGTCCGGGCATTGTTGGCCTTCTGGCCGTCGTTGCGCGTTACCACAACATCAACCCCGGGGGGCACAAATTGCGCCTTCATCCTGTCGATGCGTTTGAGAAGATCATTGGCGAAGAATACCGCGTTCGTTCCGCGCTTCTTGGCGATGGCAAGGGTTACCGCGGGCATCTCAGGCAACTGCGTCTTACCAAAGCGCGCATCCGCCGGACCATAGGCAAAACGGGTGGGCTTTTCTCTTTCTTCAGGAGGGCCGTCGACGATATGTGCCACGTCGCCAAGATAGATGGGCCGGCCCGCGTGGCCACCCACGATCAAATGCGTCAGGTCTTCCTCCGAAGTCAGAAAACCATCCAGGACGACTTTGCGGTTCTGCCCCTGCTGCACCTGGGTGCCTAGCGGGGCGGAGACGTTCCCCGCCGCGATGAGGGAGCGCACCTGATCCAGCGTTACGCCGAAAGCCTGCATACGCTCAGGGTCCAACTCGATCCGTATCTCGCGGTCGCGGCCGCCCTTGACGTAGGCGGCGGACACCGTACCCTGACTTCTCAGCCCCTCGACCATCCGGTCGGCAAGCCGTTTCAAAGCATAGTCGGCGTACTTTTCTGAGGCCAGAGTGACGGTGACAACCGGCACATCGTCCACATCCATGCTCCGGATCAGTGGAATCCCCGCCTCGGCAGGAAGACGGTCGCGCTGACCCAGTACGCAGTCGTAGAGCTTGACCAGGGATGTCTCCTTGTCCTCGCCCACTTTGAACTGCACCACCACCACGCCCACCGAGTTCATGGCAGTGGCATAAACATGATCGACGCCCGTAATCTGCTTGATATCTCCCTCAAGCGGACGGATGACCAACTCCTCCACTTCCGCGGCAGAGGAGCCGGGCAACAACACTTGTATCTGGGCCGCAGGCACAATGATTTGCGGATTCTCCTCGCGCGGCGTCAGTGTGACGGCAAGCACCCCCACGAGGACACAAGCTAGCACGAAGAGCACGGTCAGCTTCGAGGTAATGAAAATGTCCGCCAGCCTGCCGGCGATGTTGAGCTTGCGATCAGTCATTGCGGGCCTCTGAGCCAATAATTCTGTCGCCATCGCGCAGAGCCGAGTCCGGAGTGGCAACCAGACGCTCTCCGGGCTGCAGGCCGGCGGTCACTTTGACGTGATGGCTCAGCCGCCGGCCGCCAAGCCGCATTGGCCATGTACGCCAGATATACAACGCTTCAACCTGGGAGAATCCCTGTTCGACCTTTGTTGCGAACGCACCGAGTCGCCCCCAATAGGCTTGGACCTGACGCGCATGCAGACGGCGATTGCCAATCCAGCTGTAATCGACCACAAGCGGATCAAACAGCATTCGCAGCCGCTGCACGCGGGTATAAAGGAGTACCTCTTCGGCCCGTTCGGTCGCAAACCGAGCCAAGTTATGTCCACGATTGCCGAGTTTGCGTAATTGTTGCGTGGCGTAGAGGGTACCCAGCCGCTCAACTTGCTTGATGGACCGCCTCGCATTGACCTCAAGCAAGCGGTGCAGGTCGGCGACAATGGCTTTCTCCAGATTCAGATGTCTTGGGGCGAAGAATGCCGAATCATCGGTTCTGGAGGCAGAACAGCGCTCTTGCAGATCCTCGACACAAAGTCTTCGGTCACTGCACGAACCAATGACCTGTTTTGTCACAGCTTTTTCGAGTGGGTCGCGGGAAGCATCGGTCAGCACCCGCGCAACGGAACGAAGAGGACGGCCGAGTGAGAGTGGAAAGCGTGAGAAGCGGTAGCTTGCTTTCGATCCCGGTAGCTGCCGGTAGGCCACCAGGTCCACGTTTAACGCGGAATTCCCCTCAAATAGCGCCCGCGCCTGCTCAAATACATCGAGCGGCATGGTTGGAAGTTTCATCCGGTCAAACCTGGTGTGGCTGTATTCGCCGCCACCCTGGAGAATCCGCACGACAACATCTGCACAATTGAAATTGTGCCTGTCCCAGCGCAGCGTGCCCTGCTTGAACTGATCCTCAATACGCCGGGCTTCGGCCACCATACGTGCTAAAGAATTGGACGGAATGCCTGCGATCCTCAGTCCGAGTGTTACTCGGCCATAGGCCATTCCGTAAGTGTTGGTGTGCACTTGGGACCGAGAGGGACGCTCAACGCCGTACAGATAGTCCGAAAGTTTCAGTTGTTGCAGTAGGTTTGGATCGGCCTCCCTCTCGGCGAGGTGGTTGGCACTATATACTGTATCGCCCACTCGAATGGCAATGTGTCCGAACGGGTTCTCCAGCACAATGCGCTGTGGCGATTGGGAGGTAGAGTATGAGAGGAGCAACTCGACATCGGCCGGTGCTTCAGCTTCGAGTCGCGTGAGAACCTCATCGACATTGAGAGAATGCGCGCCGTTCTCTATGCCAAAGTCCGGCAGTAGGCAGACAGGAATGAAAGATTCGTCGAGGGCGAACTGGGCGATTGCGGAGGTGTTGGCGTTTTCACAGAATGCCCGTTGGGCGTTGAGCATTCGGTCTCGTTTGCTGGGCTCAGCCAGGAGGGCCAACGCGATCTTGCCTATTTCAGACGTTTCCGTAGCAAGCTCTGCCAGTCCTAACCGGACAAACATCGCAGCATTTTCACGCTCATGACCACTGACTGAGTTGAGCAGGATCGTCGGCACTCCGATGGCGAATGCCTCGGCAGATGTCATGCCGCCAGCCTTGGTAATCAATAGATCGACAGCGCGCATGTAGGAAACCATTTCGTGCTGGGGAATAAGCCCGAGCACCTTCACTGTTATTTGTGGGCGTAACCGCTCCTGAACCTCGGCGAGCAAGGCTCTCTGCCGAGTGTTCACTCCGCAAGCGGCGATGATCTGTATAGAACCTGTGCAATACCGGGCAACGGTCTCGACCACGTCGACATAATCAATTGCGCCCTCACTGCCACCGGCCAAAAGCAGTGTGGGCACGTCTGTCGCCAGTCCGACCTGTTTGAGCGTATTCTCGCGGGACCCAGGTTCATCCCAGGGGATACGCACCGGCATTCCGCTATTCACGACCTTATCGGCCGGCACACCAGCCGCGAGCCATCGCGATTCGATTTCGGCGTGAGCAAGAAAAGTCCGGTCAATCCTCGTCGATATACGTGGAAAATATCCCTCAAAAAAATCCGTATGCAGCCAGCCGATTCTCGGGTTCAGCAAACACCCACGCTCTCGCAATGTCCCCAGAACCTGTGCCGCTCCATAGTGCGTGGCGAGAACTGCATCCGGCGCTTCTGACATTAGATAGGCAAGCACCTTCTCTTCTGGATAGTCCGTGGGTAGCACAGACAGCGACGGAACGTGGTTTCCTTGTGCCTGCATTGATCGGAAGAGATTTTCGAAACATTCCGGACAATTCTTGGCGATGAACCAATACAATTTCTCGTCAATCCTGCGCCAGACCGGGGGCATAAACATGCGAATGTCTTGGAGGAGGACGCGAGCGGCAGGATCCTGCCTGTTTATCTCGTTTTGAATGGTTTGTGCGGCGCTGATATGGCCGTGCCCGATCGAAGAGTAGAAGATGACAATTTTTTTTGACATTATTGATGTCCTAGTATCACTAGCCGTGCATGCCTAAGCCTTTTCCAGTCTCGGACCGGCTCACTCCTTCGGTTGCATTGCTCGGGCCTCTGAGCCGACAATCCTGTCGCCATCGCGCAAGGCTGAATCGGGAACCATAACCAGACGCTCGCCGGATTGCAGACCGGCGGTCACCTCTACCCGATCCGGCCATTCGCGCCCGGTACGCAACCAGCGGAAATAGGCGTTGCCTTCACCATCCACAACGAATACACCGTACAGGCCTCCACGCTCGACCAACGCCTGGCGGGGTACGACGGGCAACTTGCTTTCCCCGATCTGAAAGGCGGCGCGTCCGAACATGCCGGGCGTCAGCCCCGCCCTTTCAGGCAGGGCAATTTTCATTTGGTAACTGCGAGTGGCCGGATCAGCGGAGGGGACAAACCGGCTCACCGTGCCTTTCAGCGGAGCGCTCAGCCCATCGATCCTGACCTCGACCGGTTTGCCAACGGCAAATGCGGCCAGCGATTCTTTATCAACCCCCACATCCACGAAAGCCTCAAACAACAATCCGTGTTCGGATTCCAACGTCAGGATCGGCACGCCGGGTACCGCCAAGTCGCCGACCAGTTTGGAGCGCGTCACCACCATGCCGTCCACGGGACTCTTGATCGCGGCATACTCGCGCTGAGTACAAGCCATGTCTAGAGCGGCCCGTGCTTGCTTAAGAGTTTCGTGTGCAGCCTCATCCTTAAGAACGACCTTGCGGAACTCGTTGTCCGAGATGGTTCCATGCTCGAACAATTGCTGAAAATGTCCTCTGTCAACCTCCGCATCGTGGAATGCCGCTTCTGCTGCAGTCACTCCCGCCTGCGCTTGGCGGATGCTGGCTTCTACGTCTGATGTATCAAGTCGCACCAGGACTTGCCCCCGCCGCACCCGGTCGCCTTCCTGAACGAGGACGGCGCGAATATAGCCGCTGAGTCTGGTGGTAACATCGATGCGCTGATCGGATACGACAGAACCGACAGTAGTGTATTCGACCGGAGCACCAACGGACACTTGCATAACTGGAAGGTTCCTGCTCCGCGGAGCAGTCTGTAGCTGAGGGGTTCGACTCTGGCGGCAGGCAGTCGAACATGCAGCCAATATCAAGGGCGCTGCAATCGCGATCAGCTTCATTCGTTTCAGGAGGTTAATGTCCATAATCGGGTCGTTGCAGAGCCACGGGTGATTCTTCCAGCGCAGCAGCGGAAATCGTGGGAGGCATCACAACTCCGCCCTTGAAGTACAAGACGGGTACTGCGTCGCACAGGCTCATTGGCTATCGGCCTCTGCGCCCGATAGCCCTTGGCGCAAGAGTCGAACCACGTGTTTCGTTAGAACCGCAGGGTCGTCATTCTGTGGTTGGTAACCAGGCAAAAACCGGCAAGTATCCATGACTTCAAATGGAAACACGACCATGCTCGCGATCGAAACCGCCAGTAGACCGGCGTTATACCCAGGCGTCAGCTTGCCAACCAGTTTGTGAATGGTGAGAAACAACTCGTCAAACGCGGTGGTTCCCAGTTTTTGCAGGCGCTGCCGGTCGCTGTCCAGCTTCACCCACTGCATCAAGCGGACTAAAGATTTGTCCTTGGCGAGCATCTTGGTGGCTACGCTGACAATCGATTCAAGCTGCGCCAAAGGAGTAGGAGCGGCTTCAATCGCGGTTTTCAGGACACCCGTCACTTTCCGGAATGCATAACCCACGGCATCCACATAGAGCTGCTCTTTGTCGGCAAAGTGGTAGTACAGCGCGGCGGGCGTGAGTCCCACTGCGACCGCAACATCCCGCATGGAAACGCCCTCATAACCAGTTTTCGCGAAAAGAGGAATCGACAATTTGAGAATCTCTTCGTGCATCTTCTTCTTGGGGTTGCCTTTCGCCATCGACGCTCTCCCGAAATACTTAACGAACGTTTATTAAAACACAGAGATGAGCACGTTGCAAGCTGTTTCGGTGATCAATCATGTAACCGCATGATTATAATAGTCTTATTCTCGCACAAGCGCCGACCATGAATGCCGGGCGGCCGCACAGATGATTATTTTCGGAGACGTTTTTGCAGTCAGTCTGGCGGACGAAAGCCGTAGAGGGGGATTCAACTACTACGGCGGACACGAGCGAGCATTTCCACCGTGGCTACGTTTTTCGAAGGCCCCCTATAATGCCGGACGGCCGAGTTTCCCAGGTCCGGTTTTAAGTCTTGGCCTCTCGTCTGTGAGCCTTCCCCTTCACCGCGAGGTTCTCAGCGCTGGTTCGCGTACGCCCCGACTGTCAGTGGTTTGCTCGCAGCTTAGTGCCCTCTCATGCGTCGGCTTAAGTCGGCTCTGTGTCCGACCACCACGCTGCCGATGGCACCACCAAGTACCCAGAGTCGCTTTCCCGATCTTGGCGTTACCTCGATCAGGGAGACGTGGACCGCCTCCTGCGAGGACATTACTCCCCGGTCATAGCTCCTGCAGACTCATGCGTCGATCCCACTCGCTCTCCTCTCCTTCGGCCTAAGCCTCGTTCGAGGAGTCTCGGCAGGTTGCTACCAGCCCCTGCTGCTGGCGGGACCTTCCCGACGTTATCTCTACGAATCCTTCCCTGAGTGCCTGGGCTCCTGTCACGGCGGTCCCGTGGAGTGCATCTGCCTGTTTCTTCCTCCACGACGTCATCGGCCTTCCCCCGTACACTATCGAGGTCGGCTTCCCGCGGTTCCCCGACAAAACGATTTCATGACGGATCGCCTTTTCGAGACCGCAGCCATTTCGTTATGTTCAGGCCCTCAGGTTTGCTCGCCTCCCAGATCGTCCCTACTACTGCAGCTTATCGCCGCAGGGCGGCCGAGGTTTTTACGTCCGAGCTGAACATGCTTCGTTGCCTCCGCATGCATCGGATATCTCTCCCAAGATTTCATCGAATCGGCTGCAAGCATCGTGTTTCTGGCCCAGTCGGGATGTCTCAGCGTACCGAAGCGAGAGCTGCGTTTCATCATCGAATCCTCAATTAAGCTTTGCTATGTACAGCAAAAGAACTATCGTTCTCGCATCGATGACAAACTAAAGCAGTTTGACAAGGAACTGTCCTCCTCCAGCATCTGCATAAAACGCGATCTCAACTTGTGGATGCTCGCTGGTCCGATTCCCGACGATTTTGATGAGGAACTGGGCCGTCTTTACGGAAAAACTTCAACGTATGTCCACTTGACTCCTACGCAGATAATGCAGCGTATCGAGGCGGTCGATGCCGGCAGAACAATCGGTCTTGAGAGTCGTGCCGAGGTCGAGGAATTCAATACCTTGATCTCGCGCGGCTTCGCGGCCTCGTTGGTTCTGCTCTTTCACTGCGTTGGGGAGTATGTAGCCGGCGAGTTCTTGGTGGACTCGGACGGTTCGACGATGGACTCGTATTTTTTGGGATCTCGCTTCGTTGCAGGAATGGATGCGTATTTTGACTATAAAGCCGAGCGGCAGGTGCGATTGAGCGATATACAAGCGGCGCGTACCACGAGGGTTAGGTTCTAAATTGTCCGCGGAGGCCTACGCTTCCCGCAGCCAGAGGGACAGCATGAATTTCCTGCCTTTCCATTCCTTGCCTCCGTGCCTGAAGTCGGCGCGTACAAGGGTATCTTTCATGTATTCGCTATAAGTCGTCGCAAAGAGTTGTCCCTTATGTTGTTTTAGCAATGCCTTTACTATGCAATCCGACAGGTGATGACCACGGTGTTCGGGCGCAACCGCTATGTAGCCCAACTCCAACGTCTCGGGCGGAAAGTCCACTCCACTCTTTGCAGCGACATCGGCCGCATATTCGCGCCGCTCACGCTTAAGCGCTCCTACGCCGACGATTTGCTTATGCTGCCAGGCCAGCGCGAGCGCGGTCGCCAAAGGCAGTTCCCGCTTCGCTGATATCCAGTCAACCGCCTCGCCGCCTTTGATGATGGCAATGCACGCGGCAAGATTAGATGGAAGCACCTTGTTCGCCGTCGGCGTCGTAACGGCGTACCCCTCGCATTCAAACGCATCGAGGGCATCCCGTATCTCCCAACTCAACTTCTGTTGCGCCTCCGGAAATGTTTTCCCCTTGCGCTCCTCCGAGCACATATGACGAGCGTAGCGCACGTTGTGCAGGCACTCCGATTGAAGGCTTCGCAGTCGATTCAGCGTGGTGAAACGGATCAAATACCAATACAGGCGCGCGCACACGTCCACTACCTGGATGTCCCGCAGATAGCGGCAAGCGTCCCAGGTCATCTCGAACGTTGCGTGTTCGACTCGTTTAAGTAGCTTCAGGTCACTCTCCGAAAGCGGTTCCCGTGCGGGATAGTTAAAGCTCCCGCCCTTGACGGGCATCACTTCCAGCAAGACCGTGTCCACGGATCGCGCCACCTCAGCCGGCATTCCCAGCTTCGTGCGCCCGGTGATTTCCATAACGGCGTCGAGCACTTCGTGTTTCACCGCGTCATCGAACTCGCGCGCATACGGCAGCAGCTTATCGAGGTAGTCATCGAGGGCATCCCAGCCGGAAGCGCGTTCCATTTCAAAACGAATCCTCTTGACCTCAAAAGCAGGACCAGAGTTGCGCTCCAGATGCTTGATTCTTTTCCTGAGCGGATCTGTCGCTTTTTCAAGCCGTCGCTCTGCTATTCCCCGCAGGCGGTCATGGATTGCCTCACCGCTAAGGTCAATCTTCCGGTCCGCCTTCCGGCCCAAGGACTGGCCCGGCGACAGCAGTACGCGGCTGTTTTCATCCTGCAGCTTCTTGTTCACAACATAGACAACGTCCGTGTCGGGTTTTATGACTAACACGCTGATGCTCGCACCCTCGACCTCGAAGGCCCTCCATGCGTAATTGACGGCTGGAAAGATGTAGGAGTCTAGGATCTGACCGAACGTGGCACCATCGTAGTGCTCGTCCTTGTCGTGAAATCGGGCATCTTTGAAGCCGATAACCAGGTGCCCGTCTTCACGCGGAGTCTCGCCCTCGGAATTGGCCAAGGCAATGACATCGCGGATAAACTCTGCTTTCCCGCCCGGAGTGCCGATTTCGACTTTCAGCTTGAATTCGAGTCGACTGCTCTCTTTAGGTTTTTTCTTAATCCAGAGCCTGACCTGGCTTTCTAAGTCTGTCTTGATGAGCTCCGCCATTTCAACAGCATATTGCAAGGCTCTCGCCGAATCTACGGCAACCGCGAATGACAACGTCCTTTATCGTTCACGATCGAGACGACTTCGCCACGGTTCGCTCTGGTCCCTGAAATCATGCACACAATTGGCGCACGGGTACCAAGCAGCGAGCGGATCCATTGCTGCTCTAAGGAGTAGTCGGCTAATCGGCCGTAAGTCGAGACCTATTCCGTCGGATTCGATGTCGCGTCACTTTACGGTGGTAGCGACCCCGAGAATTTGCTTGTCGATGGAGGCGCGCAGATCCTTGGGCAGCAGGTCCGCCTGTTCGAGGCCCTTCCATGCGGAGGCGGCGCGCTCTGCTGTCTCGACCGCGATTTTCCACAGCGGGCTTGCCGGAATCCGGGCCGTGTCGGCAAAGCGCCGCATCTGGCTAGGCGTGATTTCGGACAGGCTGCGGCTGCCGCCGAAACTTAGGGCGAGCGTGTCGTTGGGAATATAAGGAAGCGTTGCCACGAAATCGTATCCCGGCGACAGGACCGGTTTGCGCTGGTCGGGATAGAGGAGGGACCAGTTCTTGAGATGCATATCGGCATTGCCAATTACAACGGAGAACACAAGGCGACGGACAAACTCTGCGACGGCGTCCTCACCCGCCTCTGCCCACAGGACGGACGCGATGTTGGCATAACTATGAAAATGGTACTTGTCGTTCGGATACTGCCCGAACACTTGCGCGAAATCCTCCATGTGAACGGGCGCTCCGGCTGCCGCGCGGTCGAAGCGCTGCACGGCGAGAGCTTTTCTTCCCGGCGCGCGCGCCTCTTCGGGGAGGCCCTTGATCTCCGACATTTCGACGAGACGGTTGTCCGGTACTACGATACCCGCGCGGCGCGCGAGTTCGAGCATGGCAAATTCATTCTCGGGGACGGCGGCGAAGCGGGCAGAGGGAAGCTTGACGATCCACGACCCTCCCATGCCCCCAGCCGGAACGGTCAGGCCGCCGGATGCTTCCATGACGGCGGAAAACTTCAACTGCACGCCCGCGAGAGAGAACCGCAGCACGGCCTCACGCGGGCGATCGTCATCGCGATCAGCATCACCACCATCATGATGGGCATCATCTTCCTTTACATCGCCTTCAAGGGGCTCGATAACGAGCGCGCCGGGAAGATCGGCGCCGAGGACCGCGAGGAGGAAGAATTCGCGCTCAGGGTTAACATCGGCAAGCCTCGCGAGATACTCGCGCAGATGCCCTTCGGGAAGCAGGTTCGAAAAGAACGGCGGCACGCGGCGTGGCACCGGGCGCAGGGCCGTGACGAGCCCGCCGGTGCGGCCCTTGAACGAGAGGCTCAAAGTCGCGCGCTGCGGATCGTCGATATAGCCCTGCTCGAACGCAAAGATCTGGCGGTCGCCCGCGAGGCGGTTGATGACGCCGATCTGGCGCCCGTGTAGACGCACGGCGAGCGCGTTGAGCTTTTTCGGATCAAACTTCATCGCGCGGCTCCTTGTTGCTCTCTTCGTCGGTGTCGTCGGCATAGAGGGAGCGTTCCTCGCCTTCCCCCTTCTGGTCCGGGTGCAGATGATCGCGGATGAGCGACTGCACGACGGGGACGAGGGCGCGCGGGACCATGAGGAGGTCGCGATCGAGAATGCGGACCAGCTCCAGAAGGGTGTCGTAGCGCGGCACGATCTTGCCGGACTCGATGCCGGAGATGTGCGTCTGGGTGAGCCCGACGCGGCTGGCCAGGTCTCTCTGGGTCCAGCCGCGCTTCTCGCGGGCCTCCTTCAAGGCCCGGCGCATGTCCTCTGGAAGGGCTCCAAGTCGGAGCGGCCTGATATGTTTTGTTATATTGTTTTCCATGTATGATATAAGATATCACATCAATATCCGCCCGGTAAAGATATACTATTTTATATCTCACTCAGCTTGTGATATACTTTAGCATATCTACGGCAGATCGTGTGCTGAACCCTCTGCATAGACCAGCTTGCTCTGCGTGATCGAGAATGCCACTTAGAGCCCTATGCCAATTCCAAGTGCGACGGATGAGTGTGCCTCTCGAAAACTCCGAAAGAACTGAGCGCGCAGGAATTATACTTTCCCCCGAATTCATCTTGCGATGCCTATTTCTCTCGCCGCACTCCTCGCCGCCTTGTGTTCAGTTGTCCGTTCGCGTGCTGATCTCCAACTCGAAAATCTGGCCCTACGCCACCAAATCAACGTACTTCGCCGCTCGGCAAGGAAGCGTCCGCAACTGACCTCCCGTGATCGTTTCTTCTGGGCCTGCCTCTCCGGCTTGTGGCGCGATTGGCGTTCGGTCTTGGTCATCGTGAAACCCGAAACGGTCGTGGCCTGGCATCGCAAAGGCTTTCGCATGTTCTGGACCTGGAAGGTTCGACACGGACAACCCGGACGCCCCGTCGTCACCCGCGAGATTCGAGACCTGATCCGGAAGATGTGCCGGGAGAATCCCGGGTGGGGCGCGCCACGCATTCACGGAGAACTGCTCAAACTCGGTATCGACATCGGTGAGACGAGCGTCAGCAAATACATGCTGCGCTGCCGGAAGCCTTCTTCTCAAACTTGGCGCACATTCCTGGAGAACCACGTCTCGCAGCTCGTCTCCGTCGATTTCTTCACGGTCCCTACGATTCGTTTCCAGGTCCTTTACGTGTTTCTAGTGTTGACCCATGATCGTCGGCGTATTCTTCATTTCAATGTAACCGCCCATCCGACCGCCGAGTGGACGGGCCAGCAACTGCGGAATGCATTTCCCTATGACAAAGTTCCGTGCTACCTGCTGCGGGACCGGGACGCGATCTTCGGCAATGACTTCCGAGAACAGGTGCGAGACATGGGCATGGAGGAGGTGCTGTCTACGCCCCGTTCGCCTAGGCAGCGAGCCTATGTGGAGCGGGTGATTGGATCCATTCGGCGCGAGTGTTTAGACCACGTGATCGTATTCGATGAAAACTCGCTACGCCGAACCCTCGCTTCCTATTTTGACTACTACCACCGATCCAGAACGCATCTCTCCTTGAGGAAAGACACACCCGAGCCTCGCCCGGTTCAGCTGCCGGGGATCGGGCCCGTCGTGGCGGTGCCGCAGGTCGGCGGGCTGCATCACCGTTATGAACGGCGAGCCGCCTAAGACAGCCGCATTCTGAAGCGCTACTTTTGTAAGATCGTCCCCTGGAGGTCTGCGTCCGAACTGCGCCCACTCGCTCACGCATGCCGCTGTGAATTTGCTTTCACAGAGTCAAACACGTGATAAATCACTCGTGAGATTCGCGATTCCTCGCGCAACCAGGCCGCGAGTGCGCCGCACAGGATTTTCGGTAGGGACAATCGGACGGATCGCCCTGAGCAAAGATCGTCTGTTTTTTGCGAAAAGCTAGGATTTTCCTGCCGCCGTTGATGATCGTAAGGAATGTTTCGGGATCGAATTGTCTAGGTTTCTTTGTCGCTGCCACAGGCGTCGTGATTGGCCCCTTTCACGGAGTCCACACGCGCACAAGACAACTTCCTATGATGAAGGATGGATGGGTGCGCAGAACTTTGTCGACGAGATCAGAAAAAAGCTGCCGACCTTCGTCACGACTTCCTGTGCTTTACTGAAGGGAGCGTCGACACTCCGCTAGGTTTGATTATGCCCACAGTGCTCAGGGATTACGGTGATTAGCGTCACCGTCTGATGTGATCCGAGATGGGAGCAGGAGGAGCAGTCCCAACAAACTTGCGGTTTCGCGTTTACACTCAAAACCATAATGGGCAGCTTCATCAACATCTTGAAAACGCCCCCAGCGGCTCTCGTCATAAACGAGGATCGCTTTGAATTGGGCGCGGCCACTCATCACATCAGAAAGTAGCCGTCGGAGTTCCTTTCGATGTTTGATCTCCACGCCACTCTTTCCCGCGTCTGCGTATGATGACACCACGGCATAGCCGTGGCTCATTGCGTATGTCCGGATCGCTGCCTCCTGATTGGCAATGGAATACTGCTGGTCTTCCGTGGACATGCGCACATATTGCGCTGCGGAACTAGGGGCTTGGGTTCCATGAGAGTCTCCAAGATAGAAATGCAAAAGGCCGTCGATCCGAATGCGGGCGAGCCGCCCCCAATTATCGCAGCCACGAGAGTGAGAAGCGCCCCCCTCTAGGTATCTTGTTGGGTGTTAAGGATGAGGCTCGCAGTTTACGATAAGCACGCGGATCAACCAAGTGGCGAATGACGACGAGGAATGCTCCGCGCCCGTGGAACTCGCCCAAATTCAGAATCGGCTCTTTTCGTAGCGGCTGTGACAGGGCCAGATTTGAACCTGCGGCCTCTGTCGTGACAGAATCGCTGGCCGATGTAACTTATTGGAACTTAACGGTACTGACAGCCCGTTCTTAGTCCTCTAAGCGCCGGGAACGACACAGAGTCATTGAAAAGACACGAAAGCACAGCTGTTGGACCACAGTCGGACCATATTCTGGGATCAATCTTTGGTTCTTAGAGCGCCGCTTTTTCGGGGTGGCGTTGATAAATGTTTACAACGACTTAACTGGTCTTAGGTGGCTGCGTAAAGAAGAAGAATGCATAGTGCTTTAGTTTAGGAGGCTTTTGCCTCTGGAATACGGAGTCTTTCAACCATCCTTACCAAGTCGGCCAGAGAATGTGCCTGCATCTTCTCCATCACGCGGCTGCGGTGAGCCTTTACCGTGTTTTC
>PMMJ01000011.1 GCA_003162255.1 Acidobacteriaceae bacterium | reverse complement strand
TAAACAGGCGGTTGCGGGTTCGAATCCCATCGCCGGCTCCATTTCTGTCCTTGAGGACGCCGGCGCGGCGCCCTCACGCGCGAAACTCGGCTCCGCGACTTCGTGCCGCCGGACATGAAGGGTTTTTCTGCCCGATGGTGTAATGGTAGCACAACGGACTCTGAATCCGTTTGTCTAGGTTCGACTCCTAGTCGGGCAGCCAGCTTTCCACGCGTCGCCGGGTGGGGATCCGAGAAAGGGAATTGACAGCGCCAAGCGATTGAAACCATTTTTTCCACTCACCTTTGAATTTGCACCCTGCATCAGAGTCCAACGGTTCGCAGCATGCCGCCGGCCCTTCGACGCGCGCCTTCGCGTTCGGCGGATGGCGCGTCGGTTCGCGCGTTTGATTTCGAAGTGCCCTGACTCGTATTACCGAACTGCCTTTGCCAATACTACCCTACTAATAGTCACGCATCGCGGCGCTTTTTCCTCCCCAACCGCGAAGATGCTGCTATCGATGTCGGCTTTTTGAAGATTGAACCCCTGCGCGCCTGCCCGTAGCACTCATTGCCCTGCTGCCAGCCGGATGGGCGTTCCTCCATTTTCTAACCATCCACCAACCTTAGATCCATCCACAATCCGATCATGATCACAATGCATCTGCCCCTGGCCTTCGAGGTACTAATGGGAAAAACGTTCATGGAGCTGTTCAAAGCAGGACACTTCGTGATGTGGCCCATGATCACGCTTTCGTTCGTCGCGATGACGGTCGTCGTGGAACGCCTCCTGTTTATCATTCGCGAGAATGCCTCCCGCGATCACGAGTTGGTTGAGAAGATGCTCGAGAAGGTGGAGACACGCGATATCGAAGACGCGGTCGCCCTCGGCAAGAAAAGCAAGGACTTCGTCGCCCGCGTGCTCGTCTACGCGCTGTCGAACAAGGACACTTCCCTTTCGAACGCGTTCATCCGCGCCTCGAACCAGGAACTCGCCCGCTTCCAGCAGGGTCTGGCCACGCTCGACACCGTCGTCACCGCCGCCCCGTTGCTCGGCCTGCTCGGCACGGTTACCGGAATGATGGGTACCTTCGGATCCCTCGGCGGAGGCGGCGACATTGCCTCCAAGGCCTCCGGCATCACCGGTGGTGTCGCCGAAGCGCTGATCGCGACCGCCTGCGGTCTGGCCGTCGCCGTCACCACCCTTTTCCCGCTCAACATCCTCGGCGCCCGCGTTGAGGAAGCCCGCCACGAAATCGAGGATGCTGCCAACGCCCTTGAGCTGATCATCAAGAAGTCGGAGGCCGGGCTCCCTACCCAAGAGTGATCACCCGCCGTCTCCTGACGGCCCGTGGTTGACCCATCGTCTGAGCAACAACCAACCCTCCCGACATTATGCATGGTGGTGGTGGATCCGGCGGCAAGAAAAGAGCGCGTATCGAGATCATTCCCCTGATCGACGTCATCTTTTTTCTGCTCGCCACCTTCGTCCTCTTCACGCTCTCGCTGAACAAGTCGGGCGGCCTCTCGGTGTTGCTGCCGGCCTCGGAGACGAGCATCCCGCGCGACACCGCCGGCACCGTGACTCTCTCGGTCACCGCGGAAGGCACCCTCGCGTGGAACAAGGATCTCGTCACCCTCGATGAGTTCCTCGCCCGGCTCCAGCAATACAAGCTCGACGAGAGCGATCCGCGCATCCTCATCAACGCGGACGAGCGCGCCCTTTTTGCCCAGGTGGTCTACGTTGTCGACCAGGTGCGCATCGCCCAGATCCCGAAGATCTACATCGAAACCCGCATCTTCCAGGCTGGCAAGTAGGAGCCTGCGCCAACGTCCCCCTAAGAAACCCGCCGGATCATCGTCATACAGGTAGCACCGAAGCTGGCGAACCACGATTCCTCATGGAAGGCACCCGCATCATACTCCGTCCCCGCAAGAAGGCGCGCATCGAGATCATCCCGCTGATCGACGTCATCTTCTTCCTGCTCGCCACCTTCGTGCTGTTCACCCTCTCCCTGAACCGCATCCAGTCGGTGCCGGTCGACCTGCCGTTTGCCGCTCCGCCCGGGGCGCCGCAACAGGAACAAAGGGACTCGGTAACTCTGCAGGTCTCGGACCAGGGCAACCTTTATTGGAACAAGGAACTGATCGACGTCGACGAGTTGGCACCACGGCTTGACCAGTTCACCAAACAGGCCCAAACGCCGCGGGTTCTTGTCGCAGGCGACGACCGCGCCAAATGGGGAGTCACCGTCAGGGTGCTCGATGAGGTCCGCAAGGCGCACATCGAAAAGGTCTCTATGGAGACCCGCACCCGGCCGACGGGAAAGTGACGCGCTCCGGCCTTATTGTCTTCCACCCATCTTAACGACAGCGTCTCCCCCACATGCGCAAGGATCTCATCATTGGCCTCTCGGTTTCGGTGTTGGTGCACTGGAGTTTCCTTTTCCTCACCCGGACGCCCTCCGCGGTGGTGAAGCACGTCGCCCAGGCTGAGAATGTCGTCAAGATCGAGATGCCGGAGCTTCCGCCGGAGGAACCGGATAAGAAGCCGGACGATCTGCCGCCGGACGAGGATGCGGTCCCGATGGCGTTTGCCCCGCCTTCCTTGGTCGATATTCCCAATGTCGTGCCGGACGCCAGCTTCGTGCAGCAGGTTGAGCCGCCACCGCCGCCAGGCATCGAGCAGGCCAAGGGCGTCGTCACNNGCCAGGGTCCAGCCGCCGCCGATTTATCCCTATGAGATGCGGCGCGCGGGGATCACCGGCGATGTCAATGTGGGCTTCATCGTGGATTCCGACGGCAATGTCCGCGACGCCTATCCGATCAGCTCTTCGCACCGCGAATTCGAAGTCCCGGCCGTGCAGGCCGTCAGCAAGTGGAAATTCCGTCCCGGCCGCCGGGGCGGCAAGGCGGTCAACACCCGCATGTCGGTTCCCATCGTCTTCAGCTTTAACGACTGACCAACCTTTTCCCGTCGCCTCCCATCATGGCCTTGTTCCGGACCAAACCCCTTTTGCAGACAATGCTGCTCGTCGCCGCGCTCAGCCTGGGTCTAGCCGTTGTGCGGGCTGCGGAGCAGGAGCANNGCTCTCCGACGACACTGCCGATGTGATCAACAAGACCTTGCGTCCGGCCAACGACGCCAAGGACTGGGACAAGGCGCTTTCCGTCATTGCCGGCGTGCTCGCCAAGGTCCCGCCGGACAGCTACGACGCGACGATCATGTACCAGATCAGGTCGCAGGTGTCGTACCAGAAAAGCGATTACGACACCGCTTTGGAAGCCTTGGTGCACTGCGTGGCAATCAACGATCAGAAGCACTATTTCGATGCGAAGACCGCCCAGGAACTGCTCTACCAAGTGTCGCAGTTTAGTTATCAGATCGGCGCCACCAACAAGGATCTCAAACTGCAGGCCGCCTATTTCCTCAAGGCCGATAACGCGCTGGAAAAGTGGCTCATCAACGCCGTACCCAAGAATTTCACCCAGGACACCTACCTTTACATCGCCACCCTGTTCTTTTCGCGCGGCCAGACCGAGCCCGGCGCGGCCGATCAAAAGGCCGTTCGCGACAAGGATAGCAGCGCGCTCATGGAGAAGGCCGTGTACTGGATCGACCGCGGGCTCCGTTCGGCCGCCAAACCGCGGGACAATTTCTACCAATTGAAGCTGGCCGCACTCTATCAGCTGGAACGGTACAGTGATGCGGTTGAATTGCTGGAACTGGGGGTCAAGCAGAAGCCGGACAAGAAGGATTACTGGCAGCAGCTCGCCGCCACCTATCTCCAGCTCGCAACGCTCGCTGAGGAGAAGAAGGACATGAAGGCTAACTTCGCCTACAACGTCCGGGTAATTCTCACCATCGAGCGCGCCCAACGCCTTGGATACATGTCCACGCCGAAGGAGAACTATAACTTGGTCGGCCTTTATTTTACCATCGGTCAGTTCGCCCATGCCTGCGAGCTCCTGGAAAAAGGGCTCGAAAGTGGCGGAATCGAGCCGACGCGGGTGAACTACGAGCTTCTTGCTGGCTCCTATCAGCAGATTCACATGGAACTTAGGTCAGTCGCGACCCTCGAAAAAGCTGCCAAGATCTTCCCAAAAGCCGGGCAGGTTGAGTATCAGATTGCCCAAGTTTACTTCGGAATCGACAAGGAGCGGGAAGCCTTCGAGCACATGAAGCGCTGCATCGCCAAGGGTGGCACCGAGAAACCGTCGGTTGGATGGATGTTTTATGCTTTTCTGGCCAACGATTTAAGAGAGTTTGATGTTGCCCTCAAGGCTGCTGCGGAGGCCGCCAAATACCCCGAATCCGCCAAGCAGGCTGCTCAGATAACTGAAGCGGTTAACGCCACGATTGAGAATCGCGAAAATCAGCGAAAGAAACCGTGACCAACACTTTCACCATTTAATTCGCCCGCTATGAACAAAGCCTACTTCATTTGGCCGCTGATTGGTCTGCTGGTTTTCAGCTCCTTCTACTGGCATGCCAGTAAGGGATTTGCCGAACGAGATCGGCAGGTCGCGATCCAGAAGGAAAAGGAACGTCAGGATCGGATTACCCAGGATCTCCTGCGCCGCAAAAAGGCGNNTCGATTGAAGACGCTATCAAGGCACAGGAGGAGCGCAAGGCGGCGCGCCTGGTCAAGGATAAGAAGGAGGAGGAGGACAGAATCGCCCACGACGCTATGTTGGAACGCCGGACCCGGGCGTTCGACGAAGTCACCAAGCGTCTTCGGCCCCAGCTTGACCGCCTGAAGCAGGACGCCGACTCCGTGAAGGAGGACATCAAGCAGCTCGACCTGCAAAAGAAGCAGTACGTCGACGAAGAAACCTTTTTGCGCGGTTTCGTCCGCACAGCTGAGGCTAACGTGAAGACCTACTATGATTTGCTGGAGAAAGTAAAAGCGGCGGATGATGCTCGGGCCATTGCCGACGCTGCCGCTGCCAAGGCCGCCAAGAAGGACTGAGCCGCCAATCCCATCCCCTCGCATCCATGAACAAGTTCTATGTAATCTTTCCCCTGTGCCTGCTGATCGCCTTCGGGGTCTACTATACCCAGTTTGCGAAGCCCGAGATGGCGGCCCACGATATCGCGGCGGCCAAGCTGGTTGCCGACAAGCAGGCGGCAGATGAGGTGCACCGGCTGGAAGTCGAGGCCAAGGCGCAGGAAGATGCCCGCCGGCAGCAGGCCGAGCGCGACAAGAAGGATCGCGATAAGCAGGAAAAGCTCCAGAAGGAGAAAGACGACCAGGACCGCCGGATCAATGAGGAAACCGCCAAACTCGAGGGCGACGCCGCCAGCCTGACCAAGCAGATCACCAACCAGCAGAATGAGATCACCAATCTCCGCAACCAAAAGGAGACCCTGAGCCGCGAGGTTTTTGATTCCGCCGCCAAGGTCGAACTCGCCAAGATCGACCGGCGCAACGCCGAGCTCGAAATCCAGCGCATGTACGAGATGGTTGCCCAAAGGGTGACCGACAGCTCGCTCACCAAACTGCCGCCACCCCCAGTGCGCAAATAATTGACCGCTAACCCCCGTAACTCTTCAGCCCCGTCGGAAACCCGGGGCTTTTTTCTGCCTGCATGCCGGGTTCGCCCTCGTTTCTGACTGCCACTCCCAGGTTCCGGACCTTCTCAATATCTGCGCATTGCTCGCCAAAGGATGCGGAGCAGGCTCCTTCGAACGAAGCTACGCTTTTCCAATCATCTGGTTCCTCAATCATTTAGTCGTCCTTTTGCCGTGAATATCGATCAAAAACCCGCCTTCTCCACCCTTGATGGCAATGAGGCC
>PMMJ01000480.1 GCA_003162255.1 Acidobacteriaceae bacterium | reverse complement strand
CCGGACAAGATCATGGTGGGCGAAATTCGCGACAATGAAACGGCGCAGATTGCCATCCAATCGGCGCTGACGGGCCACCTCGTGTTCACCACCGTCCACGCCAATAACGTGGTGGACGTGCTGGGGCGGTTCCTGAACATGGGGGTCGAGCCTTACAACTTTGTGTCGGCGCTGAACTGTATTCTGGCGCAGCGGCTGGTGCGGGTCATCTGCGATTCCTGCCGGACGGCGGTGCATTATCCGAAGGACGTGCTCGAGGCGAGTGGTTTGGACCCGCTGCAGTGGTCGAAGGTTCCTTTGTATGAGGGGCAGGGCTGCATCGAGTGCGCGGGCACCGGGTTCAAGGGCCGGACGGCGATTCATGAACTTCTGGATTTGACCGACCGCATTCGCGAGATGATTCTGGAAAAAAGGCCGACCTCGGAGATACGAAAAGCCGCCCGCGAAGAGGGCATGCGCTTCCTGCGCGAATCAGCGCTGGACAAGGTGCGTGGGGGATTCACCACTCTGAAGGAGATCAACAAGGTCACCTTTATCGAGACCATGCGCTGAGGCTGATTACCTTCCGCATGGGCCGGCAGTCCAGTCCCGGCATCCCCGGAGGTAACTATTCTCTTCATGAAAGTGCGGGATATCATTAGGTTGCTGGAGCGAGACGGCTGGTATCTGAAACAAACGCGTGAAAGTCATCGGCAATACAAGCATCCGAGGAAGCCGGGACGAGTCACGTTGCCGGGGCATCCGAATGACGATCTTCCTCCGGGCACTTTGAACAGCGTTCTCAAACAAGCAGGATTGAAGCCTTGAACTACGTTGTTGTTTACGAAAAATCCGAGACCGGATGGGCGGCTTACGTTCCCGACCTTCCGGGAGTGGTGACCACGGGCGGCACGAAGGCGGAAGTTCGCTCTTTGATCCGGGAAGCGATCGAGTTCCATCTGGATGGATTGAAAGAAGACCGATTACCCATTTCGGAACCGAGCGCGGAAGCAGAGGTTGTTTCGGTCTTGCAGCGATGACTTCCACACCCAAACACGTTCGTCGTCCGACGCTCGCCTGCGAAATTGCAGCCGACCGCGTTTTGGCGGGGCGCGCCGCCGATACGGGACGGATGGTCGAAATGGCATCGGCGCGCGAACTGGCGCCGGGCATGGTGGTGCCCGATTTGATGGAATCGAACCTGCGAGACGGAACGGCGATCCGGCAGGCGATTGAAAGCGCGCTGGGCAGCGTCGGCGGACACTCCCACGACGTGATCGCGATCTTGCCCGACACCTCGGTGCGCGTGGTGCTGCTGGATTTCGAAACCCTCCCCTCGAAGCGCGACGAGGCCGAAGCAGTGGTGCGCTTCCGGTTGAAGAAGTCGCTGCCTTTCGATCCCGCCGATGCCCGCATCTCCTATCACGCGCAGTTGACCGGCAAAGGCGTGCGGGCGGTGGCGGCGGTGGTGTTGAACACGGTTCTCGAGGAATATGAATCGGCGTTTCGCGACGCGGGCTACAATCCGGGGATGGTGATGCCGTCGATGCTGGCGGCGCTGGGCGCGGCGGACGCGGAACGGCCAACCTTGGTGGTCAAGGTCGACGCGCGCACCATCAGCATCGCGATTCTCGAGCAGGAGCAACTCCTGCTGTTCCGCACGCTCGAAAATGTGCGCGGTGTGACCATCACGGGCGATCAACTGGCGGAGGAAGTCTATCCCTCGGTAGTGTTTTTCCAGGACACCTACAAACTGAACATTGAGCGCGTGTACGTGGCGGGTCTGCCGGAAGCGGGCAGCGCCGCGCCCGCGCTAAAAAACCAGTCCGGCGCGCACGTTGAGGATCTGGTGGCGACGTCGCAGATTGGCGCCACCACGGGCACGGTGCCGCGCTGGCGGATGGCGGGAGTGGTGGGAGCGTTGATTTCGTAATTCAGCCGTCAGCCCTCAGTAAAGACCAAAGCTGAGAGCGATAGGTTGAAAGCTGATGGCTGAAGGCTAATATGCGTCTTGATATCAATCTCGCGACTCGGCCCTATGAAGACGCCCGTGAATTCTGGGCGGTCTGGGGATTGGGAGTGGGGCTGCTGGGCGTGGTGACACTGATCCTGCTGAGTTGGGCGGTGCGCGGTTGGTCCGACGCCGGCAGAGATCGCCAGGAGATCGCGCAACTGCAGCAGCAGATCGCGGAACGCGACGACGAACGGAAGCAAGATCAGGCCGTCCTTGACCTGCCCGCCAACCGGAGCACGCGCGATCAGTCGCAGTTCCTGAATGGGTTGATTCAACGCAAATCATTCTCGTGGACACGCGTGTTCGAAGATCTGGAGCGGGTCATGCCCCCGAACCTGCATGTGGTCTCACTGCGCCCGGAATTGAACGAGCAGAATCAGATGCAACTCGACATGCGGGTGGCGGGCGACACGCGTGCCGCGGTCGTTANNAGGGAGCGCAACTGGTGCAGGAAGGGCAAACCGGGGAAGCGGGAAGCGGCGTAGCGGCTGCGGTAGTCGCAATATATATTCCCGACGCGACCGACAGGAGCGGAAAGTAATGCCGGACTTTGCGAATTCGCGGCGCAAGTTGAAAGTTGCGATTGGTACGATGCTGGCCGTCGATGTGGTAGCGGTGGCAGTTCTGTTCTCGCCGCTGGTGGGTTCGGCGGGTTCGCGACGGCT
Organism: Acidobacteriaceae bacterium; assembly: GCA_003162255.1. GTDB lineage: Bacteria > Acidobacteriota > Terriglobia > Terriglobales > Acidobacteriaceae > Acidiflorens. The sequence goes on along the minus strand of PMMJ01000480.1, from coordinate 1,876 downwards.
GCAAATTAATGAGTTGAGGGCCGAGCTGACGAAGAGGACCCGCGAGGTGGAACCGCTGCGCGGCATGGACAAGAAGATCGTGCTGGCGAAGGATCAGATCAGCGGGTTTTACAAGGACCGCTTTGCCGCGACGGATTCCGATCTCGCCACTGGACTGGGGAAACTGGCGGCGGAGAATGGAATTGGGATCCAGCAGGCGAAGTACAAGGAAGAGGATCCGGAAGTCTCGGGCGTGATTCCAGTCGAAATCGAGTTGAGTTTTTCCGGAGACTATCTGCAACTGGTACGGTTCATCAATACGCTGGAACGGTCAAAGCTGTTTTTTGCGGTGGATAGCGTGGATCTGGCCGGCGAAAGCGCGGGGCCGGTGAAGCTGCAAATTACGATCCACAGTTATCTGCGGTCAGGTGCCTGAGTGAAACTGGAAGTCGAAAACCGGAAGAAAGTCATCTGGCTCGCGGTGTTGGCCGCGATTGCACTGGTGATGCTGGGCTACGAGTTTTGGCCCCAGTCGGTGGCGGCGCCCCATGTAACGGCTCAGACAACATCCGCACCGGCCAAGCCCGGCACACGGCGCACGGCTTCAGGAAAAGTGGTGCCGGTGGTTGAGCCGCAGCTGGATCCTACGCTGGACCTGAACCTGCTGAGACGAAGCGAGGAAATCAAGTACGCGGGCAACGGAAGAAACATTTTTGTCGCGGGGTCGGTGGCGGTTATCGAAAAACCCAAGGGATCCGGTGTCACGGATGCACCCGAGTCCGCCACTCTGCGTACGCCTCCCCCACCACCGCCCCCGCCGCCGATTACCCTCAAGTTTTTTGGTTTCGCGAACCGGCCTGGAGAGACGAAGAAGGTGTTCTTGTCGCAGGGTGAAGACGTTTTTATCGCCGCTGAGGGTGACATTGTCGACCGGCGCTATCGCGTCTTGCACATCTCACCGGCAGCGGTGGACGTGGAAGACGTCCTCAACAACAACCGACAGAGCCTGCCCTTAACGCAAGGATGAAACTGATTTGTGATTGGTAATTTGTAATTGGTAATNNACGCTGGTGCTGGCGCTGGCGCTCATCACCATTGCTCTGCTCACCGTGCTCCCCGACATTAGCCAGCAGGTTCGCCGCGACCGCGAAGACGAGTTGAGACATCGGGGAACCGCGTACATGCGCGCGATTCAACACTTCTACAAGAAGTTTGGGCGGTATCCCACGCGCATTGAGGAACTGGAGAATACCAACAACATGCGGTTCCTCCGCAAGCGCTATACCGATCCGATGAACCGGGATCCGGCCACGGGCAAAGAGAGGGATTTCAAACTCCTGCATCAGCAGGACATCACCTTAAACAACGGGCCGCTGTTGGGACAAATACCTGGGCAGAGCGGGCTCCCGGGACAAGCTGGACTGCAGGGTCAAGGCGGAGTCGGCGGAATGCAGGGAGGATTGGCTGGGCTGCAAAGCGCGCTGGGTGGCTTGGCCGCGCAAACCGGCGTGCAACAGACGAACTTGAACACGCCGAACCCTGCCACTGGCGATTCCGGCAATCCAGATTCCGGCAATCCATCTTCTGGCAATCCGTCGGATGCGGCGGGAAATCCGAATCCGGGATCGTCGTCATCGAGTTCCACTCCCAGCTCCGGCTTGAGCGGGCAGACCTTCGGCGGAGGGCCGATCCTCGGGGTCGCCAGCTTGAGCAAGGCGAAGACGATTCGCGTGTTCAGCGAGAAGACCCATTACAACGACTGGCTTTTCATTTACGTACCGCAGGCTGACCGCGGCGGGCTGCTGACTGGGCCAGTGTCCCTTAACGGCCCCACTAGCGGATTCGCTGCCGGTGTTCCAGGGCAAGGCGGGCTGTCCGGGCAGGGGCAGGGTCTAAT
>PMMJ01000347.1 GCA_003162255.1 Acidobacteriaceae bacterium | reverse complement strand
CATTGCCTGGAGCCCGGGCAGTTCCGGCAAGACCAGCATTCGCGCTGGCTGGGGGCTCTTCTACAACCCCATCGAACAGCTCGTGCTCGCACAATTCGGCGCTGAACCGCCCTTTGGCGGGAGCACTACCGTCAATGAGACGCAGTTTAACCTGCCTTTCCTGGGCCAGGACGGCGCTACCACTTATCTGAATCCGTTTAACGGAGTCATCACTCCCAAACGAGGAAACACTCAGGATTGGGCGACATTCGAGCCGATCGATCTGTTTGGCGATTTCCAGCCGCACATGCGTTCGCAGTATTCCGCCCAGTACAACTTGACCATCCAGCGCGAGTTAGCTAAAGACACGAAGCTGGAGGTCGGCTACGTGGGATCGCAAGGGCACCGCCTGTTGGCAACGCATGACATCAATTACTCGAATCCGCAGACTTGCGTGGATATCACTGCCATCGCAACGGCGAATCCTAACAACGTTACAGATGGCATTGGCGATCTGGTCAGTTGCGGCCAATTCGGAGAAGACGCACCGTACGTTGTCACAGTCCCGAGCGGATTCACCAGTTCCGCGGGCGGGGGTTTCCATATGCCCAACGGCACGGTTGTCGCCGGATCAGGCCAAACGTTGAACTTTGTAGGGCTGCGCCCATACTCGTCGCCGCAGTGCAATCCAACGACCGGAGCCGGATGTCCTGCCAGCGGCATTCCGGTGTTCACCAGCATCTTCGCTCAGGACACGATTGCCAGTTCGGCCTATAACTCTTTGCAGGTATCGTTGGAGAAACGGTTTGCGCGCGGGCTTCAATTTACCGCAGCCTATACCTGGAGTAAGTCCATCGACGAAGCCTCTAGCTTCGAAGGAATATTGGATCCGCTGCCGGGCGCTCATAATTATGGGCCGTCGCTCTTCGACGCGCGTCACCGCTTTGTCATTAGCTACTACTGGGAACCGCCGATTAGAAAGTACAGCGGCGTTGCCGGGAAACTGCTCGACAACTGGGCGGTGTCGGGGGTTACGACTTACCAGACAGGATTTCCGATTCGCATCACGTCATCCTCCGACAATGAGCTGATGAACAGCGCGGACTTCGAGTATCCGGGCGAGCCCAACCAGATCGCTGCCTTCTCGTGGCAAAGGCCGCAAAGCAACAGCAATTACTATTTCAACAACAGCTCGATTTTCAGTGAGTCCGGGATCTTTGGTACTGTCGGCAACGCGCCGCGCACGATCTGCTGCGGCCCAGGCATCAGCGAAACTGATTTTGCCGTCATGAAAAACATTCCGGTCAACGAGCGTACGCGCTTCGAATTTCGCGCCGAGCTATTCAACGTCTTCAATCACACACAGTTCTATAACCCGGACGGCAACATTACTGACGGTTCTCAGTTTGGCCAGGTCACCCAGGTCAAAGACCCACGTCTGGCGCAGTTTGCATTGAAGTTTTACTTCTAGCTTGAAAGAACAGTACAACAAACGAATCCACGGGCGGTTCATCCCGCCCAGGGTCTAATCTAATGGCCGATCCGGCCTGAGTCTTATTGGAGATCACGATGTACCCCGCATTGCAAAAAGAGCTCGACACGTTCGAGCGCCGCACTCCGAAGTCCGCCGAAGCGCATAAGAAGAACTTGAAGCGTCTGCCCTTGGGCGTGGCTAGTAACTACCGCGCTTATGATCCGTATCCGATTTTTGTGTCTGAGGCATCGGGCAGCAAGTTCAGCGATCTTGATGGTAACGAATATATCGACCACAATCTATGTTTTGGAACGCTCATGGCGGGGCATTCGCATCCGGCCGTGATCAAAGCCGTGGAGGGGCGACTGCACAAGGGCACCGCTTACGGCATGCCGCACAACCTGGAATGGGAACTGGCGGAAGAAATCTGCACGCGTTTTCCTATCGAGATGTGCCGCTTCGGCAACAGCGGCACGGAAGCCACCATGCACACCATTCGTCTTGCCCGCGCCGCGACTGGACGCGACAAAATCATCAAGTTTGAAGGTGGCTACCACGGACTGCACGATGCAGCGCTGGTAAGCGTGAAACCTCATCCGCCGGCCGACGATTTCGGCGATATCAAGAATCCGAAACCTGTGTCGGGCGGGGCCGGTGTGCCGAAGACGAGCATCGCAAATGTGCTGATTGCTACGTTCAATGATCTGGAAACGGTGGAACGCCGGTTCAGAGAGAATCCGAATGAAGTGGCGGCCATCATCCTGGAACCGATCATGATGAACGTTGGCCTCTGCATGCCGGAGAAAGGATTTCTGGAAGGGCTGCGGGCGCTCTGCGATAAGTACGGCGCGCTGCTGATCTTCGACGAAGTCAAGACGGGCGCAAAACTCTGCTGGGGCGGCGCTTCGGAATACTTTGGCGTGGCGCCGGATATGATTTGCCTGGCGAAGTCGATTGGCGGCGGATTCCCTCTGGCGGCGTTCGGCGCGCATAAGCGAGTCATGGGTTTGATCTCGGACCACAGAGTGTTCCACGGCGGCACTTATAACACGAACCCGATTTCGATGGCGGCGGGTATTGCGACTTTCCGCGAAGTCCTTACCCGGGATAACTACACGCTCATCGGGAGGCTTAGCAGCAAGCTCGTCGATGGATATAAGAAGACGGTCGCTAAAGTCGGCTTGCAGGGGTACATTGCGAGCGCGGGCGCGAACGGCGCGCTGATGTTGTATCCGAAGGAGATTCGCAACTACCGCGACTGGCTGCCGATCGATGTGGATTTGTGGCGGCATTACTGGTTCGGCATGGTGAATCGCGGCGTCATGGCGCAGCCTTATTGGTGGGATGAGCAGTGGACGATCTCGGTGCAGCACACCGACGCCGACATCGATCAGCACCTGGCGGCATTTGCCGATGTTGCCGAATCGCTGGCAGCGGCGCAACACGAGCGCTTGGGAGCGGTGGCAACGCACTAGTCAAATCGGGTCATCTTGCCATCGGGTCATCGGGAGATTGAAAACCCGAGATCCGGGCGGGGCAGATGGCCCGATCACCCGGTGACCCGATAATCCGATGACTTCTGATCCTAACCAGCCGCACCTAAAACGCGTCCTTGGACGCTTTGACTTAGTGTTGTTGTTTGTCGTTGCGGTTTTCAATCTCAACGTTGTCCCGAGCATTGCTGCCAACGGCGGCGTGACTGTCTGGCTTTGGATCATTTCGCTGCTCCTGTTCTTCTGGCCGCAGGGGATCGCGGTGATCGAACTCGCGCATCGCTACCCGGGCGAGGGCGGCGTGTATTTGTGGGCAAAGGAAGTATTTGGCGACTTTCACGGATTTTTATCGGGCTGGTGTTACTGGACGAATAACATGCTGTATGTGCCGACGGTGATGTTGTATTTCGTCGGAGTGACAGTGTTTGCGATGGGCGCGGGGCACGCGGCGCTCGCAGACAATAAGACCTTCGCAATGGCCGCTTCCGTGTCGCTACTGGTGCTGTTGACGCTCGTGAACATTGTCGGACTGGGCGTGGGAAAGTGGCTCAACAACCTGGGCGCCATTGGAACGTTCATCGCGGCTGCGGTTCTGATCGGTTTGGGCTTCACGGTCTGGTCGCGTTTTGGCACGACCGTAACATCCGCTGATTTTCGGATTCCGCCGGATCCGCGGTTCGTTCTGAATTCGTTCGGTGTGATTTGCTTCGGCCTGGTGGGCCTTGAACTGGCTTCGGTGATGGGGGATGAAATCAAGGATCCGCAGAAAACATTGCCGGGCGCGGTGGCATGGGGCGGCGTGATTTCCGGGTTGCTTTATATCGGAGCGACGCTGACTCTGCTGGTTGCGGTCGGCAAGAATGACATTAGCGTGTTGCAGGGCATTGTTCAGGCCGTGAGCCATATGGCCGGCAAAGTCGGCGTGGCGTGGATCGTTACCCCGTTTGCGTTGCTGCTGAGCCTGTCGATCGCGGGGATTGGTTCGGCTTGGATGGGCGGATCGGCGCGAATCCCTTTTGTTGCCGGACTTGATTCGTACATGCCCTCGTGGCTCGGCAGAGTTCATCCTAAGTATAGAACGCCCTACGCAGCGCTGATCGTGCAGGCGATCGTATCGCTTATCTTGATCGTCATCAATTTCTACGCCTCGGGCGGGGTGCAGGAAGCCTTTCAGACCATGCTTTCCCTCGCGGTCGTTCTGCAACTGGTGCCGTTCCTGTATGTATTTGCGGCGCTGCTGAAATTTGGCGTGAGGGGCGAGTTGTCCGGCGGGCGCTATGGCCGCGGCAAGCTGATTGTTTCCGGAGTCTGCGGTTTCGTGACCACGGCGCTGGGAATCGTATTGGCGTTTTTTCCGGCCAAGCAGATTACTTCGGTCTGGAGGTATGAGGCGAAGATGTCCGGCTTTACGCTGTTTTTTCTGGTGCTGGCCGCATTCTTCTTTTTTGTTTACGGGCGGCTGAAACCACCGCAGGCAGCGGTGGTTAAATAGAAGTGACTTCCGGAGGACTTATGCCTGGTAGAGTTACAACTGATGTCAAGACTTATTCGATGCTGATTAATGGCGAGTGGCTTGCGAGCAAGACGAACAAGACGTTTCCCGTCTATGATCCGTCAACCGAAGAGGTGATCGCCCAGGTTCCCGACGCGAACGCTGACGACGTTAACCGCGCGGTCGCGGCTGCCAAGGCCGCGTTTGAGGAAGGTCCGTGGGCGACCAGCACGGCGCAGGAACGTGGGCGCGTTCTTTTTCGCCTAGCCGAGAAGGTGCGCCAGAACCTGTCCATGCTCGCCGAGCTCGAATGCCGCAACTCGGGCAAGCCCATTGTTGAGGCTGAGTTCGACATCACCGACGTGGCCACGTGCTTCGAATACTATGGCGGGCTGGCGACGAAGGTCGTCGGCTATGTGAATCCCGTTCCGGACAACGCGATGAGCCTCTCGCTGAAAGAGCCGATGGGCGTCGCCGGCCAGATTATTCCCTGGAATTATCCATTGATGATGGCGGCGTGGAAACTGGCTCCCGCACTGGCTGCGGGATGCACTTGTGTGCTTAAGCCGGCGGAGCAGACGCCGCTCACAGTGCTTGAACTCGCGAAGTGGTTCGACGAAGTTGGTCTGCCGAAGGGCGTGGTCAACGTCATCACTGGTTTTGGCGAAACGTGCGGCTCGCCGCTGGTCAAGCATGCGGACGTGAACAAGATTGCGTTTACCGGCTCGACCGAGATCGGCAAGCAACTCGCGCAACTTTGCGTCGGCACGGGCAAAAAGCTTACGCTCGAACTCGGCGGCAAGGCGGCCAACATCGTGTTCGACGACGCGCCAATCGACCAGGCCGTCGAGGGCATCGTCAACGGCATCTTCTTCAA
>PMMJ01000452.1 GCA_003162255.1 Acidobacteriaceae bacterium | reverse complement strand
CGCAAGGGCGTCGTCGCGAGGCGAGGTCTGAAAGAAGCGTGGAGCAAAAGCGCGAGCCGATGAACAAGAACCGGATGAGGAGGCCTACGGTGCCGGGCGAGCGAGCAAGTGATCGCGAAGCCCACATCCATCAAGGGCACTGGTGGTAAATCCGGCGGTTGTGCGCGGAAGGCGGTCGAGCTTACTTCGGGAGACCCGTCGCATGTCACGGAATCGTGACTGAGAGTGGAGCGATCCAATCTGAGCGTGGGGCGGGAGTCAGCAGAGGGCATAGTAGGCCGCGAGGCCGAAGGCCCGAACTGCCAGGAGCGGCGAGTAGGACGCAGGACTCGATGAACGACAAGCGGCAGAAAAACCAGCTACAGATAGCGCTGGCCTTTACCGAGGAGGGGAGGAGTGAAGCTCCAAGGGCTCCACGGGAAGGGACCGAATCGTACACGGCGAACTGCGAAACCGAAAGCACGGCTAGGCAAGAGCAACGGATGGAAGAGGTCTGCGGGCGGGAAAACTGCCAGCAGGCCTTACGACGAGTGAAGGCCAATAAGGGCAGTCCGGGAATCGACGGCATGAAAGTGTCGGAGTTGCCGGGCTATCTGAAGCAGCACTGGCTAGCCATTCGGGAACAACTGTTGAGTGGGACCTATCAACCGCAAGCGGTGCGGCGAGTGGAAATCGCGAAGCCGGACGGAGGGATGCGCAAGCTAGGCATACCAACGGTGTTGGATCGATTTATCCAGCAGGCGGTAATGCAGGTACTACAACGCAGGTGGGACCCAACGTTTTCCGAGCACAGTCACGGGTTTCGTCCGCAACGCTCGGCACATCAGGCGGTGGCGAAGGCGCAGCAGTATATTACCGAGGGCAACCGCTGGGTGGTGGATCTGGACTTAGAGAAGTTCTTCGACCGGGTGAACCACGACAAACTGATGGCGGCGATCGCGCGGCGGGTGAGCGACAAGAGGATGCTCAAGTTGATCCGAGCGTTCCTGGAGTCGGGCGTGATGGAGAACGGGTTGGTGAGTTCGGTGGAGGAAGGAACTCCGCAAGGAGGGCCTTTGTCACCGCTGCTGTCGAATCTCGTGCTCGACGAACTCGACCGCGAGTTGGAGCGGCGCCAGCACCGTTTCGTGCGCTACGCGGATGATTGCAATATCTACGTGGCGAGCGAACGGGCGGGGAAGCGAGTCATGCAAAGCGTGACGAGTTTCATCCAGCGACGACTCAAGCTCAAGGTGAACGAGACTAAGAGCGCAGTGGCGCGACCGCAGGAGCGGAAGTTTCTGGGCTTTAGCTTTACGGGAGGAGCGGAAGTGAAACGACGCGTTGCGCCGAAAGCTCTGCTCCGCTGTAAGCAACGAGTGCGGGAACTGACGCGCCGGACGCGAGGCATCAGTCTGGAACAGATGACGAAGGAACTGGCCAGCTATTTGCGTGGTTGGAAGAGTTACTTCGGCTACTGCCAGACGCCCTCGGTGCTGCGGGGTCTGGATCAGTGGATTCGGCGCAGAATGCGATCCCTGATCTGGAAGCAGTGGAAACGGAGCCTGGTGCGGTTTGCTCGGCTACGCCAACGGAACATCGGACCTGACCTTGCGGCTCAGACCGCCGGCAGTCCCCATGGGCCATGGCGCATCGCCAACAGTCCGGCTCTGTCCTTAGCTTTTCCCATTGCTTCCTTCGACGCGCTCGGCCTTCCACGGTTGCTCGATGTCGTCTAGCTCAACCGAACTGAACCGCCGTATGCGGACCCGCATGTACGGTGGTGTGGCAGGGGAGAGTGGGTGACCACTCCCCCTATGCCGATTGGCGGAGAGAATGCTTTGGTGCTGTCGGGGCAGAATGAGAGACGTAGGGGTCCTTCGACTGCGGTTGCTGCTTACTTCGTAAGCAGCAATCCTCGCTCAGGATGACAAGGAGTTGAAGCACTAGACGAGGAGATCATGAACATTCGAGAGAGGGTGCGCGGCGCCAGACGCCGGGTGGGAGAAGTGTCTTTGTCTTTGCGGGAGTTGCTATCCACGAATTTGTTTGCTGGGCGCGAGGGACGGCGGACGGCGGGAGCGGGGTCGAACCTGGCTCCGTTCTCTCCGCCCGCTTTTTCGCGGGCGGGGGCGCCCGCGCCACACAGTCTGGTGCCTAAGCCTACACCGGCCAATTTACGGCGGTTTGCGGAGACGCCGGTGGCTCGACGGGCGATCAATGTAATCAAGGATCGGATTGTGGGGATGCGATGGCGCATCCAGCCGCGGCGCGGGCGGGTGCTGGAGCAGCTTCCGGATGGCGCGCGGCGGATCCAGGTGTTGACCGAGAACTTCGAGGTGCCCAATCCAGACGATTCGTTCCGCTCGCTGATCGAGCAGGTACTGGAGGATGTGATCGTTGGGGGATTTGGGGCGATCGAACTCGATCTGGTTGAGGGATGGTCTCTGGATTCCACCGATAAGTCGCCTCTAGTGATGTGGCCAGTGGATGGGGCGACGATCCGAATCATGACGGATTGGGATGGGCGTCCCGATTCGCCGCGGTATGCGCAGGTGACGGCGCTGAATGGCGCGGACGGACAGATCGTACTGAACGATAACGAACTGAGTTACATCCGACTGAATCCGCGGACGCACACGCCGTTTGGGCTGGGGCGTCTGGAGGTAGCGTTCGAAACGATCAACGCGTTCCTGGGCGCGTATCGGTATGCGGGGCGGCTGGCTTCGAATTCGGTGGTGCAGTACGCGCTGTGGCTACAGGGTCTGACTCCGGCACATCATGAGCGGCTGATCCGGTGGTGGCAGGACGAAATTGAGGGCACGGGACGGGTGCCAATCATGTCGGCGGAGTCGAAGCCGGAGGTGCTGCGGTTCGCGGCTGGAACGGACGCCGACCTGCGGCTGGGGTGGCAGGAATTTCTGGTGCGGATCATCGCGAATGCGTTCGACCTGCCAGCACAGTTCCTGGGATTGGAGCAGGACGTGAACCGGGCTACGGCCGGGGAGATGAGCGACTTGGGGTTCCGGTCGGCGATTGTTCCTACGGCGCGCCTGGTGGCCGAGTCCCTGACGCGGGACGCAATTGCTAAGAGGCTGGGGTGGACGGACCTGGAGTTTGTATTTACCGACGTCGATGCGCAAGACGAAATGGAGCAGGCGCAGATTGACGAGATCCTGCTGCGCAATGGGGTGATCACGGTGAATGAGGTGAGACGGGCCCGAGGGTTGGCCGAGATTATATAGAACAGGTCTCAGGTCGCAGGTGTCAGGTCTCAGGAACAAAGCTGAGCTGTCTTTGGTTTTCCTGAGACCTAAGACCTAACACCTAACACCTAACACCTAACACTTGAGACCTTTTAGTGAAAAGATCAGAAATGGGATTGTCACTGGAGTCGATGGCGATTGCCATGCCGACGGTACAAGGGCATCCGAACCGGGCAGGGTTCCGGGGAGTATTGACGATCGTCGATGTTGCATCGGACAAATCGCCAGCGGGGGCGCGGGGGCATCGAGTGCTGCTGACGCGGCGGGCAGCGGAGGCGGCGATCTCATCGCTGATGGGAATGGGGCTCGATTACTCGCCAGCGCTTGATCGTCACGACGCGCGGCGGAAGATTGGGGTGATCACGCGAGCTGAAATTGTGGGGCGCGTTATTGAAGTCGGTGGGTTTCTATATGCTCGCGATTTTCCGGAGATCGTGGCTGAAATCGGCAAGCCGGGGCGGGCGGGAGCATCGGGCTCGGTGGAGGCGGAGAACGCGGATAGGAAGGTTCGTTCTTCGCGCGCGGGGCTTGGAATGTCCTATGAGATCACGGATGCGCTGGTGGAAGACATCACGGCGAGCGTGTGGGTGCTGAACCGGGTGACCTTTACGGGAGCAGCCGTGTTGCGGCGGGATAAAGCGGCGTATCGCTCGACTTGGATTGAACTGGGATAAGTAGAGCAGCCTCAGCGGCTAAAACCGCCAATCGTTTCAGTGTTAGTTACGGCGCGGCTGAAGCCGCATCCCTTCAAAGCAAAATCGGGTTGGGTCACAAATTGGAATGCACAAAAACCTAGGAGGTTAGACGAAATGAACGAAGAGATGGTGCAGCAGATGATGGCGGCAGCGGAGCGACTGGCGACGGCCACAGAAACGCTTGATCGCGTATTGGGGAAACTGGACGCGCAGCAAGAAATGCTGAATGCGAAAGTGGACCGGATCGTGGCGGCGGTCGAGGAAAGCATGACGCAAACAACCGAGCGGCGCCAGGCGGCGGGAACTGGAACCGACTTGCAGCAACGTGTAGTGGATCTGGAGAAGTCGAACGCAGATCTGAAAGCACAGGCGTCGCGGATGGCCCGTAAGACGGTATCACCAGTGGTGTCGGCGCTGATCGGAAAGAACGAGATCGAAGGCGAACGGCTGGATCCGGCGGTGCTCAATAAGACGCTTGCGGCGCTGAGCGTGGAGCAGCGGATCGCGGTGAAAGCGGAGCTGGCACGGGCGGGGATGATCGAGTAAGTCGTCGTTGGCCCTTCGTCGCTAGTGATTGGAGCGTTGGCCGTCAGGACGCGAGTTAGATCGCGTCCTTTTTCTTTGGGGTGAATAAAACCCGCACATCGCAAAGTGCGCGATGAGTGGGGGCACTCGGCAGTAACAACTCAATTGAGGAGAAGACATGAAAGCGAATTTTCTGGATTTGCATGCAGCAGCGGATTTTCTGGGGCCGGGCGCGATCGAGATCAATCGGTATCAGACCGAAATCGCGGACATTATGCGGCGGCGCGGCGTGTTCGGGCAACGGACGAAGCAAGTGCCGGCGACGGGACAACCATCGAGGTTTTTTGGGGAGACGGCAATCGCCTCGCCCACGGCGACCCAGGCGTTCGTTGATCCCCGCAACATTGTGCCGACGCTGCAAACGCCGACGCGAGTGGAGCGGACAGTTCCGCTGAAGGCGCTGGTATCGCAGATCAACTACAACCTGTTTGACATGGAGGTGGGAACACAGCAGAGCCAGTTTGCATATCTGCAAGCCAAAGACCTGGCGGATGCGGTGGACGGTGTCCTGCGCACGCACGACGTGGCGCTGTGGAACGGCAACGACACTTCGTTGAGCACGCCAACGACGCCTCAGTATTTCGGCGCCATCGGACAGATCGAGGCAGGGGGCAACACCACCAACATCGCAATCGGGGCCAGCATCGTGGACGGGCTGAAGAGCACCATCGCGGAGATGGTCGCAAGTTCGTCGTTCGATGTGCGTCCAACGGCGATCTATGCGAATCCGGTACTGCTCGACCTGATCGACCGCGAGATGAAGGCGGAGTTCAACGTGGTGCTCTCGACGGCGCAGATCACGGGCGGACTAACCGTAAAGACCTTGAGCACGCAAGCCGGCGACTTGCCGCTGATTCCGGAGTGGGCCCTTCCCTATACGGGCACGCCGGGAACTGGCAATGCTACCTTGCCGGCTTACATCGTGACCGAGGATTTGATCGAGTACCACTGGCTGACGGACCCGAATCCGCGGGTGTTCACGCTGGGACTGCCGAACTCACTCATGACGCAAAGTGTGGTGGTGAAGTTCGGCGGCGTGGTGGTGAAGGGCGCNNAGGGCGCGAACTACGCGCACTACGAAGTGCTGGTAAAGCGGTAGTCGAACGCTGGGAGAAGGTCCCACTCATTCGCAACGAACACGAATGAGTGGGGCACCCGGTTCCTGACTATCGAGGACAGGAAACCCATCATGAATTACTTACAACCATCGGAATATGAGTTATATGGGCTGGGCGCTACAACCAATGTGGCATGGGTGACGGCAGCGTCGGCAATGATCGATGCGCATTGCCGACGGATCACGCTGGCGATCAATCAGTACACAGAGCGGTTGCGCACGGAGAACGGACAGAGGCCAGTGCAGCTTACTTATCTGCCGCTGTCAACGGTGGCGCCGGCAACATCGCCGATCGTTTCGGCGCGCGGCAGGTATGCGACGCCGCGGCGGGACGAGTTAGATTACGGGGCTGATTTGTGGGACGTGGCTCTAGCTTTCGGAATTCCGGGAACATGGGTGGACTTGAACGTGGCGGACCTGGACGCGTGTCCGGAGACAGGAGAAATCACGCTTCCGGTGAATGTGATGGGGTGGGCGTTCACCGAGATAGAGATTGTGTATACGGCTGGGTTTGCAACATTTCCCGACACGGTCAAAGTGGCGTGCGCGCAATTGGTAAAGAACGCGCAGGCTACGCCGGCGCTGAATGTAAAGAAGAACGTCGTGCCCGACGGAATGCAGTTGTGGTACTTCTCCAATTCACTGCTGGATGCAACGGTGCAAGAGCTGCTGGCGCCNNTCGGCCGATGCCGTGGCGGAGCTGGGCCTGGTGGACCCGGGAGTTGAGCAGGTGTTGATCGCGCCGGTGGTTGTCGTGGAGCTGACCACGGAGAACAACGGTCGACGGCGGCGAATCGAGTTACTGGCGGGACAGGCGGCGATGGCCGAGCAAGTAAGTCAGCGGAACGTGGCCTCGGCGGAAGTGTTGTTCGAGACGGCGCTGGGATTGGTGTACTGCGGAGAAATGTTTCACATCCAGGGGTTCGTTGTCGAACGGCTCGGGGGAGTGGCGTATCTGTATCGGGTGACAGCGATGTCTTAGTAGCCATCAGCTATCAGCCGTCAGCCCTCAGGTATCAGTTATGAGTTCGAGTCAATTTCTCGAATCAGGCCGGGCTATGGCGCCGGGCGGAGAATTGACACGACGAACAGGAGAAATATGCAAGCGGCGAAAGACAGTTTCTATATGACGCTGCGGGAGCGGCTGACAGCGTTGAATCCGGCGCGAACGATGGTGATCGACGGGGTTACGGTGCCGGCGATCGTGGTTCGCGAAAACATGGAACCGCGGTTTGGGGAAGCGCAGCCGGGAGCGTTCTACGTAGACTTCGGCGACATCCTGATTGCGGAAAGCACGCGTCCGATGCTGGGCATGGATTGCCACATCTGGTATGGCAGCGAAGGCAGCGGTGGAACAGGGGTGGATCGAGGCCGCGGGCTGGCGGAGATGGATGACGAGTTAGTTAGAATCTGCGATCCGCCACACACGGAAATGCTCGATTACAGCCAGACTCCGAGCGCGGATTTGGGGTCAGGAATTTTCTGGACAGCGCCGGAGATGGGGAACGCGGCGGGAAACGTTTCGATCCAAAAACAGCAGTGGAGTGCGGGCATGGCGCGGGTGGACCGGTATGCGCAGCTGAGGATCCATTTTTTTCTGCCCGAGGTGGAAGCATGACGCGGGCGGGATTGCGGCCGATATCGCGGCAGACGCGGGCTTACTTCGCGGCGGTGGACAGGGTAAACGGGCCGACGGCGATTTTCGATCCATCAAAAGATGGTGGTTTCGAGTTGGATGCCCCGCCGGCTCCGTGGATTGACTTGGGATGGATTGAAAACTTTCAGCGCACGAGCACATCGCAGATCGAGGGCCTGATCGGCGGGACAGCGGGCGCGGTGTCGGGCCAAGTCCGCCACGCTTTGGGAGCGCGAGTCGATTTCGAGTTCCGCGACTGGGGGAAGTTGCAGATGGCGCTGGCAGGCGGCGCGGAGCACATGAACGTGCTGGCAGCCGATCCGAGCGCGTCGCCAGTGGGGTCAGGTGGAATTCCGTTGACGGCCGTGCCTTTGCTGGCAGGCTCGACTGCTTTGGAACTGGTGTTGGGAGCGGGCGCCATCGCCGGATTCGAGGCTGGCGACCTGGTGGCATGCGATGTGGATTACGCGCAGCAAGTTGGCTACGTGGGCACGGGCATTGCGGCTGCGTATGTGAAGAATCCGGCTGACGTGCTGCGGGATGCCAACTATGTACGACGGGTGACGTTCAACGTGGGCCGTGTCGCGCAGGTGATGGCGACGTCGTTGCTGCTCAGGCAGGCATTGCCGGGGGGAGCGCCGGCGGCGGGGGCGTCGGTGCAGCGGGTGATCGCTTTTGTGGACCGCGAGGGCGGGTCGTTTCTGCAACAGTGGTCGGGGTTATTCGTGGCGGAAGACGAGTCGGGTGGACGGGTGTGTTTCTTCTATCCGATTTTAAGTCCGTGCACGGTGAAGCCGGAGTGGGTACGGGAGAGTCTGGTCACGATTCAAAAGCCGATCGGAGAGTTGGCGTTACGGGCGTCATTTGCGGCGCTGCCAACTCTCGACGGCAACGATGGAGAGGTAGTGCTCTGCTACCGGAGTTATTTTCCGGCGACTGGAGCTGCAGTTTATTAGGGTCCAAGATCTTTAACCACAGAGGGCGCAGAGGGGCACGGGGGACGGTCCGACAAGCCATGAAATTACTGATTGATAACCTCGACGGGATCGGGTTGCAGGACTATACGGCGTTTGTGGATGCGGGGAAGAGTCCGATTCTGGTGCGCAAACTGAACAGCCCCGCCGAATTGAAATTCGGCCTGATCGCTGGTGAGGAGAGTTTGGGAGTGCCCGTCATCGGCAGTCGCGTTACGCTGACCTTGAACGACGGGAATGATCTGTTCACGGGTTACATTGTTGAGACTCCGATATATCAGTATCTGGGCTGGGCAGATCGCGGGTTAGTGTACCGGTACGAGATCGTAGCACTTAGTGACGTGATGCTGATGGATCAGAAGGCACCTCCCCCGCATCCCCCGTTTGTGGAACGGAACGCTGGCGACGCGTTCCGGCAGTTGACGGCGGAGGCGTTGCCGGGATGGTTCGACGTGAGCGGAGTTGAAGCGGGAGACACGATTCCGTATTACAGCGTCAATCCGGCGAAAAAGTGGACGGCATCGGCGGCGGAGATTGCTCTGTCGGGGCGGTGCTCGTACCGGGACGACAACGGAAAGTTATTCTTTGCGCCACTCGGGGCTAACAGATACGCGCTCGCGGAGGATACAGCTGCGTTTTCTCCGGGCGATCTGCAATTGCAAAGCGTGAACCGGCTGGTCAATGACTTGACGATTTTGGGGCCGCTGGAGCCAGGCGCCCATGTGAAAGATTATTTTTGTGGCGACGGGTACACGACTTATTTCTATCTGTCAGAGAAGCCGTTCACGCGCAGCAGTCAGGTTGCTTTGTATAACCGCGTAATCCTTGATGAGATTTATGCGGCACTGGATCCGACGCATTGGACCGTTACCGATCCGCTGGGAGTGATTACTGCCAGCAACGGACAGTTGAACATTGCGGGAAAAACAGAGGGCGATGGGCAAACGTTCCTGGAGTTCATTGAAAAGATCGAGTTAGGCGGCGCCACGGTGCTGGAGCACGGAGACGTTGTCTTCAATGCGGCATCGAATGGAGTGATCGGCGGACTCTATGCTGGGACCGTTTCGATTGCGGGCTGTCTGGCGGGTTTTCGCATAACGCCTTCTGGCGGCAACTGCAACATACAAGCGCTGGTTGGAGGCTCCGTCACGGGGACGGCGCTTGCCACAACGCCGGGGCACCATTACGTATTCACGACGCGGGTGTATCCGACAGAAACGTACCGAATGCAGCAGGTGTTTCATTCTTCGCTGTACCCGTCCGGATCTCCGCGGGGGGGCGGTGCCGTCGCCGGCGATGTACGAATTGTACTGGCAGTGCACGATATCGATCCGATGAATCCGGCGACGCAGATCGCACGGGCCACCGTTTTGTATGACGACGTCATTACGAATGCGCCGGGGTTTTGTAACTACGCGCTCATCAATGCCGGCGCCATGCAGTGTTCGCTTGCCTTCACTTATATATGGCTGCCAATCGACGCACTGGTGCGTAGCGCGTTGCCTGGGGAAAACACGACGACGGTGTTGATGGGATCGCTGCTGGATGGGGCTGAGTGCCGGGTTTCGACCGAGTCGGAACTGAAATTCTATCCAGAGTACATCCCGGCGGCGAACGAACTGATCGAGGTGAGCTATCGCGGCCAAGGCCACGCAATGGCGCGAGTAACTAACTCGGCGGGCATTGCGGCTCATAAGCGCGGCGGCGATGACGGCGTGCGCGGGAGTGTGCGGGAGATTGGGCTCCCGGCCCCACGCACCGATGCAGATTGCGAAATTGCGGCGCTGGCATTGCTGGATGACGCCGGGCAGGGATGGCGCGGGGAGTACCAAGCGTGGAGCCAGTTTCTGCCGGGCGGGGCGGCGGACATTTTTCCGGGAGATGGGCTGGCGGTCAATGTTCCATCGCGGATGGCGTCGTTTTTGGCAATCGTGCGCGAAGTGGATGTGGAGATCGCCGACATTGCCGGTGAGAACAACCGCTACACCTTGCGGTTTGTGGATGCCGGGGATCCTTCTCTGGATTTCGCTTTTGTAACGGCGCTGATGAAGCAGACCGAGGTGCTGACGCCGATCGATGTGAGCATGGTGGGAAATGTTTACCTTGCCGATCTCACCGAAGCGGAGGCTACGGCGGTGGGCTCGACGACGGTGACGGTGGACGTGGGATTCACCCCTGTGGCGGGCGGCGGCATCGAAGTGCGGTACTCAGACGAGGGATGGGGGGCGGGTTACAACGGCAACCTGGTGGGACGGTTCACGAGCAGCAGCTTTACGCTCACGCGGTATGCGCGAGCACAAGACTATTTTCTAAGAAGCTACGACGGCAGCGTGCCGCCGAAGTATTCGCGGTATTCGACGAAGCTGCATGTCGACTATCCGCTATAAAAAAGTAGTTTGACTGGGCGCCAAGCGGCTAGCCGACTTCTTCACTCCAGTTTTCCAGAGTCTTCTTCACGACGACCATGAACTGGTCGGCCAGGGCGCCATCGATAATGCGATGGTCGTAGCCCAGCGTAAGGTGAACGACGGAACGGATGGCGATGGAATCTGAGCCGTCCTTGTCGGTGATTACCATCGGTTGTTTGGCGATACCGCCGACGCCCATGATGGCCGCGTTCGGCTGATTGATGATGGGCAATCCGAACACGGCGCCAAACTGGCCGGGATTGGTGATGGTGAAGGTGGCACCTTCGACGTCCGCCGGCATCAGCTTCTTGGTACGCGCGCGCTCGCCGAGGTCGGTGATGCCGCGTTGCAATCCGAGGAAGTTGAGTTCGTCAGCATTCTTGAGAACAGGGACGATCAATCCCCAATCGAGCGCGACGGCGATGCCCGCATTGACGTGCTTGTGATAGCGGACGCTGTCGCCTTCGAGCGAGCCGTTGACGATCGGATATTGCTGCAGCGCGATGATGGCGGCGCGTACGAAGAACGGCATGAAGGTGAGCCGCGCGCCGTAACGTTGCTCGAAACCGTTCTTGAGCTGGTTGCGCAAATTGACGATGCGAGTCATGTCCACCTCGAACATGCAGTGGACGTGAGCGCTGGTGCGGCGCGATTCAATCATGCGCTGCGCGATGATCTTGCGCATCTGGGACATGGGCACGAGTTCGCCGGGAATGACGGCGGGCGCGGGAACCGAGGCTGGGCGCGGAGCGGGGGGCGCGACAGGAGCGGCGGTGCGGCGCTCGACGAAATCGAGAACGTCTTGCTTGGTAACTCGCCCGCCGGTTCCGGTGCCACTTACCTTTGCTAGTTCCACGTTGTGCTCGCGGGCGAGCTTGCGGACGAGCGGGGATGAGCGGACGTCGGAATCTTCTTCATCCTCCGGAGCGCTGGCAGCAGGCGCGGGCGCCGGCGGAGCCGGAACTTCTTTCTTAGAGGATGCCGGAGCGGCAGGGGCGGGCGCAGCGGCCTTGGTGGGCGCGGACGTGGAAGCGCCATTGCCTTCGCCAATCACACCGACGACGGTGTTGACCTGCACCGTGTTGCCTTCGGAAACCTTGATCTCCTGAAGGATTCCGCTGGCGGGGGCGGGGATTTCAGCGTCGACCTTGTCGGTGGAAATCTCGAACAGGGGTTCGTCGCGTTGGACCTTGTCACCCGGCTTTTTCAGCCACTTGGTGATGGTTCCCTCGAAAATTGATTCGCCCATCTGGGGCATGACTACNNAGCAAACAAACATTATAGCGAAGACGGGAAAGCCAGCACCTCGCGCTTCGCGAGGGCATGGGCTTCAGGCTTCCGGCAGGACGCAATCTCGCCCTTACGCAGCCCCTTACCCGAGGGCAGTGCCGGAATCACCTCGCATTGACGGAGCAAAGAGCGATGAAGAACTTGTTGGCAATCGTACTATTTTGCCTTCCTGCCTTCGGGCAAGCGGCTTACTCGGGTTCTGCAATGTACCAGAGGACGGCCACCTATGGCGCAGCGGCCTGCGGACCTCCGACTTACTCTTGTCTCAACATGAGCACTGCCGCAGTGCCACTCCCAGCGCAGATTCCTGTCTGGGGGACGACGAATACTCCCGCGAACAACACGAACTGCACGTCCAGTAATCCGTATGTGTTTCAGCAGTGCGGGAACCTGGTTGGCGCGGGCATTGTGCAAACGCCTTCAGACTTCGAGATGCCGATCATTCGCTGCACGGATGCGAACACGCTGGGATATGCTTCGTTCTGGGGAACGAGAGACAACGGAGAGCCGAACATCTTCGCCTCCGACGATTCTTGGATAAGTCTCAATTACGGCAACGGCGACTATATCCTGTCCTTCAATGGCAACTCGTGCGCCTACACCGGGATCAGCTATGGCGATCAACCGGTGCAAGCCAGCCACACGAATCCCAATGTGGCCTACATTCTCGAAGGAGTGAACAATTCACAACTCTACCAAGACACTTATACGAAGACAGGCGGATTCGGCGGGACGTGGACAGTCGCGAGCCACGCGGAGTTATTCGACTTCATCAATTCCTATAACTCCAGCACATCAACTTACAACTGTCTCCAGAATTCCTACAACGGCTATCCCGGATGGACCGCAAGCGGCGCAAATTGGACAGGAGTGTTTACGACCTCGCAAGACGACACCTTGTTTGTGGAGTCGTACGGGAACAATAACATCTCCAATTCCGTCGGAGTCTATCTCGCCGTCTGGAAACCTTCCTATGGCCTGAACGGCGGCTGCGACATCTGGAACACTGTAACCGGCACACTTTGGAAGCACGACGGGTCATGCAACATCACTACCCCCTGCCCGATGACTTACCAGAGTTACTCAACTACTCCGGCATTTTCGGTCATGCCTGGAAATGCTTCGGGTGGAACGACAGTTTATACGGGCACCACGGGCGGCGGCAGCAACGCGTATGTCAACTACAGCTTCGCGGTGACAGGATGCTCGATCTCCGCCGACAACGGAACCTTCACGGCGTCGGCCTCGGCGGCCGGGTCGGTGACGTTAAGTAACTCCGCGGGCGTGAGCGGCGCGACTGGATGCAGCGCCCAAGGCACCCAGGTGGGACCGGACATGTTCAAGCAGCACGAGGGGTTTGCCTCAGCGGGCGACTCGTATATTCCTGGCCGACGCGTCGGCCCAAAACTACATGCTCAATGGCGTGTACTCCGAGGGGCCGTGGGTGTGGGTGGAAGGCACGACCACCATCGCCGGAAAATGCGGGCTGTACCCGACAACTTACTGCACTGGGCACTTTGGGGAAGGCTACAGTGGCCTCGCGGTCGGCCAGAAATGGCACGCTCCATTCACGTCTCTCAACAATGCCGCGAACATCTTTGCGGCTGGCATCGACATCTGCGACGACGACCACTTCTCCTGGAACCATGTGGACACTATTACCCAGGCCGACGATTACCCGGTAATGATTGGCTGGCAGGACGTAGGTGGAACTTACAGCTTACTGGGCGGATCGACTCCTCCGTGTCCTTACTACGACGAGATCGACCTCACACAGACGAGCGGGACGCTTCCTGGGACTACCTGGCGTGCGGCGCACAACTTCAACAGCGGCTGGTCCTGGAATTTTGAAGTGCAAAATGCAATTACCCTCGAGTCCTATACGGGGAAATACGCTGTATGGGTCACGGACGGCGAGGGTCAGTTCGGATCGACTAGCGGCACGACGTCCTGCAATGTGGGGGGACCGGACTGGCAGAGGTCCGACAACACTGATTTCACAGCTTACTCGGGTTCCGGGCCCGGCATATTCAGCAATTACATCATGCCGCAGAACGGTGGAAACAGAGGCAATTTTATCTATCAAGTGCAATCGTGTTCAGGCACCCCTTGCGCGACTGGCCCAACGGAACCAACCTTTCCGCAAGGCGCATCGGCGACCGTCACCGAAACACCTCCCGGGAACATTACCTGGGTCAATACCAACAACGCATCGAACTGCCGCTCCGACATTCTTATTGTAAAACTCTACGGCAACTAGGAGAGTTGAGCTGCCTTGGGACGTCGGCCTCAGCCGCGTATTTGGCGGGTTTCCAGTGGCACGGCCGAAGCCGTGCCCTACCCAAGGCTACCCGAGAACGAACCTAATCAGAGATTCCCTACGGCCAGAACCCCATGAAAATCTCAGAGCATTTCACGTTGGAAGAATTGTCTTTCTCCGAAGCGGGGGCGCGGCTTGGGCTGGACAACACTCCGACCGCGAGCGTCATTAAGAACCTGGTCCTGGTGGCGGCGGTCATGGAAAAAGTTAGAACGTTGCTCGGGAGCAAGCCCATCGTCGTGCACAGCGGCTACCGCGCCCCGGACGTCAATAAGGCGGTCCGCGGAGTGGCGACGAGCGCTCACTGTTTCGGACGGGCTTGTGATTTTGTTTGTTCCGCGTTTGGCGCGCCAGGGGAAGTGGCGCTGGCTATCTTGAAGTCCGATATTGAGTACGACCAACTAATCCTCGAGTACGGATGGGTTCACGTTGGACTGGCACTGGAGGGATTGCCATCCCGACGGGAGGCTCTGACGAAGCGTTCGTCGAGGGCCGCGTATGAGGCCGGCATCAGGGCCTGACCGATTTGTTTTCATTACCACGAGCGACGTAGGTGTAACGCCTTTATTAAGGAGATACTATCTTGAAAAAATACGCTGCTTATCTGCCCACCGTTGTGCTGCTACTTACCACGCTCGCGAGCACTGCCACGCCGGCGATTGCCGCATTTTGGATGAACCATGCCGCCGCGGCGGCGATCTTTGCGCCGCTGGCGCTCGTTGTGGCGCATTGGCTGCCTTCGCCGTATGCCGGCGTCAACTCGAAGAACTGAGCGGTTGAATGGACCGCGAAACCGTAATGGTACTAACGCAGATCACTCCCACTTTCTGGAACGACTACGGCGCGGCCACGATTGCGTTCGTCGGCTTCCTGATCAATGGCGTCCTGGCATTTGGGGCAGCGCAGAAACTGGCCGGCCAGCGCGAGGAGCAGAGAATCGCGGATCAGACGTGGAAAAAGGAACACACGGCGCAGGCCAATGTACGCGACATTGCGATCGCCGCGCTTCAGGCCATGGGAAACAGCAATGAGGCCACGGTAAAAGGCATTCAGGGGCAGCAGCTGCTCATTCAGACGGAACTGCAGGAACTCCGTAATCGGGCCGCCTGCGGCACCTGCGCGCCCTCGCCGCGAAAGTAAGTAACTCAATTCTCAAAAATCAAAAGGAGAGCCATCTTATGAGGAAAGTTGTCGTTGCGCTGTGTCTTGCCATGTTCTCGACCGCATGTTCGACCGCTTGGGTGTCGACGCTCGATTCCATTCTGTCCGCAGCCGCGCCGGCGCTGATCGACATTCTGCAAATCGTCGCCGTGGCCAACGGCCAACCAGTGAACGGCAACCTTGCCGCGAAGATTGGCGCGGACGCGACGGTCATCAAGACGCTGGCCGCCGATTTCGCCAAGGCCTCGTCGGGATCCGCGCCGGGCGTTTGCCAGCAGTTGCAGGCGGCTGTGAGCGCATACCAAGCCGATCAGCAGCTGGTGCTTCAGGTGGCGCAGGTCAGCGATGCGAACACGCAGACGAAAATTACCCTGCTTACGGATTTGGTGGCAGGGACGGTGAGTGCAATCACAGCGGTGATTCCATCGTGCCAGAACGCGGCTGCGATCCGAAGCGTGAAGATCGCGGCGCCTTACAGCGTCTCCACTTTTGCGGCTCATTACAACAGCATTCTGGTGGCCCCAACGGGCAACGCGGCTGTCGACGCGGCAACCCAGAAACTAAGACTCCACCAACACTCTAGGTTTGAGCGGGCGGTAGCGTTCGGACGGCTGCAGTGACGAACCGCAAGTTCGGCGCGTTGCGTGACGTTCACGATGTGCGGGATCGGATGTACCGGGCTTCACCGCGCGCGGAGCCGGTCCCGCAACAGGTGGATCTACGGGAGTTCGGCGGACCGATCAAGGACCAGGGCGAGGAAGGCAGTTGCACCGGGCATGCTTTTTCGTCGGCGCGCGAGTGGATCGCGCGGAAGTACGAGAAGACATCGCCGATCCTGAGCCCACAGTTCCTCTATGTCGAGGAACTGATTGCGGATGGTTCCTTCCCGAGTGACGATGGTGCGATGCCGCGCACCGGTTGCCAGGTGCTCACCGCGAAAGGCTGCTGCGAAACGTCACTCTGTCCTTACGTCGCGGGCAAGTTCACGGCCCCGACCGCGGAGCAGGCGCAGAACGCGTTCAGGTACAAGACGGGTGCCTATCATCGGATTGGAACCTTGTCGGACTTTCTACGTTGCCTGGCCGATGCAACGCCGTGGCCGGTTACAGTCGGATTCACGGTCTACGAGTCATTCATGTCGCAGCAGGTAGCGGACACCGGCATTATGCCGATTCCGAAACCGGGTGAACAGCAACAGGGCGGACACGAAGTGCTCTGTCTCGGCTATGACTTATCGAAGCAACTGGCGCTTATCCAGAATAGCTGGGGCGACGGTTGGGGCAGCGAGGTTACTTCTGGATGCCGTTTGGCGTGATCAGCGCGCCGGGCACCGATCTGTGGATGGTGCACACGGGTGGACCGTGGAAGTGATTGTCTAACACCATGAAGTGCGCGGCGATTTCCGCATGATGTACGTTAATGCCCTATTGTTCATCGGTCCCGAATCTCTTGGCGGGCTCCAACATCTAAAGAGCTAAATCAACTGCGAGAGGATCGATGACACAAATAGTGGATGCCGCCGCGCACTCAACCAAAATCTCCAGCGATGCCCTAGACCAGCTGTTCCGCCAAGCCCGTACGCATTCCGCGTGGCTGCCCACGCGCGTCCCCGTCGAAACGCTGCGCGAGGTGTATGAGCTGGCGCGGCTGGGTCCGACGAGCGCGAACTCTACTCCCGCACGTTTCCTGTTTCTTGAAAGCGAAGCGGCGAAGGAGCGACTTCTGCCTGCTCTCGCACCGAGCAATGTCGAAAAAACAAAGGCGGCGCCAGTCACCGTGATTGTCGCCTGGGACACCGAGTTTCACGAGAAGCTGCCCAAGTTGTTTCCACACGCCGACATGCGCTCTTATTTCGTAGGGAACCAGCCGTTGATCGACGAATCGGCCTTGCGCAATAGTTCGCTGCAGGGGGGCTACTTCATACTCGCCGCTCGAGCCGTGGGGCTTGATTGCGGCCCGATGTCCGGCTTCGACGCGGCGAAAGTGAACGCCGAATTCTTTCCTGACGGCAAATGGAAAGTCAACTTCCTCTGCAATCTCGGTTACGGCGATCGCGGCAAGCTCCATCCCCGCAGC
>PMMJ01000333.1 GCA_003162255.1 Acidobacteriaceae bacterium | reverse complement strand
GTCATGATCAGGCCGCATCCGCCGAGGTGCTTGATGAAGCGGCGGAAAACGGTGTCGGTGACGCCGGACATGGGCGCGAGCACGGTGGCGGGAGCGATCTCAACGTTGCCAATCTTCAGGGACGCAGGAAAAGCCCGTGGCGATGTGCGCGCGGACGATGGAGCAACGGGCGACTTGCCCGTCCGATCCACGGCTGCATCCGAGTTGTCCCAGAACTTCTGCACAGCTGTATTCTACGTCCTTTCCAAGTCCCCAACCCCGATGTAGAATTCGCGGCTATGAGGCGAATCCGAGAAATCTTTTTGACTCAGTACATCGGGGCGATCGTCATTGGCATGCTGGTGGTGCAAGCCATCGCCGGCTTCATTTCCTTACTGATGCAGCCCGTTATCTGGTACATGCAAGCTCGGGAATCTCGCTCGATTATGCAGTCTGCGTTACCGGCGTTANNCCGGAATCCAGAGTTGATTGGACGTTTGCCTCACCCATGCCCGCAATCCGCGCCAACTCGAAGGCATCGTACGCCGTCTCAATAGCGGCTGCTCTTATTGTCGCCAGGGGAATTGAATTGCTGATTCAAGCGGCGTCCATGCCGCTGGGAACTGTGTCTGTTCGGCTGATCAACGCTCTAGTTGTCCGCGGCTGGCGGAATGCAGTGGTCTTGTATGAAGCGCCGTATTCGCTCGCCTTGGTCGGCTCGACCGCGCTCCCCGGGCTTGTTCTGCTGGTGGCCGGGCTGGTGGCTGGAAACTACATCGTTCGCGCGCGGCGCCGAGCTTAGCAGGCAACGAAAAGCCCTCGCCGGGGCGAGGGCCTGATATTCGAGAAACTCGCGTTGATCCCGAAACGAAGGTTACTTCTTTGCCGCCTCGGCTTTTGCCGCTTCGGCTTTGGCGGCGTCGCTCTTGGCGTACTTGCGGCGGAAGCNNACTTTCGGCGGAAACGCTCGATGCGGCCGGCGGTGTCCATGAGCTTCTGCTTGCCGGTGAAAAAGGGATGGCAGGCAGCGCAGATTTCTACGCCGATGTCGCCCTTATGGGTGGAGCGGGTGATAAATGTGTTCCCGCAAGCGCAATGGACGCGGATCTCACTGTAGTGCGGATGGATGGCTGCTTTCATGTCAGTTCCTAAATCCTCGATTCAGATATTTGATTCTACCGGAGTTAGGAAGGATTCAGCAAGGCAGGTGTCAGCTATTAGCCTTCAGCAAATCCGCGCCGCCGAACGGCGATCAGATCGTAATACCGGATTCTCTCTTTGCGGACCTCTTCCAATCTCTCACGCCGAACCAAACCCCGGCGACCGCAAACGTCAGTATCGTTCCCGTAAAGCGGCCTACGCTATATGTTGAAGGCCAAATGTAACGGTCACAGAGCAAGTTGTAAGCCGTCAGCCCAGCCCAAAGAGGACAGGAAAATAGTAAAAACCCAGAGACAAGAACATACGTTCCCAAGGATTTCCCCTTCAGGACATCATCCAACTCGCGCTGCCTACGAGGGTTGATATGAATAGGAAATGAAAAGGGCAACCGTATGCTGAACAATCGCAATGCAACTATCACTGTCCAAGTCCAGAGGATTGCTACACATGGGAAGGAACCAACTATAATGAAGCCAAGCAAGGCTTGTAACATTATGGTAACCTCCGCCGTCCCGAATTCTAGCCCCAAGCCGCAGTCCTCGCAAAGCCGCCTTGACTGACAGCTGAGAGCTGAAAGCTGTCAGCTAAAAGCAAAACGGCAGGGCCGACCCCCCCTGCCGTTTTGCTCATAAACAAAAACCCTGAGGTTCCCTTATTTCTTGTTGACTGCCTTCTTGAGTTCGTTCCCGGGAGTGAATTTGGCGACTCTACGGGCAGCTATTTTGATGGTGGCACCGGTCTGCGGATTTCGGCCATTGCGGGCCTTGCGCTGCGAGACGGAGAACGTGCCGAACCCGATCAATGCAACCCGGTCCCCTTTTCTAAGGGCAGCGGTGACGCTGTCCACGGTGGTGTCGATCGCGGTGGTCGCCTGGGCCTTGGAAATACTGCAGGCTCCGGCGATCCGGTCAACCAGATCAGCTTTATTCATGCTCTCTCCTAACACTAATCGTTTCGGTTCCCGCGCGTCAGCCGGGGAGGATAGCTCGAAGCGCGAGCACCGGCGATGGCCATTGTCGCCCATGCTATGGGATTGTCAATGGGAAACACGTGCCAGTTGCCGGTTTTGACACCTAAGACGTGGGGCTGTGTTTGATGTAATGGGGAAATGAGCCGAAAACGCCGTTATTTGCTCCCTTTTTATCCGCGATCGGGATCTGGGATTCTGGCCCGTAAACTGGGGCATGGCAGTTTTCCTCGCTTCTCTATCGCTGCTCCACGGCGCTTCTCCACGGTTCTCCACAGGCCGCCGCCTGTCTCCACAGGATGTGCACAGAGAGGAAACGGTTTCGAGTTGCGGCGGGGGCGGGTTCGGGTGCAGAGTCTAAATACACAATCATGAAAACAGCAACGGAAGTTTGTCCTGTGTGCGCGGGATCAGGATGGAAGCCGGTTCCGGGAGTGCCGGACGGCGGCGTCACGCGCTGCGATTGCCAGTTGCGGGCGCGCGGCGGGGCGATGATTGCAGCGGCACGCATTCCGAAGAGATATGAGCATTGCGAGCTGTCGAACTTTACAACCGATTTTCCGGGAGCCGATCCGTCGATTGCGCTGGCCCAGATCAGCGCATCGCGCTTTGTGCAGGAGTTCGATCCGAGAGACGGCGCTGGGCTGCTGCTGGTCGGGGGAATTGGCACCGGCAAGACCCATCTCGCGGTGGGCATTCTTAAGGAGCTCATTGCGGCCAGAGGAAGCGCCTGCCTTTTTTGCGACTATCGCGAACTGTTGAAGCAGATTCAGAACTCCTACAACGATTCCGTCCAGGCAACCGAGCTTCAGGTACTGCGGCCCGTGTTTGAGGCCGATGTGCTGCTGCTTGATGAGCTCGGCGCCGTGAAACCGAGCGAGTGGGTTTGGGACACGGTCAGTCTGATCCTCAACACGCGATATAACGATAATCGAACCACGATCATCACCACGAATTTCGCCGACGAGCCGGCTGCGAGTGTAACTCGATCGTCGTCATCGTCGCCGGCGCGGACGGCCGCTCGCGAAGAAACACTTGGCGACCGCATCGGCGAGCGTATGCGTTCCCGACTGCAGGAGATGTGCCGCGTCGTGAGGATGGACGGGCCGGACTTCCGGCAGAAGTTCAAAAGCGCGAGCTTCGGATAGATGACCGCCGAGCTGCGCTCGGCTTGGACGGTCGGGGGCGGCCGTCCCTACGCGAGCCAATCCGAAGTAGAATCGGCGTGTGCTGAGCGAACGCATCGAGTTCCGGCCGGAAATTGACGCCGAAGTGTTCTCCGCCGTGGCCGCGGCTCCGGCTGTGTTTCTTTTGCGCGGCGAAGATGCAAACTCCGAGCCCTACGTCAGCAAGACGGCCAATCTGCGGCGGCGGCTGCAGCGGCTGCTTTCAGTGCCGGAAGAACGGACGAAGCGGCTCAACCTGCGGGACCGCGTGCGCTGGATTGAGTACGCGCTGACCGGCTCCGACTTCGAATCGGGATTCGTTCTCTATCAAGTCCTACGCGCCGCCTTCCCCAAGACCTACTCCAATCGCCTGCGGTTGCGCTTCGCGCCTCTCGTCAAGCTGCATCTGGAAAACGAATTCCCCCGTGCTTCGATTACGACCCGGCTGGGGCGGATTTCGGGAAAGAACCTTTATTACGGGCCGTTCGGGTCGCGGATGGCGGCGGAAAAATTCATGAACGACGCGCTTGACTTTTTCAAGATGCGGCGCTGCGTGGAAGACCTGCATCCCGATCCGAAATTTCCCGGCTGCGTTTATTCCGAAATGAAGATGTGTTTGGCGCCCTGCTTTCGCGGCTGCACGGATGACGAGTACCGCGCCGAAGTGGTGCGGGTCGAAGATTTTCTGGACTCGCGCGGCGAATCGCTGAAGCGGCAGATGGCGACCGAGCGCGATGAAGCGTCGGCGAAAATGGAATTCGAGGCGGCGGCCGCCATTCATGCGCGGCTCGACAAACTCGCGCCCGTGCTGCAGCAGTTGCCTGAATTTGTCCGCCGGATCGACCAGTCGCACGCCGTAATCGTGCAAAAGTCGCGGCAGGCGGAGAGCGTCGCGCTGTTCCGTGTCGACGGTGGAGCGCTCGCGGGGCCGCTTGAGTTTCCCATCTCCGATGCAGAACACGCCAAGTCACAATCCATGGAAGCCCGCATCCAGGCCGCATTGACGGCATTTCCCGCTTTCCTCCCAGCCAGCGCGATCAAGCGCATGGAGCATCTGGCGATTCTGAAGCGCTGGTGCTATCGCGGAACCCGGGCGGGCGAGATTTTCTTCGCCGACGCGAGGGGAGAACTGCCGATGCGGCGGCTGGTGCGGGGGATCGGGCGCGTTTATAAAGGCGAGGCGCCAGAACCCTCGCCAGTTGCAATGCCACTGGCTTCAGTCCAATCTAAGCAGCAAGGGGAATCATGAAGAAAAAAAGCTCCAGCAAAAAGCGTGCTTTCAAGAGACTCAAACCATCCGATCTGCGGGACAGATCCCTGCGTGACCACCTGCTCTACTTGCTAAAGAGTGGCGGGGCGCATGCGACGTTCGATGCCGCCATGGGCGATTGGCCCGTGCAACTCGCCGGAGCTAAAGTCGCGAACTTCCCTCACACTGCGTGGATGCTGCTTGAGCACATGCGTCTTGCCCAGTGGGACATACTGGAATTCAGCCGCAGCTCGAAGCATGTGTCTCCGCCATGGCCGGAAGGATACTGGCCTGCATCGGAAGCGCCCTCGAACGAGAAGGCATGGACCGCTAGTATGGCCGCGTTCAAGAAAGATCTGCGGACGATGGCGCGGCTTGTCTCCGACCCGAAGGTCGATCTCCATGCGCGAATTCCCTGGGGCGATGGGCAAACGATTTTGCGCGAGGCGCTGCTGGTGGCTGACCACAATGCGTATCATCTTGGACAACTGGTGATGCTGCGGAAGAGCATCGGAATCTGAGTGAAGTCTGATTCACCGCCGAGACGCAGAGAGCNNTCTCTGCGTCTCGGCGGTGAAAAATTCTAAGCCGCTCGAACTGGAGCGCGCACCGGCCTCTTCCGGAACACGACCCTGATCTCTTCCCGCCAGCGCTCGTCGATCCCGAGCACTTCCCAGTCGATCTCCGACGACAGATAACGCAGGATCGTATCGGTGGTGGGATGGACGTGCAGAGCGGGCGCGACCAGCATGAGCAGAGGCTTCTGCGGTGAGATCTCGCGTCCGGGGAAATAACCGAATTGCGCAAACTCTCCGCGACTCTGGTGCCAGGCGACGCGCGACCAGTAATCGACGCCTTGCAGGGGAAGGTGAATGTCTTCGTCGGCCTTGAGTTCGATGACGGCGAGGCGGCCTTCGCGAGTTGCGGCCAGAATGTCGATCATCGCTCGATCGGACGCAGCGAACGCGGGCACTTGGGCATACACCGCTTCCGGTCGCAGCCGCGCGTCGAGCGCCGCGATGTTCCGGGCGACCAGCGATTCCAGCCAGCGCTCGGGAGTCATGCGCCACAGCGCGTGGTTCTTGGGACCGTCCTTGCGACGGACCGCCGCCGCCAGCCGCACCAGATCGGCAAACTGCGGTTCGTTCTTCGCATCGAGAACGCGCTCTTCCGGACCCACTCCGAAAACAATTTCCTCGGTGCTTTGGAAGTTTCGCGGGTCATGCGCAATCCGCGCCTGGGCGAATTCGAGGCCATGGCGGCGGAATGAAATCGACGCGGGCGAGAGCGCGACGACTTCAGCTTGCGGCAGAATGCCGCGGATGCGCGCGATCGATTCGGCAAAGCGCGCGCGCGCCAGCCCTTCATCGAAGGAATGCACCAAGCGGGTTGCCAGATTGCCGCAATCGCCGGTATCGACCGGAACGAGCGCATCGTCGCGCTGGTCGAATTCGTACAAATGCCATTTCGCCGCCGTCGGATGCAGATGCGCCATACGCTGCCGGGTCAGAGCGACGGTGCCTTTCGGCACAATCATCGCCAACCCCTCGACCAGGCGGCGTTCGTGCTGCGCCAGGCGGCAGGCTTCGAGCCAGAGAATTCCGACGGTCAGTGCGCCGTCGACGGTCGATTGCGTCTCTTCATCGTTCACTCCAACCACGGCTAAGGCACGCTGTCCCTGGCGCAGCCAGCCGCGCAGGTAGGCCGGACCGAAGGAGTGTTCGAGATCGATGCTGGTGGTGAGGTGGACCACGGTCCAGCCGGGAAAATTTCTTTCCAACGCGCGGCGCAGGCGAGGTTCATAGGCTTGGCGCGCCGCTCGTCGCGCGGCGGGCGAGCGCTGATCGCGGTCGCGGCAGAAGTCGAGCCGGGTGGGGCGATTCTGGCCCATGCGCTGCACTTGCAACCGCAGCGTGGTGGCCTTCACTTCCGCATCCAGCACGCGCCGCACGAAATTCCGCTCGCTCGACCACAAGTGCAGCAGGCATTTGTGGTACTCGCCGGAGATCGAATACTTCGACTCGGCTAGATCT
>PMMJ01000221.1 GCA_003162255.1 Acidobacteriaceae bacterium | reverse complement strand
CCCGGAGTTTTTCAACAGACACAGCTTATATCCATTGCATATTCCATTGCCTCTTGGTTCGGGCTTATATCCAAAAGGAAAGGTGACGTTGAAAGGTCAAGCACTTGAAGTACCTGACCAGGGCGCAGCGTGAAGACTGCCTGGACCCGTTGCTAGGTTTTGGCTATCGCTTTGCGCCGTCAGGCAACGAAGACATGATAGCTCTACAATTCTAGAAAAACCTTTGCATGCTTTCGGTCATCATCTGCACGCACAACCCGCGCCCCGACTACTTCGTCCGTTGTCTGACGGCACTTGAAGCCCAGACGCTCCCTCGAGAGAAATGGGAATTGAGCCTGGTCGACAATGCCAGCGCACCGGACAAGGCCCCTCGACCCGACCTATCTTGGCATCCGCAGGCCCGTTTGATTCATGAAGTGAAGCTCGGCCTCACTCCCGCACGCCTGCGCGGAATGCGCGAGACAACCGGAGAGCTTTTGGTTTTTGTGGATGACGACAACGTGCTTGATGCGGATTTTCTCGAAACCGCAATTCGCACCGCGGAAGAAAAACCTTTCCTAGGCTCCTGGAGCGGGCAGTGCCGGCCTGGGTTTGAGGAACCACCGCCGCTGTGGACCCGTCAATACTGGGGCAACCTGTGCATCCGGGAATTCGAGCAGGATGTATGGTCGAATCTGCCGCGGCTGCCTGATACGATGCCTTGGGGGGCCGGGCTTTGCGTGAGGCGAGGTGTGGCGCTGCATTATCTGCATTTGCACAAATCTGGAAAACGTTCGTTTCAATTTGATCGTACCGGCAGCTCGCTGCTCTCCGGCGGAGACAATGATTTGGCTGCTTGTGCTTGCGACATTGGCCTCGGCGTCGGACTCATTGCATCGCTCAAACTCACGCATTTAATTCCACCAGAACGTTTAACTGTGGACTACCTGGCACGTTTGGCAGAGGGGATTCACTATTCTTCGACCCTCTTGGATGCGGATCGCGGAATCCGAGTCGGTGAGCGAACGGCGTTGGGCCGCACGGCTGGTTTCCTGCGGATCATGCGGCTGAAACAGCCTCACCGTCGGATATTGAGAGCGGCTTTCCGCGGGCGAGATCGCGCACTGCAACTGCTCGCTAAAGGTCAAGTTGATCGAGCTTCAGAAAAGAAACGCTGATACGAATGATTGCAAATCTCCGGCACCAATTTGTCCTCGAGCTGAAGCGCGCTCTCTACGGCCAGCGCGGCGAGCCCTATCGAATCGAAGGGCACACGTTGCGTTACCTGCCTGGCACACGCCCCGTTCGGCTGCGTTATGGCCGTTCGCTATGATGCTTTACAGGTCGCGTGG
Organism: Acidobacteriaceae bacterium; assembly: GCA_003162255.1. GTDB lineage: Bacteria > Acidobacteriota > Terriglobia > Terriglobales > Acidobacteriaceae > Acidiflorens. The sequence goes on along the minus strand of PMMJ01000221.1, from coordinate 16,216 downwards.
CTCAGTACCCATCTAACAGAGGGTAACACCACTGTAGATATCGGCGCGCACCGGGGCGTCTATACAATCCTCATGGCCGCGAAGTGTGGTCAAACAGGGCATGTTGTCGCCTTTGAGCCGGATCCCAATGCCTGCGAAGCGCTAGTGAGAAATCTCAGTCTTAATCCAAGCATCAAGCGTCCCACCGTTGAAGTGTGCGCATGCTCAGACGAAATCGGGGAAGCAACGCTCTTCAGTCGCGGTGGAAATTCGCAGTCCTCGCTTGCGCGGTCTGCGGGTGGAGTTTTCCGCCGCCCACACATCCGAAGAAATTCGAGTGTCTATCGTCACTCTCGATTCCTATTTGTCGGAGTACAACCTCCCAGAGCCGCGTTGTGTAAAAATCGATGCGGAGGGAGCGGAAATCCGTATTTTGAAAGGTGCGAAAAAGGTTCTTGCGAGCAACGCGGACTTCGTGTGCGAACTTCACCCTTATGCGTGGCCCGAGTTTGGCAATACGTTCGGGGAACTCAAAGACTTAGCCTTCGCGGCTGGCCGTCGCATTCGCTATCTCGATCAGGACACGCAGATCGGCGATAAGGCGGAGTACGGCACGGTACTCTTGGAACGCTAGCCCTAGCTTCGGTTCGGGTCGGAGAAGGCAGTTTCGAACATTCACAACACGCCCCGACGAATCCTCCACGTCGTCGAAAATCTCAACTGCGGCGCGGTGGAAAACTGGCTCGTGCGGATGCTAGGGCATGCGCGTAAACGAGAAATAGAAGTCGATTGGACCTTTTATTGCATACTCAAGCAGCCGGGAGCAATGGACGAGAAGGCGCGAGCACTCGGCGCACGCGTGATCCATTCGCCAGTTCCGATCGTGAGAAAAGCGGAGTTTGTCCGCGCCCTGCGCATGGAGTTGCGGCGTGGGGAATACGACGTCTTGCACTGCCACCATGACATTGTCAGCGCAGTCTATCTGCTGGCTGCGTCAGGCATGCCGATCCGTCGGCGGATTGTTCATGTGCATAATGCGGACGAAGCAGTGCTCACCCCCAGCCGCCTTAAGCAGCACCTCTATCGTGAACCGATGCGGCGAGTCTGTCTCTTTATGGCCGATCGCATCGTCGGAATCTCCAACCATACGCTCGACACGTTCCTCGCTGGACGCGCACGCCGTCCCCAACGCGACTCTGTGCATTATTACGGATTGGATCCCACGCCGTTCGAGAACATTGCCGCTGATCGTGCCGAGTTTCGCCGTCAGTGGGAACTCCCCGAGGATGCGTTGATCCTTCTTTTTGGGGGGCGGTTGGTTCCGGAAAAGAATCCAGTGTTTGCGGTGGATGTCCTGGCCAATCTGCGTTGCATCGAGCCGCGGGCTGTGGCGGTCTTTGCCGGCGCCGGATCTCAGGAGCCTGACATACTGGTACGCGCGCGGGAACTCGGCATGGAAAATTCGGTACGCCTCCTCGGTTGGCGAAACGATATGCCCGAGATTATGAGTTGCAGCGACTGGTTCATCCTTCCGCACCCGGAGCACCCCGTGGAGGGATTCGGAGTGGCTGTTGTCGAGGCTCAGCTCGCGGGTCTTCGAATGCTTCTGTCGCGCGGAATTCCGGACGATCCGCTGCTTCCAACAGCGTGTTGTCGCCGCCTCCCACTCTCCGGCGGGTCCAAGGAGTGGGCGATCGCCGCGATGGAACTTCTGCGCAATCCCGCGCCATCAAGGGTCGCTGCGCAGGCCGCGCTCCGGAAATCGCCGATGAATATGGACCAGGCACTTAACGGCCTTCTCGCACTTCATACATGAAGCCCGAGCGCCCAATCAGGGTCCTCCAAATCATCGATAGTCTAGGCATGGGCGGTGCCGAGACCTGGCTCATGGAAGTCCTGCGGCTCTGGTCCAAAAGCGATGTTTGCCGAATCGATTTTTTAGCCACCAGCGGCAATCCCGGGATCTTCGATGAGGAGGCGCGGCGGTTGGGCGCGCAAGTCCATTATGTGCGCTACGGACGCGCCCACCTTCCGCGATTTGCGAAGCAATTTCGCCAGGTGCTGCGGGAGGGGCGGTACCACGCCATCCACGACCACCAGGACTACGCCAGCGGATGGCATTTCCTGATTGGCGCAAGCGCGCTGCCGCCCGTGCGGGTGACGCATGTACATAATCCGTGGCTTCATATCGAGGCCAACTACGCGGTGAGTTTCTCGCGGCGGCTTACGACGATCGTTGGAAAGCGCCTTGTCCGCCAACTCGCCACTCATGTCTGCGGCACTTCCGAAGAGATCCTCCGCCGATACGGATTCCAGCCGGCGCAAGCCCGGCGCCCGAAAGTCTCCGTCGTCCATTGCGGATTTGACATCGAAAAGTTTAACAGATCGCGCGAGTCCGATCGGCAGTCAGTTCTGAGCGAGTTTCGCTGGCCGGAGGAGGCCCGAATCATCTTGTTCGCTGGGCGACTGGATCGGGCGATGGAATTTGAGCACCCTCAAAACCACAAGAATTCATGGTTCGCGCTGAACGCCGTGCGTGCCGCAGTGGAGAGACAGCCCTCCGTCCGGTTCTTGATGGCGGGTGCAGGGGAACATTCGAGGCAGGACCTGGAAAGCCGTATCGAGAGTTGGGGATTGAAAGACAACTTGCGCCTTATTGGCGTCCGTAAGGATATCGATCGCCTTATGCGTGCTGCAGACGTGCTCTTCTTTCCTTCCCGGCAGGAGGGGCTGGGGATGGTGGCGGTAGAGGCGCAGGCGGCCGGCCTGCCGGTTCTGGCCAGCACTGCCGTGCCCCGCGAATGTGTCGTCATCCCCGAGCTGTATAGCGCGCTGACGCTAGACGAGCCGATCGAGCTTTGGGCGGCCGCACTACTCCAAATAATGACTAAGCCGCGCTTTCCGCTAGAACTCTGCCGTCGCGCGCTTGAATCCTCACCGTTCTCGATCGCGAATTCCGCACGGCGGCTCGAAGAGATATACAGTTCAACCCAGCAATGACACGCGCTTTAGTTATCGAAGCTTCAGGCAACTTGTGGGGGTCTGAGCGCGCTCTCCTTGATCTGCTCCGTGCGGTACCAATGCTGGAGGTGGCGGTCTGCTGTCCGCCGCAGATGCCGCTAAACAGCGAACTCGAGAAGCTGCACGTCCGCACCCTGCCATATTATGTTTACGGTCTTCACGAGAAATCGAAACGGCACCGCTTACAAGCCGCCGCCGGCGTGGTTAGAGCTTGCCTGGAATTTCGGCCTGACGTCATTTACCTCAATCAGTGTGGTTGCTATAAAGTGGCCTTGCCCGCGGCAACACTGTTGGATTTGCCGATCGTGGCGCACGTCCGCATATTCGAGGATGCGGCCTATCTTGCAAGACAAAGCCCCGGCCCGCGTCGGCTTCGAGGCGTTATCGCCATTAGTTCGGCGGTTGAGACGGAAATCCGACGGTTCCAACAACTCGACTCCATCCAGCTCCATCGAATTTATGACGCGTACGCTCCTGCGGTGCCCGCGCTTCAGAACTTGTTCCCGCAAGGAAGGATCGTCAACCGCGTCGCCTGCGTCGGGCGACTGGTGCCAGTCAAAGGCCAGGATGTTCTCGTCGGCGCATTGTGCATGTTGAAGGACTTCGAGGGCGGATTGGAATGTCTGTTCGTTGGGGACGGCGAAGGAAGTTTTGTTCAAGAGCTAAGACAAACGGCGTTACATGGAAACGCCGCTTCTTCAATTCGGTGGCTCGGCTTTGTGGATGACGTCCTTTCGCTGTTGCAGACGTGCTCCGTGCTGGTTTGCCCCTCCCATAGCGAACCCCTCGGACGGGTGATCTTTGAGGCTTGGGACGCAGGCGCGGTTCCAGTGGCGTTTTCGGGGAGCGGCGGCGCCGCCGAGATCGTTGCCGCGGCTAAGGGCGGGATTCTTTACGAGGAGCAAACGCCCGAATCCCTTACGCGCGCGCTACGAGACGCACTGGAACTGGACCAAGAGCAGCGAGCACGCCTGATCAGGAATGGTCGTTCGTGGATGGCTAGGAATTGCGGCCCAGAAATCTATGGTGAGGCGCTTTCTACGATTTTGACAAGCGCCTGCCGGTCATCCGGTTGAACCCCAACATGCCAGTCACATTCTACGGAAACCCTCGATTCGACACCAAAGAGGCTGCAAAGCATTTAGAGGCTGCAATGCATTTGCGAGGGGAGGTCAAGGCAATAGCCGAACTAGAAGACCGATTTGCAGTTGCATATCAGGCCGGAAGCCGCACTTCGCTCTTTTGCTCGGCTGACGGCGTCACGCAGCTGTTCTATGCCGTTCAAGGAGGCGCATTGCATTATGGCTCCTCAGTGAGTGATGTCATCGGGTCGGCCGGGTTGAATTGGCAATGGAACTACGAAGCTCTCGCTGATCTGGCAACATTCGGACATGTCATCGGAGATCACACGCTGCATGCGGCCGTACGCCGCGTCGGCAGTGCGGAATTAGTCACTTGGGATGGTTTAGCTCTCTCGCGGAAGAAACTCGATATACAACGTTACTCGACCGGAGATCCCTCTAAGGAGGCGATCGAGGTTTTGTTGGAGACCGTAAGAGCGGAAGCCGGCACCGATGACCTGATCTCCCTGTCTGCCGGATTTGACTCGAGGATGATTCTGGCAGCCTTTCTCGCACTTGGGATGAGGCCCAATCTCCTGGTAATGGGTGCGGACCGATCGACGGATGCAACGATTGCGACCGAGATTGCCAGGAAATTCAACCTCCCCTTGGAACACGTACCTCTCGATGGCAATCGAATGATTTCCGATCGATTTTTGATTGTACGTCTGACGTCTGGAACCAAAACAATTGACAACTGGCATACATACGAGTACATCGCAACGGGAAACGGACCCGCGCCGGGTACAGGTATCTGGATTGGATCAAATGGTGAGTTCGCACGAACTTTCTTCTTTGATCGTGGCTTGCAGTTTTATGTCGCGAACGCACTTGGATCGCCTCTTGTAAGGAAATTCTGGGATGCCAAAGTGAGACGCAACGCCTTGCCGGACTCTTTGCGGCCGTTCTTGGTTGAGGAACTTCGCGAGTGTCTAAAACCAGAAAAGCAGATAGCGCGGCTCCTTCGATTCTTCCCACATCGCTCTCTCGGTGACACGAACGATCAGCTCTATCTGGAGCGCGTCCGGCAATTCGTCGCCAACGGGCTGCGTCTCGTGTCTACTCGCTACTCACCGCGCACGCCGTTTCTGCATCCTAGATGGATCGCGGCTGTTAGGCGGATGCCCCGTCACCTGAAGCTAGGAAACCATTGGCATCGGCTCGCCATCAGCCATCTGTGCCCGGAACTTCTCAGGTTTCCCTATGACACGAGTGGCAAACCCATGAGTCAGGGACCTGGGTTCCGGTACTGGCTCGGATTTAGTCCGCATTCGCGCAATATTCCCTATTTTGATTACGTCAACTTTTTCAATAGTCCCCGTTTCCGGGAGGTTTACAAAATGGCCATACCTGCACTGAATGGTATCTTTCTTGGAAACGACACATCTATGCTGTTGGGGAAAATGCCCTTCAGAACCACTGCATATTTCGCGACTCTGTCATTCTTTGCCGAAATGCAGATAGATTCCTGTTCAGCCGGTCGGGCATAAGCGTGCCTTCAAATCCGGTTCAGTATTCGGGATGATCAAACGCATGAAAGCTAAAGGCTCGCTCTGGAGACGGCGGGACGGTTCACCCCGAGTTTACGCGGTGATGCGCGCCAATTCTTTGCCTGCGACGCGGATAGGGGGCGCGGGGTGAAGATCCTCTACCTCGGAGAGATCGGCCCCGGCCAGACGGCGCTCATGAGGATGCGTGCACTTGAGCGACTTGGTCACACTGTGCGCGGCGTGCGCACGATGGAGCCGTGGAAGCGTGCGTCATGGATCAAGCGGCAGGTGCAACGGCGGACTCATCGAGGATCCATCGTGGAGGAAATCAACTCCACAGTTCTGTCAGCGGCGCGTCAATTCAGGCCGGCTCTAGTGTGGGCGGACAAGCAGGAGTTCCTGCGCGTTGAGACCATCGAGGCGCTCCGCAATCTCGGCGCGCGACTGGTCCACTTTACGCCGGATCCGTATTTCGCGCTCGCCTGGAAACGCACACGGATCATGGATGAGGCAATGCAGCATTTCGACGTGCTCGTTTACTGCAAGTCTTATGAGAAGGCGAATTACGAGGCCATCGAAAGGCTCGCCATTTATATGCCACTCGGATATTGTGACGAGAACCACCGCCCCCTAAGCTCAGACGACCCTCGGTGGTCTTGTGAAGTCGGATTTCTCGGGGGATGGGAACCGCGGCGGGAGCGGATGTTGCACGCCATTGCCAGGACTGGCGCGGACCTGAAGTTTCGCGGCGGGTACTGGGAATTTCTTCGAGACGGGAAGTGGACACTCCGACGTCGCATCATTCTAAGCCAACTTGCGGCTGGAGAGCGGGTTCTCATCCATCGCGACGAAGTCCTGGGCGCCCTTTGGCAGGGGGATGAGGTATACGGCGACGACTACGCGCGTGCACTCTCTGGCGCCAAGATCGGCCTCGGATTTCTACGCAAGAGCTGGCCAGATCAGCACACCACCCGCACTTTTGAAATCCCCGCATGTGGCAGCCTGCTTCTGGCGGACCGGACCGATGAGCATCAGGAATTCTTTACGGAAGGCAAGGAGGCTGAGTTTTTTGCTTCCACCGAGGAGTTGCTTGATAAAGTGAAATTCTATTGCGGCAACGAATCTGCAAGGAGGCGTATCGCCGAGGCTGGCCTCAAGCGCTGCACCGACGGCAACTATGCCTATGTGCATCGCCTCAAGATAGTTCTCGACGCCATAAGCCGAAACTAGACCCTGAGCAATTCCAACAATGCATTAGACGACTTTCTACGATCAACCCTACAAGAAACGTGTTATGCCGGCAGATAATGTAATCGATCCAAGGTTGCTGGATATTCTCCGGTGTCCAACGTCTGGCCTTCCTCTAAGAATTGAAGGCGATGACCTGATTTCCACAGATGGCTCCAGACACTATCCTGTTGTCGCTGGCATACCTTGCTTGATGCCGGATTCAGCAGAGCCAACCCACGCGGGATACCGGGCCCTTGTCGACGAGAACCGAAAGCAAAGACACGCCTGTGTTACTGAAGAGGATGTTGTCAGTTTTATTCAGGCGATGATCGTCTCAACTTGCGGAAATTTATTCCGGGGAACAAATCTCACGGGAGTATATCCGATCCCCGACTTTCCTAATGTTTTCGGCACCGATAATATCTTAGAAGTTGGCTGCAATTGGGGGCGGTGGAGCATTGCCGGGGCAAAGGCAGGTTATAGGCTAATTGGCATAGACATTCACTTGAAATCTCTTATGTGCGCACGTTGGCTGAGCCAGAAACTTACGCCGGGCAATGAACCTTTCTTTGTACTAGCTGACGCTCGGCACATGCCTTTTGCACCAGAATCATTTGGCGGCGTGTTTTCTTACAGCTGTATTCAACATTTTAATAAGCAACAAGCCGACATTATATTGTCTGAGGTAAGTCGTGTGATGAAGCCGCAAGCTAAGTCGGTGATTCAGATGCCTAACAAAGCAGGGATTAGGTCTATGCTAGTTTTGGGACGTAGGATGTTTTCCGAGGGAGCTGAATTCGATGTACGTTACTATTCCATATCAGATCTTCGTCGACTGTTTGAAAATAGGATAGGTAAATCGGAATGGTACGTCGATTGTTTCTTTGGCCTTAACGTCCATGCGCGTGATAGGGATTTAATACCACCCTCCAAAAGGTGGATAGTTGATCTCGCAGAAGTGTTCCTTTGGGCAAGCAAGAAGTGTCCATTTATCGGTAGATTTAGTGATAGCGTGTTTGTTAGCTCAACTAAGAGCTAATCATATCTCGCAACGCTGGGTATGTTTCTTGAGCTTGTTATCCCAAGAAAACCGCCAGGAGTTGTGGTCAAGACTTCTTGCCGCCATGCGTGAGGGCCGGAATGTCTGGGGCAGATAGGAGTTTGGTCACGGCGGCAAATGGACGCTCTGCGAACACATTAGTTTGCGGCAGATTGCCGGGAAAGATTGTTTCCGTTTCCACGGCGATGAGTTTTTGGCTCGTGCCTACCAGGGTGGAGAAGTCTATGGGGATGATTATGCGCGGGTGCTTACGGATTCTAAGATTGGTTTTCGGCTTCTACGCAAGGTATGTCCAGACCAGGACAGTAACCGTAGTTTCGAAATCCCCGGCGTGCGGCAGCCTGCTCGGAGCTGACCGGACCGGAGCGCCAGGACTTCTTTGAGGAAGGCCAAAGAGGCCGAGTTCCTCGCTTCTTGCGAGGAGTTGCTAGATAGGATGAAATCTTATTGCGGCAACGAATCCGCAAGAAAGCGCATTGTCGAGAGGGGCCAGAAGCGCTGCACCGACGGAGAATATGCCTATGTGCATCGCTTCAAAATTGCTCTCGACGCCATAAGTCAAAGCTAGGCCCTGAGCAATTCCATGAATCAGCACTCAACTTTGGAAAGTTTATTGGTCTGGTACGCGCGGCGCTTTCCTATTCGCCGAGGCAAGTTGAGGGTGATCAACTCGTTTTGGCGAGCCGCTGTTGGTAATCAGGGCACGCTGAGGTTGGCGGACTTGGTGCACGGTGGATTGAAGATGCGATGCGACGTGAGCGAAATGTTACAGCGGCAGTTCTATTTTTTCGGCACGTACTTCTTGGCAGAAGACCATCTCAGATGTTGGGCGACCGCGGCGAAAGGCGCCAAGGTTGTCTTCGACGTGGGAGCTAATGCCGGAATTTATAGCTTGGCCGCACTCGCTATTCAGCCCGACGCCACCGTCCACGCCTTCGAACCCACCCCGGAAATTGCTGTTCGGTTGCGAGAAACCGCAAAGCTGAATGGGCTCGATCGACTCTACGTTCACGAAGNNGTTGCCGCGGCGAGTTGGGAACAAACGAAGGGATGAACTTCATCGCACCCGACCTCGGCGATTCCGGCGGTGAACGCGTACAAACCGTCTGCCTCGATCAGTTTTGCCAGCACCATGCGATTGACCACGTGGACCTATTGAAGCTCGATATTCAAGGGCACGAGCATTCTGCCTTAAAGGGGGCGGAACACTTAATCAGGGCCGGTCGTGTCGGACTCATCTTTACGGAACTCAACTGGGCTAAGAGTGCAGGAGCCACATGTGCGGCCACCGAGTCCATTCGTCTCCTCGAGCAGGGAGGCTATCGGTTCTCAAGACCAGGCAAGCGCCTGAATTGGCAGAAGGCGGGTGACTGGTTGCGGACTCTGAGTGATGTCGTTGCCTATCGAGAACGCCCCTAGCAAGGTTTTTCAACAGCCATGACCTTCTTGATTTTCATTTGCCTCGCGGCATTCCTTTGGATGTTGGGGCTTCTCCGAAGGGACAGGGTTTCGCTGGGGCTTCCGATCGCCTACTTGTATTCATTGTTGTTGATCCACGTTCCCGGCGCGCTTGCCCATATTGCCGGCCGCGATTTCCTTTTCCACTCGGACCTGATTGAGATTGGCATGCGTTTCACGGCGCTCGGGTCGATGTGCTTTGTTGCCGGTGTGTGGTTGGCCCGTTTCTCGACCCCAAGAATGACAATCCGGCGAGAGGCGAATCGTCATCGCTTTTGGTGGTTTTGCTTGTTGGGCGGGTGGTCTCTCATCTACGGCCTCAGTCCCCTCTACCAAATCCCCAGTGTCAGTGCTGCTGTTGGAAAGGGGGGAGGGATTTGGATGCTGGGCGTGATGCTAGGCCTGCGAACGGCTTGCCAGCGTGGCGATCACAAACGGATAGGGCTTTGGCTAGGCGCGCTTATGGTCTACCCTGTTCTGATGCTCTTGCTCGGAGGCTTTCTCAGCTATGGATCCGCGGCGATCATTATCGTCTGTGCCGCGCTCACTATCTCGACGCGAAGCTACTGGCAAGTGGTCGTCGGCATCACCGTCTTTGTATTCTTAAGTTTGAGCATCTTCGTAACTTACTATCAGCACCGCAATGACATCCGTGAGCAGGTGTGGGGCGGAGCACCTCTCGAGGCGCGAATCGATAGCGTCATTGACACGGTTAGAGATTTTGAGTTGCTTGACCCAACCAACCGGATGCACCTGATCGCGCTCGATCAAAGGCTCAATCAAAACTATTTCGTCGGACTGGCAGCTCGACGAATTCAGCTCGGCCTGGCGGACTATCTCGTGGGCGATTCAGTCCGGCAGGGATTACTCGCTCTGGTTCCGCGCATCTTGTGGCCCGACAAGCCGGTATTTGCCGGAAGCCCGCAAATCGTTTCGAAGATGACCGGCCTTCACCTTTCTCATACAACGTCGTTTGGTGTGGGCAATGTGATGGAGTTTCAGATTAATTTTGGGATTCCGGGAGTCGTCATTGGCTTTTTCGTGCTTGGTTGGCTCATCGGTATGCTCGATCTCAAAGCAGCCGTTGCGGAAGCTCGCGGCGATCTGGGCGGGATGATTCTCTTCTTTCTCCCCTGCGTGGCCCTGATTCAGCCGAACGGGTCACTTGTAGAATTGTTCAGTGGCTCCGCTGCAGCCCTAGTCGGGGCGTTCGCTTGGAACCTAGCATGGAAGAGGTTCGATAAGAAAAGGTCAGTTATCCCCAGACGGGTGGCGGAGAGGAGCGTTAACGGACTTGAAAGTCCTCGTTACAGGAACGAGTCTGTTACCTGATTATGGTGGCCCGGCGTTTTCGGTCTCGAGATTAGCTAGGGCGCTGGCCGAAGCCGGGGCCGAGGTTGGTCTGTGGGCTTCCGACCAGTCCTCGGCAGTTACGCCGCTGTTACCTGCCAGATCGTCTGTGCAACGCATAGTCGGCACAGAGGCTGAAGCTCTGGACCGTTTCGGGGAAACTGATATTCTGCATGATAATGGAATCTGGCTACCGCACAACCACCGCCTCGCGGTTCTTGCAGAAAGGCGCGGCATTCCCCGGGTAGTGAGCACGCGGGGCATGCTTGNNGGTGGTGAGCACGCGGGGCATGCTTGAACCTTGGGCGCTTAGCCACAAGCGGCTTAGGAAGAGCCTTGCCTGGTGGCTATATCAACGGCGCGATTTGAAACACGCGCGTTGCCATCACACAACTGCCGAGGCAGAAGGCCGGAACGTGCGAAACCTCGGACTCGGAGTCCCCGTCGTCGCAATTCCGAACGGTGTCGATGTGCCAGAGGAGCGGCCTTGGCTCGTCCGTTCCGGGGCTGAGAAAGCGGTTCGACGACGAAGAACAGCGCTTTTCCTGGGTCGGATTTACCCGGTCAAGGGCCTGCCAATGTTAGTTGAGGCTTGGGCGCGTGTGCGGCCGGATGGTTGGCTTTTGCGGATCGCCGGGCCCGACGAAGCAGGCCACCAGAAACAAGTAGAAAAGGCAGTGACCGCTGGCGGCTTGGGGCAAGTGGTTTCCTTTACGGGCCCTCTCGCAGATGGAATGAAGAAGTCTGCCTTTTTCGACGCGGAGCTGTTTGTGCTCCCGACCCATTCGGAAAGCTTTGGGATCGTTGTCGCCGAAGCACTTGCTCACGGCTTGCCAGTCCTGACCACCACCGGGGCGCCGTGGTCAATTCTGCCAGAGAGCGGCTGCGGCTGGTGGGTGGATGCAACCGTCGATGGCATTGCCGAAGGTTTACGTCAGGCAACAATTCTGGATCCCGAAACACTCCAGGCGATGGGCGCGAAAGGCCGCGCATTAGTCATCGCAGAGTTTGGCTGGAAACGCGTCGCGGATCGCATACTATCGACATACCGGGGAATACTCGCCAATTGAGTGCTATCTCCTGACTAGCTGCGCGCGCAAACGGCAGCGAGCGCCGATCAGCTTCTGCGGCAGGTCTTCCCGGGTGCCGCCAGTAGCTCCTTGATCCTTTTTCTTCATCCGTTTGTTCCTTTTAAGTCCGAGAACGGACGCTTACATAGAACTCAGGAAACCTTCCGCAAGCAAACAGTTTATTTTGTAAGTTGTTTGGCCGGATGATAGTGATATCAGTTCATGTACTCTGATGCATACGATGAGTAGGCTCCTTTATTTGTTCCTCCTTACCACGCTAACTGTGACCACGTTTATCGCCAGGTGGGAATGCCTCAAAGGCACGGAGCCTCGTATCGACCAGGCTAACTTCGCCACTTCAGTCCGTGGAATCGTGGAGGCAAATCACGCTTGGCCCGAGAAGCGGCCGGGCCAGAGTTTCTCGCAGGCGTTGCTGTGGGACGAAGGGAGTCTGCTACATCAGATTGGCCGTCCGATTTTCAACAACCCTCAGTCGTGCTTCAACCTTGTTCCGCTTTTGGTTTCCTCGGTAGTTTGCGGTCTGTTCTCGTACTCTTATGCGAAGCTGGTGTTCCTGAGCATCCTCGTAACTTGCATGTGTCTGTTTCCGCTCGGGTACCTGCCGTTCGCAGCCTTTGGAGAGTGTGAAAGACAGTCGTTTCCCCTAGAGATCATGGGTCTTGGCACTACCCTCGTATACGCCTTAACCTTCCAAGTGTCTCTGTTCTCACCGTGGGGAGTGCATAACGCGGGCGTGTTTTTCCTCGTGACCGCGGTAGTGGCTTCGGTTTGGCTCCTTCGTGACGCGAAGTCTTGGGGGAACCCGCCCGTTCGGGCGATGTCATTGATTCTCTTATTCGGCGGGATTGCGTGTTATTCGCACTGGACTAACGTTTTCCTGCTGCTTCCAGCTTTGGGTATCTCACTGTTGACAATCCGTGACATTTCGTTCGGCCGACGTGTGGCGTTCACTGCCGGTTTCACACTGCTTATGAGCGCCATTCTCCTCCCGGTAGGAATTCTCGCAGCTGTGCACCACAGAATCGACGACAACTTCGTGGTTTACTTGAACTCCGGCGATGCAGCGAGGCCCCTATTGGCGGGAGTTCCATCGAGAGCCTTGAAGTGGTTTTCGACGGGTTGCGAACTGTTCTCTCCTCCTGGGCTGCTGCTCGGAATCGCAGGTCTAGTCTGGATGGCGAGGAAGTATCGAATTGTTCTGCCCCTAGTTTGTCTTGCGGTTCACTTTTCCGCCTACTGTATAATCCCCGGCTTCATCTGGAACGGTTCTCCGACATGGCTCCGAACCTATAACTATGTATTCCCGTTTTTGTCAGTCGGCATGGGGGCTATGCTAGCGTTGGTTTGGCGCGGTCTGCCCGGAGGTGGATGGCCGGTTGTAGGTCGGCTTATGGTCGGTGTCTGTTTCCTCAGCCACATCTATCTACAGATTCCGCAACTCCGATCGACGGAGTGGTTGCGCAACAGGAGTTCGGTCTTCTACCAAAACTATCTCGAGGGACAGGGTAATCTCCGTCCGACTGTGGCCGGTCTGGAGGGAGCGATCCCTGAGGGTGAGCCGATCCTATTCTGGGACTATCCCCTTCGTCAGCTTTATCAATCGCTGGCTCGCTCAAGCGGTCGAAATCCTATCATCGCGTCGACCATCACCTCGACACTTTCAAGAGTCGACACACGGGCTAGGTTCAATGAGTCCCCACACATGCTTCCCACCAATATGCACGTAGTAGCCCCGGAGACGGTGTCCGCCCGGGAACTGGAGAATGCACTCGTTACGATCCTACGGATGGCCGGAGTCAAGGATGTCAGGGGAGTATCCTTGTCTCCGAGAGGACGCTGGAATACTGGCGCATATGGAACAATTGTATTGTACGATGCGCAGCAAATATAAATACCGCTTCATAAGTATTGCGGCACGACTGCGCCGTCCCCAAGGAATATGGGGATAATTCGGACGCTGTGGTTAGCTGAGTCCTATGGTCTCTGCTGTACCCGATCAAGGACAGAGAATCTCTCACGCTCAACCTCGGAACGGGGACGGGACGCTTAGTGTGCTGGGTGATCGATCTGGGCTGTGGAGCTGCAGCGGGTCTGCCCGTTCCAGTGGAATACGGACCCCGGTGAGACCATCGTGCACACGCGTGGCGGTGGGACAAGTGTGCCGAGGGTGCGACGGCCTATACTCGAAGCCACGTCTTCGGAGGTTTCCAATCCGGCACAGGCGAAACGGAACGACCACCACAGTTGGACGACGATCAAGGCCTCGTCGCCCGAGACGTTGTCAGGGTTGCGCGCGGGAAGGGGTAGAGATCTAACTTCGTGGGCACGGGACATGTGCCGTATGTTTGGAAGAGTATGATCCTGGTTACCCGGAAACCGGAGGGCGGATTGAAACGGAATGAAAATTCTCGGACTTAACGCGTTCCACGGCGATGCGTCGGCGGCGTTGCTGCGGGACGGATACCTTGTGGCCGCGTTGGAGGAGGAGCGGCTGAATCGCATCAAACATTGGGCGGGGTTGCCCTTGCTTGCGGCAAAGGCATGTCTCGAAGGGGCGCAACCAGACCATATCGCGATTTCGCGCAATCCCAAGGCTCATCTGACGGACAAACTGTTGCGGGTGGCGCTGCGGCCGCACCAGTGGCTGAACGTCACCTCCCGGGCCACTAACAGTGTGCGCATCGCACAGGTGGGCTCGGTTCTCGCGGCAGAAGGAATTGTGTCACAGCAGACGCGACAGGTGCACTTCGTCGAGCATCACCGGGCGCACCTCGCCAGCGCGTTCTTCGCGTCGCCCTTTGAGGAGGCCGCCGTCATCTCCATCGACGGCTTTGGTGATTTCAGCAGCGTGATGTGGGGCGTGGGGAAGGGCAATCAGATAGAGGTGCGTGGTTCCGTCTCGTTCCCGCATTCTCTGGGCATTTTCTATACCGCGTTCACGCAATTCCTTGGCTTCCCCAAGTACGGTGACGAGTACAAGATGATGGGTCTCTCCGCCTATGGCGAGCCCCGATTTGCCGAACAGGTGCGGCGCGTGGTCCGCACGGAGAGAGATCAGTGTCGACTGGATCTGGACTACTTCACCCATCACAGTAAAGGCGTGGACATGACTTGGTACGGCGGGGTGCCGGTGCTGGGCGCGGTGTTTTCGCACAGGATGACGGAGGAGTTCGGCGACCCGCGCGCGCCAGGGTCTGAGATCCGGCAGAGGGACATGGATCTGGCAGCTTCCGTGCAACTAGTGCTGGAGGAGAATTACTTTGCGCTGTTGAATTTTGTTCAGAAGCAAACGGGCGCGACCGCGCTTTGCCTGGCCGGCGGCGTGGCGTTGAATTGNNAGATGCGACACGTGTATTACGGGCCCGAGTATTCGGACAGCGAGATCCTTCGCGACCTGGAGGCAGCAGGATGCAAGTTCCACGAGCTCGCGGAAGAGGATGTGATTGACCGCACGGTGGAGGCGATTGCCCAGGGGAAGATCGTGGGTTGGTTTCAAGGCCGCATGGAGTTTGGGCCGCGCGCGCTGGGTAACAGAAGCATTCTTGCGGACCCGCGCCGCAAGGATATGAAAGAGATTCTCAACAGCCGCATCAAATATCGCGAGCCGTTCCGGCCGTTCTGTCCGTCGATTCTTTTGGAGAGGGTGGGCGACTATTTCGAGACGGACTACCCGTCGCCATTCATGGTGATGGCNNGGAAGGCTCCAGACAGTGGAGCGCGACGTGAATCCGCGGTATTGGAAACTGATTCACAAGTTCGAGGAAGTAACAGGAGTGCCGGTGCTGCTGAACACGTCCTTTAATGAGAATGAGCCCATCGTCCAAACGCCGGCCCAAGCGATCGACTGCTTCCTGCGAACGCGGATGGACGTGATGTCGATCGGTGGGTTCGTATTGCACAAGGAAGAAAACGTGCATCTGAGCGAGAATCGGGCAGCATTTGCAGAGCTACAAAGAGGCTGAGTCGATTATTCGCATGCGAGCGGGTCGATGATATGCGAGCCCACGGCTGCAGACTTTGCTCAAAAGACGCATGGATGCGCTGCCTTGCGGAACCACTACGTCTCTGATCCAGCCTATTGGCAACCAAACATCCCACAAAATGAACATCTTGCTTCTGAACCAGGCCTTCTATCCGGACGTAGTCGCGACTGCTCAGCTTGCGAGTGACTTGNNGAGGTCACGATAGTCTGCAATTCTCGAGGTTACGACGACCCAAAGCTTCGATTCCCCAACGAAGAAACCTGGAAAGGCGTCAAAATTTTCCGCGTAGGCGCAACTGGGCTCGGTAAGAGTTCCAGATGGCGGCGCGCCGCCGACTTCGGAACATTCATCGCAAGCTGCGCCTTGCGTGTGTGGTCATTGCCAAAGTTCGACGTTGTGATAGCGATGACCTCGCCGCCTCTTATCTCTTTTG
>PMMJ01000506.1 GCA_003162255.1 Acidobacteriaceae bacterium | reverse complement strand
CCCGCGGCTGCACGTGATGCTGGTCGCCAATTCCGTGATACGCGTGCGCCACCGTTTCCACGGTCAGCTTCCCGTCCGGCGCTGCGAGAGGTATCAGCTTGCAGCCCGTAAACTTTTCCGGCGCGCCGCATTCATCCGTATAAATATGAGACAGTTCGGGACACAGCACCGCATGAAACGGCCTGGTCAGCGCCTGCAAACTCAGCACATTCGCCGCCGTCCCATTGAAAACGAAGAAGACCGCCACATCGGATCCGAAATGCTCGCGGAATTTTCCCACTGCCGATTCCGAGTGCGGATCGTCTCCATACCCCACCACAGGCCCTTCGTTAGCGCGACGGATCGCCTCCAGCACCTCGGGATGCACCACGGCGTTGTTGTCGCTCGCAAAACTCCGGCTCGGTTTCATAACAAAACAATTTAGCAGAAGCGAAAATTCTTCGGACCTCCCTGCTCGTGCCACGATCTATAATGTTTAGTTTGGCATTGCTGTCGCTGAGTCTCCGCAACAAGAGTGCGAGAAACCTATCTCGCACCATTGAGGCAGTCCCAGTGGTGCCTGTTTCTTTTCGCAGGCCAAGGAATATCGTAAAGAGCACTACATAATGATTATGTCTCGATTTTCTACAAGAACGTCATCTTTGATTCGGTTGGGGATTCTGCCCGGAGCGCTTCTGGTCACGCTTCTTCTCACTACCGCTTGCGGCAGCAACAAAGAAGCCAAGGCCGCGCCTCCCCAAGCCATGCCGGTCAAAGTCCAAACGGCCACAGTCCAAAAAGTCGATGACACTACCGACTACGTTGCCACCGTGAAATCACGCGACTCGGCCGTGGTCATGCCGCAGGTCGAAGGCATCATTACGCAGATCTTTGTCCACTCGGGCGAGCGCGTTGCGGACGGGGCTCCGATGATGCAGATCGATCCCGCCAAGCAGCAGGCCACACTGAAAAGTCAGGAGAGCGCCACCGCTGCTCAAGTTGCCCAAGTCAAATGGGCGCAGCAGAACTACGACCGCGTCAACGGCCTCGCCAATGCTGGAGTAGTCAGCAGACAGGATCTCGATCAGGCGCGTGCGACTCTCGACGCGGCCCAGGCACAACTGCAATCGCTCGGCGCTCAGGTCAACGAACAGCAGGTTCAGTTGCACTACTACCAGGTGGTTGCCCCGCGTGCTGGCGTCGTCGGCGATGTTCCCGTCCGCGTCGGCGATCGCGTGGTCACTACCACCACGCTTACCACCGTCGACCGTCCCGGCAGCCTCGAAGCTTACATCTATGTTCCTATCGAGAAAACGGCGCAGCTGAAGATGAATCTTCCGGTGGAGATCGTCGACGCTTCAGGAAACTCGCTCGCCACCAGTCGTGTAACGTTCATCTCGCCGCAGGTGGACACGACCACGCAAACCGTGCTCGTCAAAGCGACTATCGCAAACTCCAATGACAGTCTGCGGACCGCCCAGTTCATTCGCGCCCGTGTGATCTGGGGAAGCCAGGAAAAACCCGTGGTTCCGGTCGTAGCCGTGTCGCGAATCGGCGGTCTTTATTTTGCTTTCGTGGCTGAGCCCGATCAGAAGGGTGGATATGTAGTCCATCAAAAGCCGCTCCAGATCGGCCAAATCGTCGGCAACAACTATGTCGTGCTCGACGGCGTAAAGCCGGGAGACAAGGTCGTCGTCTCCGGCACCCAGTTTCTGATCGACGGCATACCCGTAATCCCGCAGGAAAGCAGCAGCTAGGCATCCGGTAATCGGGACATCGGGTCATCTACTAAACTGCCGATTACCCGATCAGCCGAAGTTTTTCTCGACAACGAACACTTATGGTCGACTTTTTTATTCATCGCCCAGTATTCTCCACCGTCTGCGCCCTGCTCATCATTCTCGCGGGCGCCGTCTGCATCCCCACGCTTCCCATTGCGCAATTCCCCAACCTCGCGCCTCCCCAGGTCGGCGTCACCGCCGTCTATACCGGAGCCAGTGCGCAGACTGTCGAATCTGCCGTCACCACGCCCCTGGAGCAGCAGATCAACGGCTCCGAAGGCATGAAGTACATCACCTCCTCCAGCGACAACAACGGCATCAGCCAGATCACCGCGACCTTCGACCTCAACCGCGATCCCGACCTCGCCGCCGTTGACATTGAGAACCGCGTCAACACTGCTTCCGGACGACTCCCCTCCGCGGTCAAGCAAATCGGAGTTACCGTCGCCAAGACTTCGCAGAACTTCGTCTTCGGCGCCGCCGTCTTTTCGCCCGACGGCCGCTACTCCACGCTCTTCATGAGCAATTATCTCGACGTCTACGTGCGCGACAACCTGAAGCGTGTTCCCGGCGTGGCCGACGTCCTCATTTTCGGCGAACGCAAATACTCCATGCGCCTGTGGCTCGATCCCGTGCGCATGGCCGGCCGCGCCCTCACCGCCGACGATGTAGTGAGCGCCCTCCAGGAGCAGAACGTTGAAGTCGCCGCCGGACAAGTCGGCTCCCAGCCCGCTCTGGCCGGCCAGCAGTTCCAGATCAGCGTGCGCGCCGTCGGCCGTCTATCTGAATCCAGTCAGTTCGAAGACATCATCCTGAAGAGCAATGCCGACGGTACTCTCGTCCGCCTGCGGGATGTCGGCCACGCCGAGCTCGGTGCCGAGGACTACAGCTCCGACCTGAACTACAGCGGGCACGAATCGGTTGGTCTCGGCATCACCCAGCTTTCCACCGCTAACGCTCTCGACGTGGACCGCCGCTGCATCGCCGAACTCGACCGCCTTGCCAAACGCTTTCCACCCGGCATGAAGTATGAGCTCGCCTTCGATACCACCGACGCGGTCGGCGAATCCATCCGCGACGTAGTCTCGACCCTTGGCCAGGCCATCTTCCTCGTCATCCTTGTTATTTTCCTTTTCCTCGAAGACTGGCGCTCCACCATCATTCCGGCCGTCACCATCCCGGTTTCGCTCATCGGCACTTTCGCTTTCGTCAAACTGCTTGGCTTCTCCATCAACACGCTGACCCTGTTCGGCATCACGCTCGCCACTGGCCTGGTGGTCGACGACGCCATCGTCGTTATCGAAAACATCGAGCGCCATTTGCAGGAAGGCGAGTCCAATCCCGTTAAAGCCTCGTCCGACGCCATGAAGGAAGTCACCGGCGCCGTCATCGCCACCTCACTGGTGCTGGTTGCCGTCTTCGTGCCCGTCGCCTTCTTTCCCGGCACCACCGGAATTCTGTTCCGCCAGTTCGCGCTGACTATCGCCTTCTCGATTACAATCTCCGCCTTCAACGCGCTTACGCTTACGCCCTCGCTCGCCGCGCTCCTGCTGGGCCGTCAGCACGGCGAAAAGATCTGGTTGTTCAAGGGCGTCGACCGGGTGCTGGCCGCGGTCACCAACGGATACGTGCGCGCCCTCCGCGCCTTCCTGCGCTTCGAGGTTGTTGCTCTAATCCTGTTCGCCGCCGGCCTCGGTCTCGCTTACTTCGTCTACCGGCAAGTGCCCCAGGGCTTCGTCCCCACCGAAGATCAGGGATACCTCATCGTGGCCATCCAGGCTCCCACCGGAGCCTCGCTCGAATACACCCGAAACATCGCCGCCCAGGTGACCGCCATCAGCAAGAATTTTCCTGAAATCGAGGACACCTTCGCCATCGCCGGCTTCAGCTTCGGAGGCAGCGCGCCCAATGCCGGCCTCGTCTTCCTGAGCCTGCGGCCGTACTCGCAACGCAAAGGCCGCGAGCACACCTCGGCCTCACTCATCAATCGGCTGCGCGGCCCATTTTTCGGAATTTCCGGAGCCATCATCATCCCCTTCGAACCGCCCGCCGTGCAAGGTCTAGGCCAGTTCGGCGGATTCCAATTCGAACTCCTGGATCAGGGCAGTCACACCCTTCAGGACCTCGACAAAGTCACCCACGACCTCACCCGCGCCGGCGCCGCGCGTCCAGAAAAAGACCTCACCGGACTCTTCACCACCTACACCGCCAGCGATCCGCAATACGTCATCACCATTGATCGCGAAAAAGCCAAGAGCCTGCACATCCCGCTCAGCCAGATCACCGATACCCTCAGTGTTTATATGGGTTCGGCCTACATCAACGATTTCGATTTCAATAACCGTTCTTATCGGGTTTATGTGCAAGCCGACAAACAATTCCGCTCGCATCCGCAGGATATCGGGCAGTACTACGTTCGCTCCGATTCCGGCGCCATGGTCCCGCTCGGAAATTTACTCAGCATCACCCAGACCTCCTCACCCCAGGTCATCAGCCACTACAACCTTTTCCGTTCGACGGAAATCAACGGCTCCGCTGCTCCCGGCTTCAGCTCCGGACAGGCCATCAACGCCATGCAGCAGCTCTCAGCGAAAATCTTGCCTCAGGGCTACACCTACCAGTGGTCCGGAATCTCGCTCGAAGAGCTCGCAGCGGGATCCACCACCCTCATCCTCTTCGGCCTGGGAACGCTGGTCGTCTACCTGACACTCTCGGCGCAGTATGAAAGTTTCGTGCTCCCCTTCATTATTCTGCTGGCCGTGCCCATGGCATTGCTCGGCGCGCTGTCCGCCCAATGGATCCGCAGCCAGCAGAACGACGTCTACTGTCAGGTGGGACTCGTCATGCTGGTCGGCCTTTCGTCCAAGAACGCCATCCTGATCGTGGAATTNNTCCGTAGGCACCACCGTCTTCGGTGGCATGATCATGAGCACCATCCTCAACCTGTTCTTCATCCCAGTCCTCTATCTATTGATCGAAGGCTTCAGAGAACGCCGCCGCAAACCCGCAACCACCTAACCAAGTGTGGATTGTGTGGTGGACGGGCGCCTCACGAGCCTGCCCTGAGCGGAGTCGNNCCATCCTGATCGTGGAATTCGCCGAGCAGTTGCGTGAACGCGGCATGACCATTCTCGACGCGGCCGTCGAAGCCGCTCGCATCCGCCTCCGGCCCATTCTCATGACCTCCCTGGCCTTCATCCTCGGCGTCGTCCCGCTAGTCACTGCCAGTGGCGCGGGAGAGTACGGACGCCACTCCGTAGGCACCACCGTNNGCCTCGCGAGCCTGCCCTGAGCGGAGTCGAAGGGTCCAAGCCGAGCGCAAGCTCGGCAACTGCCCGCAGTGACGGCGACCTTGGATTCGCTATAAAAGAAGCCAGCCGTCGTTCCCCCACCTCAAGAAAAAAGCAACCCCAAGACCCTTTCCAGCGTCAGAAAGGTGCGAAGGATTTCAGAAGCGCTCACGATCCCAAAAAATCCTGCGTGAGGTTAACCCAATGAAGAAAACACGGCTCGCAGTTCTAGCTCTCCCCCTGATCTTCTCAATGACGATCTTCTCAATGATGATCCTGTCAACGACGATTTTCTCGATGGCGGCTCTCGCCAGTCCCGCCCTCCAGGACAACCCACCGGCTGGCACGCTCAATCAGAAGAGCATCGACCGCATCGTCAAGGAAGTCCGTCATGAACTCGTGATGCTCCCCTACTACGGAGTGTTCGACAACCTCTCCTACAAAGTCGACCCTGACGGAACCGTGACCCTGCTCGGCCAGGTCGCTCGTCCCACTCTCAAGTCCGACGCCGAAAACGTGGTTAAACGAATTGAAGGCGTCGAGAAAGTGGTCAACAACATCGAGGTCCTGCCTCTCTCCTCCAACGATGACCGCATCCGCCGAGGTACCTATCGTGCCATCTACGGCAACGAAGCCCTGAGCGAGTATCAGTTGCGTGCCGTTCCGCCCATTCACATCATCGTCAACAACGGACACATCACGCTCGAAGGCGTAGTGGCCCGCCAGATGGACAAACAAATCGCCGGCATCCAGGCCAACAGCGTCCCCGGCGCATTCTCAGTGACCAACAACCTGGTAGTCGAAGAGCAGGAAAAGAAAGACGACAAGAAAAAGTAGTTTCGCAAGCATGCCGAGGCTCGTGTGGGGACGGGCGCCCTCGCGAGCCTGCCCTGAGCAAAGCCGAAGGGTCCAAACCGAGCGAAGCTCGGCAGGCTGCCAGTGAGCACAGCCACGCTGGAGTCGCCGAAGATGCGAGTTGAGCCGTGCGCTTCTCTAATCCAAAATCCAACCTCTGCAATCTACAATCAGCTATGCCCCCAACCGCCGACCCCGGCGAAATCGCCCACGCCGCCCGCCTTCTCCGCGCCGGACGCCTGGTAGCCTTCCCCACCGAAACCGTGTACGGTCTCGGAGCGAACGCTCTCGACGCCAAAGCCGTGGCCCGCATCTACGCCGTCAAACGCAGACCCGCCACCAGCCCCCTCATCGTCCACGTAGCCTCCATCGAAATGGCGCAGTCGCTAGTAGCGAACTGGCCAGAAGCCGCCGACCGCCTGGCAAAGAAATTCTGGCCCGGACCACTGACCTTAGTCCTTCCCACAACTCACGTTGGGGCGGACGCCCTCGTCCACCCCGCCGAGCAAAGCGAGGCAGCGCGCACCATTCCTCAAATCGTCACCGCCGGCCTGCCCACGGTAGGTCTCCGCATGCCCGCGCATCCGATCGCGCTAGCCCTGATCTGCGCCGCCGGCACTCCGCTCGCCGCACCCAGCGCCAACCGCTTCACCGAACTCTCTCCCACTACCGCCGACCACGTCCGGACCGGCCTGGGCAGCGAGGTCGACTACATCCTCGACGGCGGCCCGTGCACCGTGGGCATCGAATCCACCGTGCTCTCGCTAGCCGAGCCCGCTCCGATCTTGTACCGCCCCGGCGGAATTTCGCGCACGGAACTGGAAGCGCTAGTCGGCCCCATAGCCTCCGCGCAAGAAGTTGCATCCGGAGCCCATCCCGCGCCCGGAATGCACCCACGCCACTACAGCCCGCGCACCACTTTATATTTGACGGCCAATGGGAAAGTGCCCGATCAGGGCCATGGAATCTACCTGCGGCACCAGCATCCGCCCAGCCGCACCAACATCACCGTGCGCCAGATGTCGCAATCCGCCGCCAACTACGCTGCTGCTCTCTACGAAGTTCTTCACCAGGCCGACGCCGCAAATTACAACTGGATCGCAGTCGATTTCCCGCCCAGTACGCCCGAGTGGGAAGCCATAAACGACCGCCTCAAACGCGCCGCAACAAGCGAATAGAAAGGAGCCCAACGTCAAGTAATTTGCAATCGCTGTTAGCGTCAAGTGAGCTTAGAAACACCTATGCTCGCGCCACTGCCTGCTGGCGATTGCGGAAATCCCGCCCTGAGGTCTATAGTCCGGCTGAACTTCAATTCCGAGTCATAATGGAGGGTTGTCGTGCAACGAATCCACATTCTGCTATCCCTTCTGGTCGCTTGGCCCGCCACGGCCATGCTTGCCCAGGCTCCGGCTTCCGCTCTGAAGCCCGACCCTGAACTCAAGCAGGCCTTGGTGCAGGAGGGCCATCTTGCCGGCGCGGACAATGTGCGCCTGTTCTATCGCAGGGTCGGCGAAGGAAGTGACTTCATCGTACTCCTGCACGGAGGACCGGGTGCCAGCTTGGCAAATGGTGAGTTCCTTGGGGACACGTTAGCGGACAAGGAGCATACGGTAGTCATGTACGATCAGCGGGGCGGGGGCCGCTCCGATGTTGTGAAAGATCCGAGCATGCTTACCGCCGCGAGCCACGTTCGCGACCTTGAGGCACTCCGCGAACACTTTGGCATCCAAAAAATGAGTTTGATCGGTATCTCGTGGGGTTCTGTATTGGCGGCGCTCTATGCGGATGCTCACCCCGAGCGGGTCGGGCGAATCGTTTTCTTGGATCCCATGTGGGCCGCCAACAAACCATACGAGCAGCAACGCGAGGAGAAAATTGAATCGCTGATTGCTCCTAAGGACGCGGCTCGCCTGAAGGAAATCGAAAATGAATGGGGAACGGCAATCGATGATCGGATCCGGGCGCTGTGCATGGAGAGATTTCGTATCCTTCTGGGTCCGTATTTTTTCAATCCTAAAAGCTACGATGCCAGCAGGCCGGAGGCTACGATTGCCGGCAGGGAAGTGGCAGGTCTATGCGGCGAACCTCCGGCTGCTATCAGGAATCTGGATCTCGTAGCTGATGCGGTCATGAGCTCGCTCGGCGATTTTGACCTACGTCCGATGCTCGCGAAGCTGAAGGTTCCCGTCTTGGTGGTCGAGGGCGAAAAAACCAATGTCCCGCTCGATGCCACTCGGGAATGGGTCAAAGCTATTCCGGGAGCCAGACTTTTGCTGATTCCAGACGCGGGCCATATGGCTTTGGAGGAAAAGCCAGAAGCTATCCACGAAATCGGAGCCTTCCTAAATGGCCAATGGCCGCATACTGCTAACGAGATCAGAGGGTCAAGGTAACAACTGGCCCTGTGGACTTCTGAAATTGTCGAAAAATCTCGATTACACCAATAACGCTCCTGTGAAGCCCAACGCCGTCTCCTCTGCCCTCTAACCTCTGACCTCTCCCGGCACCCGCACCCGAATCGTCTGCGGGACGGCGCGCAGTTTCGCCAGCAACGCCTCATCGCAAGCCCGATTGATGTCGTAAATCGCATAGCCCAGCGGCCCGCGAGTATCCAGCACCTGCCGGTCAATATTGATCCCACGATCTGCCAGGATGTCGTTAATCGCCCGCAAAATTCCCGGCACATTGTGGTGTATATGCAGCAGCCGGTGCGATCCCGGATCATAGTCCAGATGACAATGCGGCAGGTTCACACTCAGCAAAGAATTCCCGCTCCTGAAGTACTCAATCATCCGTGCCGAAACAAACTGCCCGATATTCTGCTGCGCCTCCTCGGTACTGCCGCCAATATGAGGCGTCAAAATCACATTAGGCAGCCCGCGCAGCGGATTGGAAAATGTGCCCCCCGTCTCCGGCTCCTGCGGAAACACGTCCACCGCCGCTCCCCCCAGCTTCCCATTCTTCAAATGCCGGGCCAAAGCCTCATGATCCACCACAAACCCGCGACTAAGATTGATCAGGCAAGCTCCATCTTTCATTCCGCGGATCTCATCTTCGCCAAACAAATTCTGGTTCTGCGCCTTTCCATCCACATGCAAAGTAATGACGTCGGAAGTTTCCACCAATTCGCGAAAGCTCACCGCACGCGCATTCCCGCGCGCCAGCACGTGCGCCACATCATGAAACACCACGCGCATGCCCATAGCCTCCGCCAGATCCGACACCTGCGACCCGATCTTCCCGTAGCCGACAATCCCCAAAGTGAGCCCGCGCACCTCATGCGATCCCGCCGACGATTTGTTCCACACTCCGCCATGCAGTTGCGTACTAGCCTCAAATGTTCGCCGCAGCAGCAGGATGATCTCCCCCATCGCCAACTCGGCCACCGACCGGCTGTTCGAGTGCGGATCGTTAAACACCCCAATCCCCCGCTCGCTCGAAGCCGCCCGATCGATCTTGTCGACGCCAATGCAGAACGCCCCCACCGACACCAGCTCCGGCGCAGCATCCAGCACCGCCGCCGTGATGTGGGTCTTTGAGCGCACGCCCAGGATCGAAGTCCCGCGCACCTTCTCGATGAGCTCGCGCTCGTCCAGCGCGCCCTTAAGCGACTCGACCACAAACCCAGCTTCTTCAAACTGAGAAACCGCTACCCCGCTAATATTCTCCAGCAATAAAACCTTCAAAGACCCTCCCCGGAATTCAATCGCAAAATGATCAACGATAATTATAAGTGTAGGGACGGCCGCCCTCGGCCGTCCAAGCCGAGCGAAGCTCGGCAGCGAGCATTGTCATGGCGTAGAATCTTTCTGCTCGCCCCCATCATCCATAACGCTTTGGAGGAAACAAAAAATGCCGCATGAACTGCCCCCGCTGCCGTACGATTACACGGCGCTTGAACCCACCATCGACGAAAAGACGATGCATCTGCATCACGACATGCATCACGCCGCTTACGTCAAGAACCTGAACGCGGCCCTCGACAAGCATCCCGAGCTGCACAAGAAAACTGCGGAAGATCTGCTCCGCGACCTGAGCGCCGTCCCCGAAGACATCCGCGGCGCCGTCCGCAACAATGGCGGAGGTCACGTCAATCACACCATGTTCTGGAACATCATGAAGCCCCACGGCGGAGGCGATCCCACCGGCCCCATCGCCGACGCGATCAAGAAAACGTTTGGCGACTTCAAGACCTTCCAGGAAAAATTCAACGCCGCCGGCGTAGCCCAGTTCGGCAGCGGATGGGTGTGGCTGGCAGGAGACGCAAAAGGCGAAGTGAAAATCCTCAGCACTCCGAACCAGGACAGCCCCATCTCGCAAGGCCTCCATCCCATCTTCGGCAACGACGTCTGGGAGCACGCCTACTACCTCAAGTACCAGAA
>PMMJ01000551.1 GCA_003162255.1 Acidobacteriaceae bacterium | reverse complement strand
CCAGTAACAGATAAAGGAGAGAAATAAAGACGCCGCCTACCACACCCGACAGTATGAAGGGACTGGCGGCGAGACTTGTCGGGAATAATCCGTCGGCGTCGAGCGACGGATAGCGGCCATCACGGGCGCGCAGCACAAAAATGACCAGAGCCATCACCTGGAGGAGAATGCTGAGGAAGACGGCGCGATTGGCGAGCGTCAGAAAACTGTCGTTGTTCTTCCAGCGCGCGAGGCCGTAGAAAACCAGCGGCGATGCGACCACTAAAAGCGTGAGAGTCATTAGCCAGCCGAGGTCGGGAATGGTGACGAACAAACGAACGTTCCTGGAGAGGAAGACTTCCGCCTTCGCTTCCGGATTCCACGCTGCCAGACTCAGGCCGCCCCACTTCTCGAAGCGCGTTACAACGATGCTGGCGTAAATGGCGAGCGTGCTGGCACTGGTCACGGCGAGGAAGGTCTCGGTCTTCAGGTTGTCCTGGATCAGAAACATCATGGCCAGAGCAAAGCTGAGAGCACAGGCTGCATAGGCGAGCATGGCTAGCGTGACGTGGACGTGCAGCCAGGTCGATTGCAGCGCGGGCACCAGGGGATGCACTTCGGTGCGCAGCAATTGCATCAACACCACTCCAACAATCGCCACCGGCATGGTGACTGTGCCAATAACCTTCACGCCATATTTCTTTTCGGCCACCAGCGTGAGCACGGCCAGCGTCCACACGAAGCTGAGCAGCATTTCGTAAACGCTTGAAAATGGCGCATGTCCGGCTTCGTACCAGCGATGAGCAATGGCGGCGGTGTTGGCGATCAATCCCAGTCCGGTGGCGAGCGAGGCGAACTTTACGTACGACTCGATGCCGGTGACACCAAATCCCAGATACAGCGCGCCGGCGCCGGAGTAGAAAATAAGAGTAGCAAAGAGCAGGTTCGTCTCATTGAAGAGGTTGCCGCTCTTGACCACGTTCAGAAATGCGATGAACAGCAGAAACACGATTGCCAATCCGACCATGACGATCAGGGTCGTGCCGGTTGCCGGTTGCTGCTGCTCGGCTTTTGCTTGTGCCATTGACACCCTCCAATGAGGCGGTTCAGTTCCCTACTTTAGTTCTCAGCTTTAGTTCTCATCTAATTTTCAACGGCGGTCGCGACTGGTTCGCTCGGAGCGGCCGTGGGAATTAGTTTCAGTTCCGCTTCCACTCCTGCCACGAGATCGTTGAAGCGCTGCTCGAACGCGTCCCGGTTGCGATTCGCAGTTCCGCCGATCCAGAGCGCGCATTGGCCCGTCTTTGGATCGCAGACTGGCACCGCCCAAAATCGCATGTGCACTACGTAGAACACGAATGCCAGGCCAACACCCAACAGCACTACGCCTGACCAAACGCCCCACTGTCCCGGTTCGTGCGAAACCTGTAATCCCGTGAAGTGGCCCATCTTGAGATCGGTGGCCTGGAACAGGTAGGGCGCCTTCGAGTTGTCGGCAACTCCGTCCATGGGCGGGAACCACACGTCGAAGTCTTGCCCGGTGCTTTTCGAAGTTACGATCAGGTGCGCTGCCGGATTTTCCAGCTCGTTCGATTTGCGGTAGACCTGCCCGTCGCGAACAGCGTAATCGGGAATGAATTCGGCGAAACGCACCGTGGTATTGGCGTCGAGTGGAACGGTATCGTTCACCGCCAGCCCGATGGTCTGCTTCGCGCCAGAACCGTTGCTCGGAGCCGCGATCAGTAGCAGCTTGTCGACCTTGCCGTTCGGGCCGTAACTCGATTGGTAGAAGCGGACACCGCTGTAGAGAAGCGGATCGTTCACCACAATTTCTTTCTTCTCTACGTCCCGTCCGTCTGCTACCACGGCGAGCTTCGACCACCACTTCTTGGGAGTGCCGTCCTGGTAATTCTCCTGACCGGCGGCATCGCAGCGAATGGCGAAGGGCAGCGTGCGCGTCGAGCCGTCGCGCAATTCGACGATATTGGAGGTCTGTCCCTCGTTCAGATTGAGCGTGCCACGCCAGCCCCAGAGACCGTCCACGATGGTGCCGAAGAAAATTAGCAGCAGGCTGGCGTGGACGATATATACCGCCAGCTCGGAGATGCGGTGCCGTTCGGCGAAAATTCCGAAGTGATCGTCGCGGGAGGCTTTCGGTGTGAGACGGGGAATGACGCGCTCGGGTTTGAATCCCAGCGAATGCAGTGCCCGTCCGGCCGCCACCAGCCCGGATTCTTCGTCCGGGATAGGCAGCGATTTCTGCGGACGCAGGGCGCGGCGGAAGCTTTCATCGGGATACTTGTACGGGCGCGAGAAGTAGCGCCACGAGTTGGGGAAACGATCGACGGAAGCCGCCACGATACAGAGGCTGACCAGCAACATCAATCCGAGGAACCACCAGGCGTGAAATACATCGGTCAACCCGACCGCGTCCAGTATGCGGAGGGCGTGTGGGGAGTAGGCGTTCTGAATCTCGTCGGGCTCGGTGACTGGCCGTTGCAGCACAATGGTTCCAACCGCCGAGAGGATCACGACCAGGATCAAGAGAACCACGCCGGTCTGGATGGAAGCAAGGGTGCTCCACGTTTTGTGAGCGACTGAGCGTAAAGCTACGGCCATTAATCCTCTCCCTGTTCCCAAGCTTGAAATGCAAGTTCCACGCCAGACAAGCGACAGGGAGTAACCAACAGATTCAGAATGACTTAGCGGACGAAACGGCAATCGTCACGAACACTGCTTTGGGCGATATGGCGCAACCGCGCATAGTTCGGCGGGCATTTCACACATCACATGGGCCGGTGATGACTCTCGCTCAGCCTTGTGACGGGCGCAGCGAGGCTTTTCGAAGTGGTGCCCATGCTTCCCCTTTGGGGCATTTCACTGATGACGCTGTGGCAGAAGGCCCATGCAAGGCTCATAATTATGGCCCAGTGCTTCCCGGACCAGATCGAATATGATTCTCAACTTGCTTTTGTTGAGTCAGTTAGACATGACTGGCAATTCGCAACTGTCATTTCGCGATACGGCTACTTTCGTGCAGAGGCAACCGTTCGGAGGCTGTGTGAGACTGCTCCCCCATCGCATCTGGTTCTGCAAGAAGGCCGTCAATCGCAGCGGCCGCAGTCTTGGGATCGATGTCCTGATTCTGTTTGCCGTGATGGCGCTTCTGCTTTCGCGCGCTACCGCTGCCGTTCACCCCGTTCCTTTGGAGCAGAACGTCGACGCGAAGAAGTGCCTCGAGTGCCACGAGGATAAGTCGAAAGGCAAGTTCGTCCATTCCGCCATCGCGACGGGCTGTTTGAGCTGCCATGAGGTGCGGGTCAACAAAGATATTACGCGCATAAAGCTGATCACTACGACTCCGCAATCACTCTGTCTCACCTGCCACACCGACAAGGACGCGGCGTCGCTCAAAGGAACGGTCCATCCGCCCGCAGTGCGCGACTGCATTAAATGTCACGACCCGCATACTTCCGACAACAAGAATCAGTTGCTGAAACCGACGTCTGGAGAGAAGGGCAAGAACCTCTGTCTGGATTGCCACAATCAGGGTGTGAACGTCCCCGAAAAAGGCAGCCGGCACGCCGCCCTCGACATGGGATGCGAGACCTGCCATGTGACGCACAAAGTCGGCGAAAAGAAGAAACAGGAATTCGACTATCACCTGACCAAGGCCGTCCCCGCGCTCTGCATCGATTGCCACGATGTCAAGGATGAGGCCCTGATCAAGGCTCATCGCGGACAGCCGTTTGCCACGGCCACATGTACGCAGTGCCACGATCCTCACCAGTCGGCGCAGCCGAAGCTGATGCAGAAGTTTATCCATCCGCCATTTGCCGACAGGACCTGCGAGATCTGCCACGAGCCTGCGAAGGACGGCAAAGTTGTGCTGACCAACGCCGACACCAGAGCGCTCTGCGCCACCTGTCACAGCGATCAGGTGGAGAAGATCGACAAGGCCAAGGTGCCGCATCCCGGAGCTCAGGGAGAATGCGTGGCTTGCCATAATCCCCATGCCGGCAAAACTCCGGGCTTCCTGCATCCGGATCCGGTCAGCGCCTGTCTGGCCTGCCACAGCGAGCAAGCGGACGAGTTCAAGAAGGCACACGTCCATCAACCGGCGTTTCAACAGGGCTGCGCGATCTGCCATGAGCCCCATGGCGGCGACAACGATCACCTGTTGCGCACCAAGAAACCCGATACGATATGCCTCGAATGCCACGGGCCCGACGCTGAGCCGCCGAAGAAGCTCGAAGCCGAACACCTGATCACCATTCTTGACGGGCACGTGAAGCTTCCCGAGGACTACTTCATCAAAAACAAGGCGGTCGTGCTGCCGCTGAAGTATGGGCGCGGGCATCCGGTGGACGGCCATCCGGTTGCCGACGTGGTCGATCCGAGCGACATCACCAAGCTGCGGGCGCAGATTAACTGCATGTCTTGCCACCAGCCGCACGCTTCGGCGCAGCCGGATTTACTGGTGAAGGACCAGGCCAACAACGCCGTTTTCTGCTCCAGTTGCCACAAGGACCTGAGGCGCAGATAGTGGCATGAGGAGCAGGCAGTTCGCTGGAGGAGAATGACGACCATGTCTGAAGTGAGAACAAGCCGGATTGGCAATTGCAAAGGACGGCTCGTGCTTTGTCTTATGCTCGGCCTCACGCTGCTTGCGCCCAGTTCCGTATTCGCGGACAAGAAAAAGAAGACAGCCGAACCCAAGAAGACGCCGGTCATCGATTATTCGAACATCGTGTGGCCGAATCCACCTGCCATTGCGCGCATCCGGTACCAGGCGTTTTTTTCGGCCGAGAAAATCTCGCAGGTCGAGGCTGGGACCAACACCAAGAAGGCCAAGTGGATGGACCGCCTCGCGGGCACGCAGCCCGAGAGCGAAAGCAAGGTGCTGTTCCAGCTCGCCGAACCGTACGGCATTGCGGTCGACTCCAAGAACAACTTATACGTAGCGGATCAGAAGGTGGGCGCCATCTTCATCTTCAACACCGAGACGCGCGATGTTGATCTGATCAAAAACAAGACGCACGCGCACTTCGCGCGCATCATCGGACTGGCCATGGACGACGGCGATCGCCTGTTCGTTTCCGATCCCGGACTGCGTCACATTCTGGTATTCGATGCCACCCACAAGCCGGTCGACGTTATCACCGAAGGACTGGTCATGCCGGGTTCACTGGCCATTGATCGGGAGAACCGCTTGCTCTATGTGTCGGATGTCGAGCTCGACCAGGTGCTGGTGTATGACGCGGACACGCTCAAACTGAAACGCAAGATGGGCACCACCGGACACAAGCATGAACTCACCAGTCCCGGGGATTTCGCCCGGCCAACCGGGTTGGCGGTTGATGCGGAAGGCAATCTCTACGTCGCCGACACGCTGAACAATCGCATCGAGATCTTCGATGCCGACGGCAAATTCATCAGCACCTTCGGAAAAAACGGAGATGGTCCGGGATACTTCGCCCGACCCAAGGGGGTAGCCATCGACAGCGACGGCCATATTTGGGTCGTCGATAGCGTGCAGGATCGCGTGCAGGTGTTCAACCAGGAAGCCCGGCTACTCATCTCCTTTGGCGGACACGGCCTCCTCCCCGGCCAGTTCCAGGGGTTGGTCGGCATCGCCATCGACAAGATGAACCGCGTCTTCACCTCCGAGATCTATCCGGGACGGGTGCAGCAGTTTCGTTATGTCACCGACGCCGAGGCTGAGCAGTTGCGCAAGGAGAAGGAAGAGCAACGCGAAAAGAAAGCAGGCACGTCGGAAAAGGACGGGGCTCCGGTCGCAGCCCCTGCTCCCCCGACCACAACTCCCCAGAGCCGCTAGAGGGCCGCTGACTATCGCCCCCGCAGCCCCAGTTTCTAGTTGCTCTTTGCCACGCGCCATTGCTGCGTTTCGCAACATCTTCGGTGTCAATAATGTAGAGGTAACCTCGAACTGCGGGATTTGACCACACGACTCTTCCATGTGGTTCTTTTCCCCCAGTTGCCCACCCTCTGCCAAAGAGTAGCGCAAGCGACTCTTAAGATGTTTGTGATTTAGATTCATTGAGTTACGATGGCTTCTACGGAATGAGCGGCTAGGTCCCATTTCGGGCAGACAGTTGCATTACTAAAGGACGAGGGGCGGCTGCGATGCGTGCCCAGGCACAAGCGCAGCCCAAGGCCTAAGCCTCTGAGAATTTGCAACGCGCGGCACAACATCCATGGAGGTCTCAAATTTTATGAAGAAAGCGATGTTAGTTGTAATGTTCGTACTGGCAATCGCGGGGTTTGTGATGGGCCAGAATTGGTCGTCGCCGGTTGATGTCCTCGGCGCCCACAACAACGGCGGTCGTGGCTGCGCAGGCTGCCATGCCCCGCACAGCGGTTCGTTCGGTTCCGGTCACGGCGGCGCTGCCGACGCTGGCAGCTATGCATTGTGGGGTCAGGACGCCAGCCCACTGTACGGTAAGACAATCGCCTTCGGCGACGGCGGCAAGTACACAGAACTTCTGCCCTCCAGCATCACCAGCGGGAGCCAGGAAATCGGCGGCATTCTCCTCTGCTTAAGCTGCCATGACGGCCAATTCACCCCGACCAACATGATGAACGGTCAATCGTATGAGCAGAGGATCGGCCTCCTGACAAATACCGCTTACGGCGCCAAGCCGATTCCGACTCTGCTCGGCAACGACGGCACGACGCCCGGCAACTACACCAACGATCACCCGGTGGGCCAGCTTGCCAACATCAGCACGACGATGCCCGGCCTCACCTTTAACGGCACCAAATTTACCCTCGTCTCGCCCAGTCCATATGCGACGTTCGTAGCCAACTATGGCTACCCGGCATTGGCACCGGGAACGTGGTCACAACCGTTCGGCGTTACCGCCGGCGGCAAACCCTACGTGCTCTGCACCACCTGCCACAACCAGCACGTGATGACGGTGTACACCTCCAGCGCGGCGAGCCCGATCAACAACGACGGTGGCGGCAAGTGGTATGCCACGTACTTTTTCGTGAACGGCCCGTACAACCCGATGATCACGCCCGATCCGACCGGCAAGACGGCGCCTTCAACGACGCAGTTCTGCCGTCAGTGCCACTTCGGCGAGTCCAACGAGTCCAACAACACCAACAACATCCTGACGCAATTCCAGTAGGAATCGTCGTGCTACAAAAGGGGGAGAGAATTTCTCTCCCCTTTTTTTTCGGATTCAATTTTCGACAGAATCCGGCAAGTGAGGAAATATGAAGTACCAACTCGCAATCAGCGGATTGTTTCTGGTGGCGCTCTCGGCTGCCTCGGCCCAAGTCGCCTCCCATGCTCCGACCGGCGTCGCAAACACGACGGCTCCGCAGGTGGCTCCGCTTCAGGTGAGCGACAAACCGGTGGCGCGCGTGAACGGCGCTATCCTCACCGATCGCGACTTGCTGCGCGAGATGTACACGATCTTCCCTTATGCCCAGCAGCATAACGGATTTCCCAAAGCGCAGGAGGCGGCGATTCGCCAGGGCGCGCTGGAAATGATCATCTTCGAAGAACTGGTGTATCAGGAAGCGGTACGCCGCAAGCTGACGGTTCCGGCGGAGAAGCTTAGCCGGGCGGAAGGGGATTTTCGCAAGCAGTTCAACAGTCCCGACCAGTACCAGGAATACCTGCAAGCCGAAATGCAGGGCTCGGAGCAGCAACTGCGCAAACAGATCCAGCGCTCGCTGCTGATCGATCAAGTGCTCAAGACTGACGTCGAAAACCGGTCCACCGTATCGCTCGCCGAGGCGAAGGCCTATTACGACAAGAACCCAGCGCGTTTCGAAGTACCCGAGTCGTTCAGCTTTCAAAGTATCTCGGTCATGCCTCCGCTGAAACCCACGCCCAAGCAGGCAGCAGAAGCCCAGAAGCACGCCGAGGATGCGTTGCGCCAGGCCAAAACGACCAACAGCTACCAGGAATTCGGCCTGCTAGCGGAAAAAATCTCGGAAGACGATTTTCGGGTGAATATGGGCGACCACAAGGTAATGGGACGCGATAAGTTGCCGCCCCAGATTGTCAAAGCCTTCTCGGCGATGCAACCGGGACAAGTCAGTGGATTGATTCAGATTGAGTCCGCGTACACCATCATCCGCCTGAATGCTCACATCGCCTCGAAGAGGAAGAGCTTTGAAGAAGTGAAAGCCGATCTGAAGACCGAGTTGCAGAAGAGCAAGTACGAGAAGCTGCGTTCGGGCTTAGCCAAACAACTGCGTGCCAAAGCAAAGATCGAAGTCGGATAAGCAGTTGCAGTACCCAGTTGCCAGTAAACGGTGGCAGGCACTCCGGACTTTGACTCCCCAGTTTCAGGCCCTGTCAACGGGATACCGGGTCTTGGCCTTTTGCGATTGAGGCTTTCAACTCGCCCAGCGGGTGATATCCCACACTGGGGTCATATCCGATGTCTTGCACACGCTGTTCTGTTGCAAGACGACCTTTGTTTTCAATCTTGTCCGGCCTTTTCGGACTTGGGGCCTTTGGCAGTCGCTGTGCATTTTGGGAGGCTAAGTTTTACCCCAGGTATTGAGCCTATGAAGGTCGCGAATCGCATCATCGGGCTGACGGTTCTCGCGATCGCTCAACTAGCGACTGGACAGCAGCAGCAGCTTTCTCTGGGCGAGAATACGAAGTTGAACGCCGGCGGTCTGTTCAGTTTCGGATACACCGGAGACTATGGCGACGCGGTCCCCTCCAATCACGGATTGGACCTTGGATTCGATGGCCGGGTTTCGGGTTACTACTACAACCCTAATTTCATTTCATTCACAGCGAATCCCTATTACAACCAGTCGCGGGCCGATTCCGACTATCAATCGATCACCGGTGCCAGCGGGGTCAACGCTACGGCGAATTTCTTCACTGGGAGCAATTATCCCGGTTCGGTCACTTACCACTATGACGCCAACAGTACCGGTACATTTGGGTCGGTCGGCCAGCCGAACTTTACGACCTACGGAANNCGGAAAGAGTCAAGGGTTCGGGATCAACTGGAGCGCCATGGTTCCCGACTGGCCAACCCTGTCGGTGGGCTATTCTCAGGGGACCGGCCATGGCACGCTCTACGGCACCGACCAGGAGAGCGATTCCAGCACACGCCTGTTCAACGTGCACTCGAACTACCAGATTTCCGGCTTCCGGCTGAACGGCTATTTCGATCGCAACAGCTTCGACTCCGAATTCCCACAGTTCCTGTCAGAGCAAGCCCAGGTGCAGGATTCAACGGACCACGATCTCGGTTTCGGAGTGCAGCACAGCCTGCCGCTGCATGGGTCGTTTTATGTCAATTACAACCGGGCGTCGGCGACCAGCGATTACCTGCTTAGCCAGGGACAGAGTGAGAATACCGCGGATACCTCGAGCTACACCGACAGCACCGAAACCGCGAATGCGACTTTTCACCCTACGCAGAAACTGGGATTTAATGTTGCCCAGAACTACACCGACAATTTGTCCGGGTACCTGGCGCAGAATGTCAGCACCGGCGAGGCCCCGGTACCCGGGATTAACTTAGGGTCAGGTTCGCACTCGTCCACACTGGGCGGAGGGGTAAGCTATCAGTTCACAAAGTTCCTCGCCGGCTCGGCGCAGGCTACATACTACGATCAGTTCTACTTCGGCAAGAGCTATACGGGTGAGTATCTGAGCGGAACGGTGAATTATGGCAAAAGGCTGTGGGACACGTTCACCTTTTCGGGATCCGTGATTGACAGCTCCAACGGCCAGGGCCAAAACGCCGTGGGGTTCGTCGGCAACGTGAATGCTTATCGCCGATTTGGACGCTGGCAGACTTCGGGGCAGTTCAGCTACGCGCAAAACGTCCAGACCCTGCTGGTTACTTATACGAGTTCCTATTACCAGTACAGCGCCAATGTGAGCCGCCGTTTGCCAGGAGGCATGTCATGGATAGCGGCGTTCAACGGAAGCCATAGCGGTTTGACAAACTTCCAGGGTAGCAGCACCCACAGCGAGGGCTATTCCACTTCGCTAAGCATGCGGAGGTTGGCCGTCAACGGTAGCTACACTCAGTCTAGCGGAATCTCACTGTTGGGGGCTGGGGGGTTGGTCTCGCCAACACCGACGCCCGGCCTGACCGACTACATCCTCTTCAGCGGATCCAGTTACGGCGGCGGCCTCTCGGTGACACCAGTAAAGCGGATGTCAATCTCGGGAAGCTTCAGCCGCGCCCTCAGCGATACCATCGCCAGCACGACCTCGCGCAATAACACGGAGATCTACAACGCCCAGATGCAGTACCATCTGAGAAGAATCGGGCTGCTGGCCGGATACACACGGTTCACGCAAGGGATCAGTGCAATCGGCGCGCCGGTCAACTCCACGTCGTATTATGTCGGGATGACCAGATGGTTCGACTTCTTCTAACCATGCGGGGCACATCGGTGCGGGGCGAGTCCGGGTCGTGCAAATCGCGGGCTGGCAAGCCGCTGCTTTGCGCGGGACTGGCCGTTGCTGTTCTGTCGCTTCTGCTGGCGACGCCCGCACAGGCTTCCAAGCGTTCGAAGGACACTTCGAAGGATACTTTGAGCGCGCCGCAGCCCCCGGATTTGTTGCTCGACGGCGGCCGCAAACTTTCCTTTGAGCGCAGCTTCAGCCTGGAGCGCCAAGTCAAACCCAAACGCAGTTTCTGGACGCGAGTGGTGGACGTGATCGTGGGCCAGCCCGATTTCCACTACCTGGTGAGTCCGTACAGCGTAGTCACCGACTCTCACGGACGCATCATCGTCACCGACGTGGCCGCTGCCGGGATTCACATCTTCGATTTCACGCAGCAGAAGTACAAATTTATTTCGCGACGCGATGTCCGCAAGGATGCGATGCTGACGCCGCAGTGCGTGGCGGTCGACGCGCAAGACAACATCTACGTAACCGATTCGCAGACCGGCAAGGTGTTCGTGTTCGATGCCAACGGTAAATTCCAGCGCGCCCTCGGCAGCCTGAAAGGTGGCGAGGGATACTTCAAGCGTCCCACCGGAATCGCCGTGGACTCCGCGGCGCAACGCATCTACGTCACCGATACGCTGCGCAACAAGATTTTCGTGATGGATATGCAGGGCAGCGTGCTCCAGAGCATCGGTAAGACCGGTACCGGAGATGGCGAGTTCAATTTTCCGACCGAACTGCGGCTGAACGGCGCGGACTTAGTCGTGGTCGACGCCATGAATTTCCGGGTGCAGGTGCTCGACCGCTCGGGCGCGTTCCGCTATGCGATCGGCAAGGTTGGAGACGGGGCAGGATGGATGTTCCGTCCAAAAGGGATTGGTTTCGATTCCGAAAATCATCTCTACGTCGTCGACGGACAGTGGGGCATCGTGCAGGTCTTCGACCGCGAAGGCCGTTTACTTTACTACTTCGGTCAACGCGGGACGGGGCCGGGAGAGTTTCAACTGCCGACGGGGCTGCAGATTGACAATCAAGATCGCATCTACATCGTGGATTCGTTCAACCGGCGGGTTCAGATATTTCGCTACTACGGGATCGCCCAAGCGGCGGAAGCGAGGCGCCAGTGAAGAAAATCCTGTCACTTCCCTGCCCGGCAATGCTGGAGAAAATGGCGAGTAGAAGGCGCGTCCCTCAGGGGCTAAAGCCCGTATTTTTCCAGGTCCTAAATGGCACGGCTAAAGCCGTGCCCTACCCAAAACCGATTTACGAAACACATTCTGTAATGATCTCGATCATCATGATCGCGATGGTCATGGTCCTTCTGCATGGTTTTGCCGCGGCCCAGACGCCGGTGAATGCCGATGTGTTGGGCATGCACAACCTGACGGCGGCGAGTGGAGCATCGGTTTACTCCCAGGGAAGTCTAGGCTGCACTTTCTGTCACGCTCCGCATAGCGGACTGGGAGGCGTCACGCCGCTGTGGAACCAGAAGTTGTCGACGCAGACTTACACACCGTACACCAGCACGACCTACGTCGAGCAAGGCAGCACGCAGCCGACGCTGGGAATTACCAGCAGCCTCTGCCTGAGTTGCCATGATGGCACGGTGGGAGTGGGACAGTCGGCGGCGTATGGTCCGTTGCCTACCGTGGGCTCATTGAACAGCGTCGATTCCTTTGGGACGACGTTGACCGGTTCGCACCCGTTCAGCCTGGTGCTGCCCATGAAAGACGCGGCCAACCTGGTGGCGTCGCTGGTGACGCAGGGCAAGACGGCCGATCCTACCGGTGCGGTGAAGCTCATCAAAGGCAACATCGAGTGCACCAGTTGTCACTCCCCCCACGTGCAAGCGATCGACAGGATTGCGCAGAATTTTCTCGTCCGCGATAGCTCGAACGCGCAAATGTGTCTGGCCTGCCACGATCCCAACCGGGTGTTGCAAGGGCGGGTCAATCCGCTGGCGGGTTTTACGGGGAGCATTCACCAGACTGCAACCAACCAGGTTTCGCCGGATGGCCACGTGGGTTCTTATCCGACGGTCGGAGTCAATGCGTGCACATCTTGTCACATGTCGCATGACTCGGTTGCGCCGGCACGATTGCTGCGT
The DNA here is from genome assembly GCA_003162255.1 of Acidobacteriaceae bacterium. Classification (GTDB taxonomy): domain Bacteria; phylum Acidobacteriota; class Terriglobia; order Terriglobales; family Acidobacteriaceae; genus Acidiflorens. Next base: position 7,488 of record PMMJ01000551.1, on the reverse strand, counting down.
CCGGCCACACCGGCGTCGCCGGGAACCGATTCGGTTACGCAGGATTGCGTGACCTGTCACAACGGGGGAACGTACTTGTCGCCCGTACCGATGAACATCATGGCCGAGGTAGCGAAGACCGGACATCCGCTGCCCTCCGGGAATAACTACCACGACGCTGCTGAAGCGGTGCTGTTGAACAACAACCGTCATGCCACATGCGTCGATTGCCACAACCCGCACGCCTCCAATCAGACGACACAATTCACCGCGCCACCGGCGTTGCGTCCTTCGCAAGCGGGGGTGAGCGGGGTCAGCGCGCTGGATGGGGTCACGGTTCTCACGCCGGCGGTCAACCAATATGAGAATTGTGTGCGCTGCCATGGTACGTCCACCGGCAAGCAGCGGCTGATCATCTATGGGTACGCGCCGGTGCGAGTGGTATCGGCGTCCGATGCGCTGAACGTGATTCCGGAATTCGCGTCCACGGCAACGTCGAGCCATCCTGTAACCCATGATCGAACCAGTCCGCTGCCGCAGCCCAGCCTGCTGCTGAATGAACTGAATCAGAATGGAATTGCGTCTGCGCGCGCGATGGGAACGCGCATTTTCTGCACCGATTGCCATAACAGCGACGACAATCGCGAGTTCGGCGGCGCCGGACCAAACGGTCCGCACGGATCAGTCAACTCGCACATCCTCGAGCGCAACTATCAATTCAGCCAGGCCGCGATGCCGGGCGGAATCGTCACGAACCTCTTCCCCAATCCCGACCTGACGGTGACCGGGCCGTATGCGATGTGCGCAAAGTGTCACAATCTGGCTAACGTTGTCGCCAACAACAGCTTCACCCAGCACAACCTGCACATATCGCAGTACGGCTTCAGTTGCTCGACCTGCCACACGGCCCACGGCATGGGCGCAACTTCCCCGACCATTACCGGAGAGCGGCTGGTGAATTTTGACGCGAACGTAGTGGGAGAAAACGGCGGCGCTCCGATCGCCTACAACCGCGGTACCAACACCTGCACGCTGACGTGCCACGCGGTCGCCCACAATGCAGACGGAACTGTAGGCAATAGTGCGAAGAAACGGCCTGTCCGACGAACGATCCGATAGGGCGCGAGCACTGTCCCGAAGCGATGAATTTCGGTTCGCAAAACCAGATGGTCATGACTCATGATGACCGCAGTGATCGTTTGTCGGCGACGGACGATTTTGAACTGTCTATAATTACGCTCGAGTTTTCAAAATGCTACTTATCTCTAATCGCGAGGTTCCAATGAAGCTGCTCTGTTGCTTGGCCGTAGTGGGTGCCATGGCTGTGACGGCCGTGGCTCAGGACAATGGTTCCGTTGAATCCAAAATCATCGCAATTGAGAAGGCCTGGAATCAGGCCTATAAGTTTCGAGACAAAAAGGCGTTGGGTGAAATCCTGCACGACTCCATGGTCCTGGTCAATGACGATGGCAGTCTGCAATCCAAGGGCGCGTTCCTGGCGAGCGTCGATGCGGCGAAGCCATCCGACCAGCAGCAGGCTGAGCCAGAGTCGATCTCAGTGCATGTGTTCGGCGATGTTGCGATCGCCACGGGAGTCTTTCGGGAGAAAGGCGTTGAAAACGGGAAGGCTTACGTTAGACGAAATCGTTTTGTCGATACTTGGGTCGGCAAGAACGGTACGTGGGTGTGCGTAGCTGCTTCAGCAACTCCGGTTCGCTGAGGGAATCTCGCGAGCGGATGTTTGGGATTTTTCGACTATCCTCGGCCTGACGTTAAACATCGCAACTGCTTAACGTTTTGCCTTGGGGACCTTGCAGGGCTGGATCACGATGGGTTTGAGGACGCGGTTAGGCCCACGGAATCAGATCCGATCCAGCCCTGTTTCGTCAGTGGATGGCGGTCATGGGCCGACGACGCGGACAGCCGCGGATTTGGGAAGACCTGGCATCAGCTTCGCAAAGAATGACGACATCGACCGAAACAACAAAGCCAGTTCGTGGGTGGCGATTCTGGGCGCCGCGCATTGCTACGTCAATCTTCGTTCCCGTACTGTTGCTCGGCATAGCGGAAGTCGCGCTGCGCCTGTTTGGCGTTGGATTTCCGACCGGACTTACCGTCCCGTGCACGGTGCAGGGCCGGGCCGCCTCCTGTTACAACCTGTTCTTCCCTGCTCCATTTTTTCCTCCGGGCATGATCAAGACGCCGCAAGCGTACGCGATTCCCGCCGAGAAGCCGCGGGGAACCTTCAGAATCTTTGTCCTCGGAGAATCCGCCGCCATGGGCGATCCCGACCCCGCCTATGGTTTCAGCCGCTATCTGGAAGTGATGCTGCGGGAGCGCTTCCCTGCCATGAATTTCGAAGTGGTCAATACGGGCAGCGTCGCCATCAACTCCCATGTCCTGCTGCCGATCGCCAAGGGATTGGCCAGCGAGCGTCCGGATTTGTTCATTCTCTACTCGGGCAACAACGAGGTCGTCGGCCCCTATGGTCCTGGGACCGCGCTTACTTCCTCCGGCATGAGTCTTCCCGTCATTCGCACGAGCATCTTCGTGCGCTCGACCCGCATCGGCCAGCTGCTCACCAAGTTGGGGACACAAAAACGGGAATGGGGCGGGATGGAGATGTTTCTCGACAAGCAAGTCCCAGCCCGCTCGCCGCTCATGAAGCATGTGTATGAGAACTTCGCAAGCAATCTGCGGGACACAATCGCCGTCGCTCGCCGCTCGGGCGCCAGGGTAATCGTTGCCACCATAGCTACGAATCTGAAAGACTGTGCCCCGTTCGCATCCATGCACCGCGAGGATCTAGGGCAAGATGCCTTGCGTTCGTGGTCGGCGCTGGTGCAACAAGGATCGGATCTCGAAACCAGCAGATCGTACGCGGAAGCATTGAAAGCATATCTCTCCGCGCAGCAGATTGACGACCAATATGCGGAGCTTGAGTTCCGGATTGCTCGCTGCCTGTGGAGGCTGGGAGATTACCGCGCCGCCCGGGAACATTTTTCGCGCGCCCGCGATCTTGACACGCTTCGCTTTCGCGCCGACAGCAAGATTAACGACATCAATCGTTCGGTGGCCTCGTCCTCAGGCGCTGAACTGGTGGACGCCGATGAGATTTTCGCCAAGGAGAGCCCGAACGGAATCGTCGGCATCGAACTTGTCTATGAGCACGTACACCTGACTCCGGAGGGCAACTACCTGCTGGCGAGGGCCATGTTCCTCCAGATCGCCAGCGAGCTGCCGGGGGAGACGGGGCAAGCCCCGTCTCTACGGGGTGGCGATGTTCCCGATGTTCCATCTGACGTTCCTTCTGAAGCCGAGTGCGAGCAACTGCTGGCCTTCACCGGTCATGATCGTCTCCGCATTACGCGGGAGATGTTGGAGCGATTGCAAAAGCCTCCGTTCACCAATCAACTGAACCACTCCGATCAGGTTTTGCGGTTGACGATCGAGGCTAGCGCTCCCGATGAAAGCCCCGACGAAACAGCCGCGGAGTATCAATGGGCGATCCGAAAAAAGCCGGACGACCGCATCCTGCATTACAACTTTGGACTCTTCCTTTTCGACTACAACCGCGCGGCGGCAGCGGAGCAGTTGCGCCTGGCTCGGCCGTGGGACGGCTTCCCGGTTTTTGCTCCCGATGGGACACCGATCGAATAGGCCCACACTCTCATTCCCGCCCCAGCGCCTGAAGGCGCGTTGCTGCTAATGCTTTTGTGGCATGCCTGAAGGCATGCCCTGATACGAATCTCACTTAGGCGACTGGCTTCTACAATGCAATCGTTAAAAATTTCGATACATGAACTGAGCCGGGACAGTGCCGTGCGTGTGGGTCACGACTAGGACAATCAGCAATGCCAACACATAGAGCGGTGGAATCCAAAACCAGCGATTGCGGGCAATGAAGGCGATGACTCCTGAGCGGGAGCTAGCATCCGGTTCAATCGAGCAGCGATCGAGCGCATCGACAACTAAGAGCACAATCGCGTATCCAGCCGCCAGAGCCATCACCAGGATATAAAGACTTCCGCTGAGAAAGTGGGAAGAATAGCTCGCTGGCGATAAGGCTGACGCCAGCATCTGTCGCGCTTCGGCTAGAGAATTCGCGCGGAAGAATATCCATCCCAGGCTGACCAGAGCGATGGTTACAAGCCACGAGATCGGCGTCCAGAGAGCGGATGGGGGCGTCCAGTCGAATTTTCGTTGAAGTTGCTGTATCTGACGATGCAAAACCAGGAGGACTCCGTGATAGCAGCCCCAGAGCACGAAGAGCACTGTTGCTTTATGCCACAAGCCGAACAGGATCATTGAAACTACTAACGCGAAATTTCGCCACCACATCTCGCGACGCACGACCGCCAGTGGAAGAAAAACGTAGTCGCGAATCCAGAACGACAGCGACATGTGCCAGCGCGTCCAGAAGATCGACGGGTTCGTGGATTGAAATGGACGAGCGAAGTTTTCGGGTACCGTGAATCCAAGCGCTCTGGCCGCGCCGATGGCGATGTGCGAGTAGCCAGCGAAATCGAGGAAGAGCTGCAATCCGTAGCCGAACGCGAGACACCAGACATCCGCGCCGCTCCAGTGCGTGACATGATCGAAGCCCGAATTGATACCGTCGCCCGAAAGAATTCCCTGCCCCAGCAGTTGCGCCAACTGCATCATAAGCACGCCGGTGGCGATGCGGCAGAATCCGCGTCCGATGTCACGCGTAGGTGTGGTTTGCCCGGAGCGAAATTGCGGAAGCATTTCGGGCAGGCGGCAGATCGGTCCCGAGATCACGACCGGGAAGAACGCCATATACAGCGCAAATTCGACAAACGATGGGTCGAGTTCCTCGCCGCGGTAAAGGTCAAACAGATAGCTCATTGCCTGGAAGGTCCAGAAGGAGATGCCTAGCGGCAACGCAAGATGCGAGAACCTTTGCAATGAGGATAGCGGGACGCTAACCGCGATTTCAGGGAGGTATTTGAAGCCGCCGAGCAGCGCCAGGTTCAACAGAATGCCAATAGACAGGACGAGCCCGGATGTCTTTCGCTGAAGCCATTTTCCCAACAGGAAGTTCATCACCGTGGAAGTGAGAAGAACAGCCGCGAACCAGTATCCCCAGGTGAGATAGAACGCACAGCAGCCGATGAGAAGAACGGTTTGCCGTACGGCTCGAGAGCGAACCTTGGCAAAGGCTGCCACGCAAAGCAGAAACGTCAATACGTACAGAATTCCTCGAAGCAACATTCCTCCCCTGCGTTGGTGGAGAGCCGGGCGGCCCCGCCCGGCGGGACCCTTCGACTTCGCTCAGGGCAGGCTCACGAGACGCCCCTCGCTCCACGCTGCGACCATACCGTTAAGCATTATTGCGTAGTCGTACTCCTCTCGCATATGTCCTCGCGCATACCGCCAAAAACTTGTTCAATGTGATCCAGGCTGCGGATTTCCGTCTCTCGCACCGGCTACAATGACCTGCAGCGTGAGGACCGGCAGCGTGACCAAATTCCGCAATCTTATCGATGCGCTCGACGCCGCTCCGGGCGATCGTCTATTTGTTACCGCCTGGATCGACGAAGACGAGCGCGAGACCGTGACCTTCGCCGAGTTTCGGCGTCGAGCACGTTTGCAAGCGCGGGTGCTCCGCGACCATGCCGTGAACGTGGGTGATCGGGTGATCATCATCATGCCGCAGAGCATTTCCGCCATGACGACCTTCGTCGGGGCGATGATGCTGGGCGCGGTGCCCGCCTTTCTTGCTTATCCTAATTTCAAGGTCGAAGCTTCCAAGTATCGCTCCGGACTAGCGGGAGTGACGGCCAATCTCAAGGCCAAGGCCGTCGTCATCGATCAAGAATTCCCCGACGACATGCTTGGCCACGTATCTCTCGGTGAGGAGACGACGCTGCTTCGGGCCCGCGGCCTCACGGACTCGGGCGGAGAAGACGAACTGCCCTTGGAGAATCACGGTGAGAGCTTGGCGTTCATCCAGCATTCGGCTGGCACAACCGGACTTCAGAAAGGCGTGGCTCTAACCCACGCCGCCGTGCTGCGCCAGATCGAACACCTGGCACATGCGCTGAAGATCGACGAGGCTACGGACCGCGTTTATAGCTGGCTGCCCCTCTATCATGACATGGGATTGATTGCCTGCTTCATGCTGCCCATGGTTTGTCATACGCCGGTCGTGATGCAATCGCCGATCGAATGGGTCATGCATCCGGAAACCATGTTGCAGATCGTCAGCGGATGCAAGTGCACTTTGGCGTGGATGCCGAACTTCGCCTTTCAGTTCGTTCCCCGGCGCACGCCGCCGAGCCGATGGAGGCAGTATGATCTCTCGTCGGTTCGCGCGTTGATTAATTGTTCGGAGCCGGTCCGGTCCAGCAGCATGGAGGAGTTCGAGAATGCTTTCTCCACTATTGGATTAAAGCGCGGCGTTCTGCAATCCTCTTACGCCATGGCCGAGAACGTTTTTGCCGTGACGCAATCGGACATCGATCAGGCCACGGGTCCCGCGCGTATCTGGGCGGATGGCCAGCGGTTTCGCAGCGCGCATCTCATCGTCCCGGTTGCGGAAGGCACGCCAGGCGCGATTGCTTTCACCTCGTCGGGCCGGTTGCTGGCTGGCAATGAAGTTCGGATTGCGTCCGATTCTGGCGCTCTTTTTGACCCCGGCCAGGTCGGCGAGATTCTCGTCAAGAGCGACAGTTTGTTTGCTGGCTACTACAACCGTCCCGATCTGACTGCTAAGGCGATCGTAGACGGCTGGTACCACAGCGGCGATCTTGGCTTTTATCTCGATGATGAACTCTATGTGGTCGGCCGGAAGAAAGATCTTCTTATCGTCGGCGGCGAAAACCTCTATCCGCAGGACATCGAGGAGATCGTCGCCCGACACCCGGCCATTCATGACGGCCGCGTGGTTGCGATGGGAGTGTACAATCCCGATCTCGGGACCGAGGACATCGTTGTGGTAGCGGAAGTGGAACGCCAGGAACTTCTCGCAAATACCCTGGAGATCGAACGCGAGATCCGCAACCTGGTGGTCGGCGAGATTGGAGTGGCGGTCCGCACGATTTTCTTGAAGCCGCCCAAATGGATCGTGAAGAGCACGGCCGGCAAAGCGGCGCGTTCCGCCACGCGCGAGAAATTATGGAAAGAACATACGGAACTCAACCTCGATTCTCTCAATCTCGAGTCTTAGGAGAACAAATTCGCATGACGCCAGAGGCACAGCAGATGATCGAACACATCGTCAGACTGATCCGCAAACCGGGGCTGACGATCGATGAGAACACGCCGCTGGTTTCCTCTGGCTTGATCGATTCGATGGCGCTGGTGGATCTGTTGCTGAAGCTCGAAGACCTCACCCACATGCGCATCCCGCCGGGGAAGGTGCAACCGAAAGACTTGGAGACGGTCGCTATGATGTTTGCGACCGCGCAGCGCGTGGGGAAACCGCGGAAGTAGTCGCCGGAGTACGCACCTGAGTGCAGCCCCTAGGGAACCTCTGAGCAACCG
>PMMJ01000461.1 GCA_003162255.1 Acidobacteriaceae bacterium | reverse complement strand
CGGCCCACCAGCGCGCTCTCGCCAAAGAAGTCTCCGTCCGTTAACAAGCCGATGGTCGCTTCCCGACCCGTCTTGGAAACGACGGAAAGCCTCACCTTGCCTTTTTGGATATAAAAGACCTCGTCCGCCTTGTCCCCTTGCGCGAAGATCTTCTGCTTCCTGGCAAAAGTCAGGCTCTTCCTGCCCTCGCCAATGGTTGCGAGGAAGGTGCTGGGATTGAACTCCCGGCCTTGCTTATTCGCTGGTGAAGAGGCCCCCATTAACTGCAATTCTAATCCTGAGAGACATTTCTCTGCCATGAATTGTGACCTCGCGCCATCAAGTTTTTTTTAATTGGTTGGATTTCTGAAAGTGAGCCATTCTGCACAGTACTTCGTCAGAAAAGGGACCAGACTTGAGGGATAGGCGCAGTGGGTCCGTCCCATCGGGCACCATGCATTTCGTGCAGAATCAAGAGCTTGCGATAACTAGGCTCGGAGAGAGTCTTCCATGCCACAAGAAGTTCAAGTTGGCACCATCCTGATGTCGGAATGGCCCCAGCTCCTTGAGTTGGAGAGTGAACCCTACTCGGGGCGCTGGAGCATGATCAAGACACCCGGAGCCCTCGCTCTCGATCGCAAGATTCGCGCCGCCGGATGGAATTTCTTTTTTATCGCGTCGGAAGTGAAAGTGGTGTTTTTTGGCGCCCTCGGGGCGAAGAAAATCCAGCACGCACTGCATCGGATTCTAGGCAGGGTAGGGCCGGAACACTTCAATGGCCTCGAAGTGACCGGAATCGTTGCCAAGCGTTTTCTGGGTCTACCCTACGCCGTCGTTTCCGCGCACTCGCGCCATCTCCAACAAGACTGCTACCTGGATGGCGCCGAAACGCGGCGCTCATCGCAGCGAGATGCAGGACGGGCCAAAGCTTGATCCGCGTTCTCCGGTCAGAAACTGGATGCAGAATTGTCCGGGGAGTAACTGATCAATTTGTGAGCATATCGTTCACAACCACTCACTATTCTAGAAGATTGCAGAACCCGTTTCCCTCGGCGTGCGCCAGCAAGTCAAGAATCGCCGATATGAAGTTGCGCATCCAATTATTCCATGGCAGAGAGGATGTCAATCTTCGACGAGAGATACCGGGTCGTCGCCATCGACGGTGACTGCCTGGTCATCCGGGGAGTCCTCAGCGGTGAGGTGCTGACTATCGTCAACCCTGAGCCCGCGTCTCCTCTTACCCAACAAGACTATCCGCTTGGAAAATTGATCGCTCTGACCGACCCGTCACAATCGCCGCTGAATTGAGAGCCGTATTCCGTGGGGGGCCTCTTCTTAAAGAGGGTCAAGCTCCGCAGGGCGTAGCAGGAGCAAATTGCCGCGCTGAAAAGGCTGGCAGCCTCGCAGGGATTCGAACCCCGATACTCTGCTCCAGAGGCAGATGTCCTACCGTTGAACGACGAGGCTGTACTGAAGAATTCTAAATCATTTTGCGGAGACTGCAAAACGACGCGCCTTGCCGCTCAGTGGAGGGACGGGCGTCTCGCCCGTCCGCCGGCGGGGACGCGCCGGCTCTCCACCCGCAACCTCGGATCGGCGGCAGGAACAATCAAGTGAGAGTCGCGTTAGAATCTCTGGCAGCGGTGCCAGGAGTTACCATGTCCAGCAGCGGAACTCTCCCTCAAACTTTGTCAGGAACAATCCCAACTGATAGCGACTACGCCGAGATGGCGCGCCGTCCACTTGCGGCCGAGCAATGCGCTCTCATCGTCGTCGACATGCAGGAAAAATTGCTGCCGCCGATCTGGGAAAAAGAACGGCTCGTGCGAAACGTACAGTTACTCATTCGCCTGGCTGGAATCCTGAAGATTCCCGCGCTGGTGACGACACAATACGCGAAGGGTTTGGGCAACACCGTGCCCGACATCGCGTCCATGCTGCCGAACGCTCCGCCCATCGACAAGCAGATGTTCTCCTGCTTCGGCAGCGAAGTTTTCTGCTCCTTGCTGAAGCGCTTACCGGGACAACGGACGACCGTACTTCTGTGCGGCATGGAAACACACATCTGCGTGATGCAAACTGCGCTGGGAGCGCTAAGGGAAGGATATCTGGTGCACGTGGCTTCCGATGCCGTCAGTTCGCGGACAGAACTAAACTGGCGCATTGGCCTGGATCGCATGCGCGCCGCAGGCACTATTCTTTCCTCGGCCGAGATGATGACCTACGAACTGCTGCGTTCCTCGGGCGCGCCCGCCTTTCGAGAGCTCCTGCCCTACCTGAAGGGCTAACATCGACGGTGGAGGGACGGGCGTCTCGCCCGTCCAGTCGGGCGAGGACGCCCGACGCTCCACCAATAAGGTGAAAGAGAGCATTCATGACGAAGACTGGCAAAGTGTATTTGGTGGGCGCGGGACCAGGCCATCCCGACCTTCTTACGATCCGGGCGGCTGAATTGCTTAAGACCGCCGAGGTGATCGTGTACGACCGGCTGATCCAGGATGAGGTCCTGGCCCTGGCGAAGCCTTCCGCCGAAAAGATCTTCATGGGCAAGCCACTAGGCAGGCATTGTTCGCGTCAGGATGAGATCCACGATCTGCTGATCCGCAAGGCCCGCGAAGGCAAGACGGTGGTGCGCCTCAAGGGTGGCGATCCGTTCTTGTTCGGCCGCGGCGGCGAAGAAGCCGAATATCTTGCCGAGCATGGAATTTCCTTCGAAGTGGTTCCTGGAGTCTCCTCCTGCTTATCCGCGCCGCTGAGTGCTGGAATCGCAGTCACCCACCGCGACTCGGCCTCGTCGGTCGCCATCGTAACGGGCCATCAGGCGTCGGAACATGACGATCGAATCGACTGGCAAGCACTCAGCAAAGTCGACACCCTGGTCGTTCTCATGGGCATCCACAATATCGAACACATCGCCAGGAAGTTGACGGTAGCCGGCCTCTCTCCTGATACTCCTGCCGCGATCATCCAAATGGCTTTCTGGGCGAGTGAAAGCGTCCTCGTTTCGACGCTGGGCGCGATTGCGGAGGACGCTCGCCACGCATCCATCGCGCCCCCGGCTACTCTTGTGATTGGGCAAGCGGTACGCCTCCGCGAGAAATTGAAACATCATCAGCAACACATAGGCGAGCACGTCAGCCTCGATTCCTTGATTCACTCAGTTCCTATTCCTGACGGCCCATCCGGCGACGCGCTGAGTCTAGACACTCTAAGTCTGGAAGAAGAGAGTTGCGTAAGTCCTGCGCTCTCGGAGAAAGAGGTTCTCCAATGACGGAGGCGACATCGGTTCCTATCGAGACGCTAGCGGAAGAAATGTACCGGCTGGTTGCGGAGTGCGCCGGAAAGAGAAACCTGAAACCCGGCGACTTGGCCAAAGAGCTGATTGCCAAACATGGCTCAACTTGCAGCAAAGACGACTGCAAAAAGGCCCTGCGAATGTTGATCGACTCAGGCCGGTGCGTGTACAGCTATCTTGGGGGATCGTACGTACAGCTTCCGCCCAAACCAGGCACCGAGTTGTGACCGGTTCTCATTCCATGCCAAGGCTGATGATTGCCGGTATGTCCGGCGGCTCGGGCAAAACCCTCGTTTCGCTCGCGCTCCTGCTGGCCCTGCGCCGCGCGGGATTCGAGGTGCGCGCATTCAAGAAGGGTCCCGACTACATCGACGCCGCCTGGCTGGGTTGGGCGGCATCTCNNCGCGGATGGCGTCAACCTCATCGAAGGCAATCGGGGAATATTCGACGGCTTCGACAGCGCCGGCACGCACAGCAGCGCCGCCCTCAGCCATTGCCTTGCAGCTCCGGTGGTGCTCGTGATCAACGCAGCCAAAATCACGCGCACCGCAGCGGCCTTCGTCGCAGGATGCCGGACGCTTGATCCGGAGCTTTCGATTCGCGGCGTTATTCTGAACAACGTGAATGGCCAGCGGCATGAGCAGGTCTTGCGAGACGCGATTGAGTCTGCGTGTGCGATCCCTGTCGTTGGCACAATTCGCAAGGCCGCCGTCAACCCACTGCCCGAGCGTTACCTCGGATTGGTTCCTCTGCAAGAACACACCGGAACATCGCAACTCCAAGAGCATTTATTGAAACTGGCGTATGGGCTCGATCTTGATGCCATCATCTCGATCGCGCGGAATGCACCTTCGTTGGAGATCGGTCCCCCAGAGGTTTCGATACCGGCAGTGAAAGACGTTAAGGTTGGCTATCTGCGCGACGCCGCGTTCAACTTCTACTACCCCGAGAATCTGGAACAGTTGGAGCAAGGCGGCGCCGAACTCATCCCAATTTCTGCGATTCAGGGAGGACTTCTTCCGGAAGGCCTGAACGCGCTCTACATCGGTGGCGGGTTTCCGGAAAAGTACGCGGTCGTTCTGTCGTCAAACCGGAATTTCCTGGAATCCATCCGCCGAGCCGCGAGGGCAGGCTTGCCAATCTACGCCGAATGCGGAGGCCTCATTCTGCTCGGCCAAACGCTGCGCTGGGAAGGCGCAGCGTATCCGATGGCCGGAGTTTTCCCCTTCGACACCGAGGTCTGCAACACGCCTCAAGGCCACGGCTACAGCGAGTTACTCGTGGACACCTCGAACCCGCTCTTCCCTGCCGGGCTCGTTCTTCACGGCCACGAATTTCATTACTCGCGCATTTCGTTCGGGGACAACCCGGTTGCTACCGCGTGCTCCGTTCTTAGAGGCACGGGATGTTTTCAGCAGCGCGACCTGGTTGTCACCAAAAATGTAGTGGCTGGCTATACCCATCTGCATGCTCTGGCCACTCCCGAATGGGCCAAAGGCTTGCTGGATGCGGCGCGGCACTTCGCGCCTCGGAGTGTACACCGGAGTCCTTCACCGATTGAAGCGATAGTCTAGCGCTATGCTGTCAACCCTACGGGCTGAGGAGTTGCAATCCGCACGACGTCGTGTTCCGGCTTCCGGGTGCGCTCGCGTGCCCAGCTTGCGATGTCAGAGACAGCATGAATCGCGGCGACGACTTCTGCTTCGGTATTGAATGCGCCCACCGAGAAACGTACGCCGCCGTGCTTTTCTACCGTCCCCAATTGCGTGTGCACGAGCGGCGCGCAATGAAGGCCGGTGCGGACGGCGATGTCATGGTCGACATCAAGCATGATTCCCACGTCACCCGGATCGACGCCCTCCACGTTCATCAAAACCGTCGAGAGATGATTCTCCAGTTGGTCGCAACAATACAGGCGCACGCCATCGATCTTTCGCAGGCCTTCCACCAACTGTTTGGCGAGCTTCGTCTCATGCGCGTACACCTTCTCGATTCCGTTTTCGTCAAGCCAGTCCTGGCCTGCCCAGAGGGACGCCACTCCCACCATATTCGGAGTGCCGAACTCGAGGCGCCACGGATATTCTTCCAGATGGTAAGGATCGACCGAGCGCACTCCGGTACCGCCGCTGCGCACCTGTGCGATTGCAACATGCTTACGGACACAAAGACCGCCGATGCCCATGCTGCCCATCAAGGCCTTGTGCCCGGTGAACGCGATCACATCAATATTCATTTTTTTCATATTGATCGGAATCACGCCGGCGGTTTGCGCTGTGTCCACAAGGAAGGTTATGCCGTGCTCGCGACAAAGGCACCCCATTTCGCAGAGCGGTTGCACGGTGCCGATCACGTTGGAGCCGTGATTGACAATCAGTAGTTTCGTGTTCGGCCGAATCGCCCGCTTGATCTCGTCGGGTTCGATGAATCCCGCGGAGTTGAAAGGCAGATAAGTCGCCTCGGCTCCGCCATCGCGAACCATGTGATTGACCGGCCGGATCACGGAGTTGTGTTCCAGGTTGGTCGTGATCACGTGGTCGCCCTTGCCGATCAGCCCTGGGATAGCGAGGTTCAGCGCATCCGTGACGTTGTAGGTGAAGATGAGCCGCTCCGGCGTATCTTCGTCGCCCCCAAAAAACTTCGTCAAGCGCTTGCGCAGATTCGTCAGCAAAGAACCCGCTTCAATCGCCAGGTCGTAACCACTCCGCCCCGGGTTGACCCCATGGGTGCGGTAGAACTGATCCATGAACTTGTAAACGCGCTCCGGCTTGGGCCAGACTGTCGCAGCATTGTCAAAATAGATTAGCCGTTTATCCATGTTCTGCTCCGCAGCCAAGACTGCCTCCATGAATTCAGCAAAGTCGGTCTGTTAAGAGACCTTGCGCGGCGTGGCGCGAAGGCTCGGATCCAGTTTGAGGAATTATGACCATTTCTTTAATTTATGTCTATCATATTGATGGGGATGCTCTTAATAGTGTGCAATCGTGTTGCCGGTCGTCCACAATTCAAAAGCACGCAATGTTTCTGCCGTTTCTGCAACTTAAGGATACCCGAGGAAGATTCCCTCGTCTCATCAGATGCAATTTTTTGCTGCTTTGCAGCACGAAACAGTCAAGCAGCACCACTTGGCTACATACGGCGGACGTTCCCCAAAGATCTTGGTGAAAAGGCGGCAAGGATTATTATCTACTATATCAATCGACAATATTGTGATTTGCGTCACCACGAAACGTGATCCGCGCTGGATCAGTTTTGGGAGCTGCGTTTACTTTTCCAGTTGAACTCACCTGCCGGTTGGATCGCAAATCGGGTGTACCCGCTGACGTGTCCACGAAGGCAATCGGTCTGCTCACGTCAAGCTCGGACTCTCACTCATTTGCTGGGAGCGTCGAGGAAGAAAACTTCCGAGGAAGCGGCTGAATTCCTTAGCATTGCAGTTTATTCCAGACAAGTGTTCAAAACTGACCACAATGCCAAGCTGAGATCAGACATACTCATGACAAATGCCAAACACAGGTGAAAGACGAGAGATAACGAACCGCGTGAATGCGAAGGAAGCGGAAACTGTCCAGCAGTCGAAGGAATTAGTAGCGAGGACAAAACGGTCTTCCGCAATTGCTGACAAGAAGAGCCTGGCACGCCGCAACCAGGAACTGAAGCGTCCATCTCGTGCACCGAAGAGTACGCCGTGAGGCACGGCTAACGGAGGTTCTGCAAACATGGCCGCGAAACTTGCTAGAGTGGAGAACCGCGTTTTAGCTGATGTGGAAGAAACGCGCTTCATCCGCGACGTGAGCGTCAATCCCGGCAGCGCCAGCGATAAACCGCAGGTGGGCCGCATGCAGTTCGACTGCGGGTACCTCTCACCCTACTTCATCACCGATCCCGAACGGATGGAAGTTGCGTTCGAGAACGTCTACGTTCTCATTCACGAAAAGAAAATCAGTTCGAAAAAAGACCTGCTCCCGCTCATTGAGCAAGTCACAAAAAGCGGAAAGCCGCTGCTCATAATCGCAGAGGATGTTGGGAGCGAGGCGCTGGCCACTCTGGTTGTAAAAAAACTGCGTGGCCCGCTGCAAGTTGCTGCCGTCAGGGCACCCGGCCTCGGGGATCAGCGAAAGAGTGTGTTGCAGAACATTGCCCGCCTCACCGGTGGCAACGCCATCACCGAAGGCTTCGACCTTCAGCTGAAAAGCATACAGATGTCGGACCTCGGTTACGCCAGGAAGATCACCGTCGACAAGAACAAGACAGTGATCGAGGTGGGAGTCAAGCACGACTGGCTTTCCTTCGAGGCAAAACCCTGCGCGCGCGCCAATGCCAACATTTCGTCTGTGCAGTCTTCTCGAACGCATGCTAACCCAGCGCGGACTGCCCTCTTGGCTCCATAACAATCGCATCGCTGCGCCAGCATCGACGGAATCGCGCTCAGACGACTGCCGACTCGGAAGGAGACGCGACGTTGAGCAATCCCACATTGACTAATCCAGCAAAGAGCGACCCCGCAATTCGGGGGATTCGAGCGGCGCATCACCAGGAACTGCGCGACCACCCCGGCATCGCCATAGCCAAACGACAGACATACGCCAGGAACAGCCCGCGGCATCATCCGCGAGCTGTGACTTTCATCACACATGCGTGTACCGCTCGTCATCGCTGCGGTGGCCGCGTGCATTGAGACTGACAGGGGAAGGTTGAGCACGGGAGGACGTTATGATGATGTTATACCGTCTCGTTCGGCTGATCGAGACTCACTCCCAAGCGCTGGCCGCTTGCCTCCTCGATCGAGTCCAGAAATCCGAATTGACCCGGAACTACCAAAACGTCCCCCAGGGAGAACTGGAAGAACGAGTGTATGAGATCTACCGTCACTTGGGTGAGTGGCTGATGGGGAAGGACGAATTGCACCTGGAGCAACGCTATTTGCAGATTGGGGCGCGGCGGGCCTGCCAGCGGGTACCACTGAGCGAGGTAATTTGGGTCATCGTTTTGACGAAGGAAAACCTCTGGGATTTCATCAAGAAGGAATCGGTTTTGGAACGCCCGGTGGAAGTGTTCGGTGAATTGGAAATGCTGCAGTTACTGGAACAGTTCTTTGATCGAGCAATATACTATGCCTCGGTGGGTTACGAGTTGGCAGTTGCCGACCAGGCTCTCAAGGACAGCAGCGCACCCGCCAAGAAGTCATGAAGGAGACTCCAAGCCATGTCGTGGGAAATTGAATATGCAGGAAAGGTGCGAGCATCCGACGAAGCCGTGCGCTGCGTCGAGTCGGGAATGCGGGTATACATCGGGGGGGGATGCGCGGAACCGGAAGCCCTCGTGGAAGCCCTGATGCGGCGCGGCCCTAATCTTCACGACGTGGAAATCGTCCACATGCTGACCATGGGATGCGTTCCCTATGTGGCGCCGGAAATGGAGGGGCACTTCCGGCATAACGCACTGTTTATCGGCGCCAATGTGCGCGACGCCATCAATGAAGGGCGCGCCGATTACACTCCCATCTACCTCAGTGAGATCGAGGGATTGTTTGAGAGTGGCGCCATGCCGATCGATGTCGCGCTTATCGAGGTCTCGCCCCCGGACTCACACGGTTTTTGCAGCTTTGGCGTGGGCGTGGATACCACGCTCACGGCAGCCAAGTGCGCACACTATGTCGTAGCGCAAATCAACGGCAACATGCCGCGAACCTATGGCGACAGCTTCATTCATATGAACGACATCGATGTAGTGGTGGAGTCGTCGCGGCCGCTATGCGCCGTGAAGCCACCAAAAATCACCGACTTGAATGTCACTATTGCGCGCGAGGTAGCGGGCCTGATCGAGGACGGGTCGGTACTGCAGACCGGCATCGGCGGAATTCCCGACGCCGTGCTGCCGTTTCTCATGGATCGCAAGGATCTCGCGGTGCACAGCGAACTGGTGACCGATGGTGTGATTCCGCTGATTGAGGCGGGTGTAGTTACGGGCGCGCGCAAGAACTTCAAACCGCGCAAGATCATAGCCGGGTTCGCCTTGGGGACGAAAAAACTGTTCGACTTCGTGGACAACAATCCGATCTTCGAATTCCATCCCACGTCCTACACCAACGATCCTGGATTCATTGCCCGTAACGACAACATGGTGGCCATCAACTCGGCCCTGCAAATCGACATGACCGGCCAGGTTTGCTCGGACTCGGTCGGAACCCGGTTCTACAGCGGGATTGGCGGGCAGGTGGACTTCCTGCGCGGGTCGTCGCGCTCGAAGGGCGGCAAACCGATCATTGCCATCTCCTCGACCGCCAAGAGTGGCACGATTTCAAGGATTGTCCCCATGCTGAGCCCAGGCGCGGGAGTGGTCACCTCGCGCGGCCTCATCCGCTACGTGGTAACGGAGTATGGTGTCGCTTATCTGCACGGAAAGACCATCCGGCAGCGGGCGCAAGCACTGATTGAGATCGCGCATCCAAAATTCCGCGAGGAACTCTACGACTACTGTGAAAAAACAAAGTGGCTGCACCGCCCGCAAGTGCCGGTGAAGCCATCGGTGTAGACTCCGCTGGGCGTGAGAGCTTTTCATCGCTGAGGTGAAGAGAAGATCTTTTGTGGGGTTTCTCGGCGGTGAACAAGCCTGTTACGGCTTTCAGGGGTTGACGATTTTTTCCAGCGCTGCCTTGTTGCGGATGATCAAAGTCGCGCCCTTCAGTTGCACAAGCTGTTTCCTTCTAAACTGCGAGAACAACCGGCTGACGGTTTCACGGGTCGTGCCGATCATTTCGGCGATTTCCTCATGGGTCAGCGTCAGCTTCACCTGCAAAGGATCGCCATTGCCCGATGTGTTCGACCATCCCAGCAGCAGTTTTGCGAAACGCTCGGAAGGCGAGTTGGTGAGTCCGAGGGTGCGAATCCCTTCATACGCCGCGTAGTAATTGCGGCTGAGCTGTTCCGCCACTCGCAGAGCCACTTCTCCATGTTCGCGCAGGAAATGCAACAAGGCATCCCGGGTAATGAAATTTGCCTGGCCCGGCTCGATCATCTCGGCGGTCACTTCGTAAGGCCGGTTGGAAATAGTGGCGCTGAGCCCCAGAACGTCGCCCGCTTCGGAGATCTTGGTGATGACGGTTCTGCCCCCCGCCGATGACGTTGAAAGCTTCGCTTTCCCCGTGCAAAGCACAAACACTCCACGTGGCTGCTGCCCCTCGATAAACAGCATCGCAGATTTTGGGTAGACGGCGGTGGATCGGATTTCATTCAACTTCTGCACCGCGGCCGGCGGCAGATTGCAGAATAAATGCTCTTCCCGGGTCGGGCAGGTAAGGCAGTTGTCGAGGATGTTTAGCCCATAGGGCGCGCGCATTCGGGACCGCCTTCCGCAAAAATTGTATCACTGATCGCACCGTGATCAGGATCACGAAAAGCCGTGACTGCAAACATTGGTCCCCAGCGCCCTCTGCGGCCACAATCTGAAGCACGGGGGTCTAGGGACGCTGTGTTTGAAGAGCGGGAACAAGGAGGGTGATAACACCATGGAAGAAGCGCTTCGGTTTCGAGTGGTCGCCTGGTGGGCTTCTGGCCGGACTGGCATTGCAAAGTCCGTTTCCGCTCCCAATGCCATCCATTTCAGTTCGCCGTCCGCTCTTGGCGGTGTTGAAGGCAGGTGGACGCCTGAGGACTTGCTGCTCTGCGCGATCGCCAGTTGCTATACCACTACCTTTCGGGCAGTCGCGGAAAATTCAAAATTTGAGTACACCGATTTGCAGGTTGAAGTGGAAGGCGGTATAAGCCGGGCTGAGACCGGCTACAGCTTCGGCGAAGTGCTCATTCACGCGAATCTGACGATTCCACAATCAGCAGACCAGGCACGGGCCCTCAAGCTCTTGCACAAAGCCGAGGGGTTATGCCTGATATCCCGCGCGCTCTCGGTCGAAAAACGCTTCGAGCCACACGTGCAAATGGCTGAACCACGAGTGGAAGTTGGCCACGCCCTGTCGGCTTCCAACCACAGAAACGGCTATTGATCGAATACGGAGGCAGAATGATTGCCGCCTGTGCCAGATCCGCCGCATGACTTAGATGTGGTGGAGTCCGGATCACTCCATATCAGTTGCGCTCTCCAGCAAACGAACTCTGCAGTTCTCCACCGCTCACGGAGTAAACTTAGTGGTCAGGGCTGCGCGTCCGGCGCATGGAACCGGTGCGGTCACACCCCATGCAACCCGCAGTGACGGCAAAATTGAATAATAAGGAGCTCTTATGAGTTCGATCGAGATTGGCCCTCTGGGACGACCTATTAATGAGGACGACAAACAAACAGCGACAGAGAGATATGGCTTGGATGCAATGTTCGCTCCAGCCTCGGTGGCCGTCATCGGCGCGAGCAGTCGTCCTGGCACTGTCGGCCGAACCGTCCTGGAGAACCTGCTGCAAGGCGAGTTTCAAGGGAAGGTGTATCCCATCAACGCCAAGAATCCGGAAGTGCTGGGCCAGAAGGCCTACCCGAGCATTCGCGACATCTCTGGACCGGTGGACTTGGTGGTAGTTTGCACCCCGGCAGCGACCGTCCCAGAACTCATTGGAGAGTGCGTGGATGCGGGCACAAAATCCGTGGTAGTGATTTCCGCAGGATTCAGGGAACTCGGCGCGGAAGGTATCGCCCTCGAAAAGCAGATTCAAGAGAAGTTGCGGCGCAGTTCCCTGCGCTTGGTCGGCCCCAACTGCCTGGGCATTATGAACCCGATAATCGGGTTAAACGCCACTTTCGCCAAAGCTGCGCCGAAGGCCGGCACGGTCGCGTTCCTGGGTCAAAGCGGAGCGCTGTTGACCGCGATCCTCGACTGGAGCCAGCGGGAAGAAGTGGGATTCAGCGCGATTGTTTCCACCGGTTCGATGCTGGATGTTGGCTGGGGCGATTTGATCTACCACTTTGGCGATGACTCGCACACCAAGAGCATTCTGATTTATATGGAATCCGTGGGGGATGCGCGGTCGTTCATGTCCGCGGCGCGTGAAGTCGCACTCACCAAACCGATCATCGTGATCAAGGCCGGCCGCTCGCAAGCGGCTTCGCGCGCTGCCGCCTCGCACACCGGCGCGCTCACGGGCAGCGACGAAGTGCTGGACGCGGCCTTCCGCCGCTCGGGAGTTTTGCGGGTACTCAATATCGCGGACCTTTTCTATATGGCGGAAGTGCTCGGCAAACAGCCCCGCCCCAAGGGTCCGCGGCTTACGATCGTGACCAATGCGGGCGGCCCTGCGGTCCTGGCCACCGACTCGCTGGTAGCCAATGACGGAGAACTGGCCGAGCTTTCTCCGGAGATCCTGCAAAACCTGAACGAGTTTCTCCCTGCTCCGTGGAGTCACAACAATCCCATCGATGTTCTCGGTGATGCGGATTCGGAACGCTATGCTAAAACGCTCGAAATTGCCTCGAAAGACCCCAACAGCGACGGTCTCCTGGTCGTCCTTACCCCGCAAGGCATGACGGACCCCACGCAGATTGCAGAGGGTTTGAAGCCTTACGCCAAGCAATATGACAAGCCGGTGCTCGCCAGTTGGATGGGAGGAAACGCGGTTGCAGCCGGCGAAGCGATCCTGAATTCGGCGGGCATTCCAACTTTTCCTTTCCCCGACACAGCGGCGCGGGCCTTCACCTACATGTGGCGCTACACCTACAATCTGCGCGGATTGTACGAGACTCCCACACTAGGGGACCAGTCGGAAATAGGAAACGCATCGCGCAATCAGGTCGACCAGATCATTCAGAATTCGCGAAAGCACGGACGCGTTCTGCTCACCGAGTTGGAATCGAAGCAGGTGTTGTCGCTTTACGGCATCCCGACAGTGGAAACGCGCGTTGCGGCCAGCGAAGACGAGGCAGCCACGATTGCCTCGAGACTTGGCTTTCCGATTGTGCTGAAGGTCTATTCCGAAACCATCACGCACAAGACGGATGTTGGCGGAGTCAAACTGCACTTGCGCGATGAAGCGGCGGTCCGCTCAGCTTATCGCGCCATCGAATCTTCCGTGGCGGAGAAAGTTGGCGCCGACCAATTCTCCGGCGTCACGGTGCAGCCGATGGTGAAGCTAGATGGCTACGAATTAATCCTCGGCAGCAGCGTGGACCCGCAGTTTGGGCCTGTCATCCTGTTCGGTTCCGGGGGCCAACTGGTCGAGGTCTATCGCGATCGCGCCCTGGCGCTTCCGCCACTCAACACGACGTTGGCGCAAAGAATGATGGAGCAAACGAAAGTCTTCAAGGCACTGAAGGGAGTTCGTGGACGGAAGCCAATCAACATGGCGGCACTCGAAAACCTGTTAGTCCGCTTCAGTCAGCTCGTGGTCGAACAGCGTTGGATTTCGGAAATTGACATCAATCCTCTGCTGGCTTCGCCCGACCATTTGCTGGCCCTCGATGCCAGAGTCGTGCTGCACGGCCCTGCCGTAACTCTCGACCAGTTGCCCAAGCCCGCGATCCGTCCTTATCCATTGCAGTACGTCTCGTCCTGGACCATGAAGGATGGGAATCAGGTTACGATCCGCCCGATCCGCCCCGAAGACGAACCGCCGATGGTCAAGTTTCACGAGACCCTTTCCGACCGCAGCGTCTATTTGCGCTACTTTTGCACCCTGAGCCTGAGCCGTCGGGTGGCGCATGAGCGCCTGTTGCGCATCTGTTTCGGTGATTACGACCGCGAAATTGCGCTGGTCGCCGAGCGCACCGATCCCGGCACGGGAGAGCGCCAAATCATCGCCGTTGGACGCATAAACAAGCTCCACGGCAAGAACGAAGCGGAAGTCGCAGTGTTGGTTTCAGATCGCTATCAGAATCTGGGCTTGGGAAATGAATTGCTCCAGCGCGTCGTACAGATTGCCCGCGACGAGAAATTGACCCAGGTATCGGCGGAGATGCTGCCTGACAACCGGGCGATGCAGGTCATCATGAAGCGCGTTGGCTTTCAGGTTCGCACCGGTGAAGATCTAACTTCGATCCGTGCCTACCTGGATCTGTGAGCGATTCACACGTTGGAGCGACGCGCGTCCGGCTCTCCATCAGGGAGTCTTTGTGACCTGGGTCACACTCCGCTGTGAGCTATGTTCCCGACAATATCGCCGGCTTCCGGCATTCTGTACATGACCGTTCCTCAGAACAGTCCGCCGGGATCACAGAAAAACTCATAAGGGGATTTCATGAAGCGTAAGTTCAAGACCATGGATGGCAACGAGGCAGTTGCCTATGTCGCGTACCGCCTTAACGAGGTCATCGCCATTTATCCCATCACGCCATCGTCGAACATGGGCGAATGGGCGGATCAATGGATGTCGGAGGAAGTCCCCAACATCTGGGGTTCCGTGCCCCACGTGATCGAAATGCAGAGCGAGGGCGGCGCTGCCGGAGCGGTTCATGGCGCGCTGCAGACAGGAGCCCTGTCCACGACCTTCACGGCGTCGCAGGGCCTGCTGCTCATGATCCCCAACATGAACAAGATCGCGGGCGAACTCACGCCTACGGCTTTTCACGTCAGCGCGCGCACGGTGGCCACCCATGCCCTCTCGATCTTCGGCGACCACTCGGACGTGATGTTCTGCCGGACCACCGGATTCGCGATGCTCTCCTCGAACTCCGTCCAGGAGGCCATGGACCTGGCACTCATCGCCCATGCCGCCACTCTCGAAACCCGTATCCCTTTCCTGCATTTCTTCGACGGTTTTCGCACTTCGCATGAAGTCAACAAGATCGAGTTGCTGACTGAAGACGACATGCGCGCCCTCATCAACATGGATCGTGTCATCGAGCACCGGCAGCGAGCGCTTTCTCCGGACCATCCTGTGCTGCGCGGTACCGCGCAGAATCCCGACGTCTTCTTTCAGGCGCGTGAAGCCGGCAATCTTTTCTACGATGCCTGCCCAGATAAGGTCCAGGCGGTCATGGACAAGTTTTCCCAGGTCGTGGGCCGTTCGTATCACCTCTTCGACTACGTGGGAGCGCCCGATGCCGAGCGCGTGATCGTCATGATGGGCTCGGGCGCCGAGACCACTCACGAGACGGTGGATTATCTGAACCGCAGCGGCGAGAAAGTTGGCCTGCTGAAAGTCCGTCTCTACCGCCCATTCTCCGTCAAGCGATTCCTCGAAGCTCTTCCCGCAACTGTGCGCAAGATTGCCGTCCTCGATCGCACCAAGGAAGCTGGCGCCGGAAGAGAGCCGCTCTATCTTGACGTGGTCAACGGCATTCAGGAAGGGATCAAGCTAGGCTACGGCAAGCTGAAGGCTGCGCCGGATACGATCGGCGGCCGTTACGGCCTCTCGTCGAAAGAATTCACGCCCGCGATGGTCAAGGCCGTTTACGACAACCTGGCGAAGCCCAATCCAAAGGACCACTTCACCGTCGGCATTCAAGACGACGTGAGCCATGCCAGCCTTGATTACGATGCCGACTTCTCCGTCGAGCCTGAGAATGTGGTGCGAGCTATGTTCTACGGTCTGGGCGCGGATGGTACGGTGGGCGCGAACAAGAACTCGATCAAGATCATCGGCGAGAACACCGATAACTATGGGCAAGGGTACTTCGTCTACGACTCCAAAAAATCGGGAGCGATGACCGTTTCGCACCTGCGATTCGGCCCGCAGCCGATCCGCTCCAGCTACCTGATTTCGAAAGCCAACTTCGTGGCCTGCCATCAATGGATTTTCCTGGAGCGCTATGACATGCTCAGCGCCCTGGTTCCGGGCAGCGTTTTCCTGCTCAACAGTCCTTTCAATAAGGACGAAGTCTGGGACCATCTGCCGCGCGAAGTCCAGACGCAGTTGATCGCCAAGAAGGCGCGGTTCTTCATCATTGACGCCTACGAGGTGGCTCGCGACACCGGCATGGGCTCGCGCATGAACACCATCCTACAGACGTGTTTCTTCGCCATTTCCAAGGTTCTGCCCCGCGACGAGGCCATAGAAGCCATCCGCGAGTCGATCCGCCACACCTATGGCCGGAAGGGTGAGGAGGTCGTGCAGCAGAACATGCGCGCCGTGGATGAGACCCTGGCCCACCTGCACGAAGTCACCGTGCCCGACAAGGTCACCAGCCACACCGAAATGCCGCCTGCATTCTCTCCGCAGGCGCCCCAGTTTGAGCGCGATGTGCTCGGCGTAATCTACGCCGGCCACGGCGACGAGATCCCCGTGAGCGCTTTTCCCGTCGATGGCACCTTCCCCACCGGCACGGCAAAATGGGAAAAGCGCAACATCGCGCTCGAGATTCCCGCATGGGACACGAAGATCTGTATCCAGTGTGGCAAGTGCGCCATGGTCTGCCCACATGCCGTCATCCGCATCAAAGTCTACGACTCCAAGGAACTGGCGGGCGCACCCGCAACCTTTAAGTCCACCGAGGTGCGCGACAAGGAATGGAAAGGTTTGCAGTACACCATCCAGGTTGCGCCAGAAGACTGCACCGGATGCGGCATCTGCGTCGACATCTGTCCCGCAAAGAACAAGAGTGAGACGCGCCTGAAAGCCATCAACATGGTACCGCAGCCGCCGTTGCGCGAGCCCGAGCGCGAGAACTGGGACTTCTTCCTAAAGATACCCGAGCTCGATCGCCGCAAGATCAAAGTCGGGACAATCCGCCAGCAACAGATTCAGATGCCCTTGTTTGAGTTCTCCGGAGCCTGTTCCGGATGCGGTGAAACTCCCTACCTGAAGCTGGTTTCGCAGCTCTTCGGCGATCGTATGATCGTCGCCAACGCGACCGGTTGTTCTTCGATCTACGGCGGCAACTTGCCCACCACTCCCTGGTCTAAGAATCTCGACGGCCGCGGGCCAGCCTGGTCGAACTCTTTGTTCGAGGACAATGCCGAGTTCGGCCTGGGTTACAGGCTCTCCATCGACAAACAAACCGAATACGCCCGTGAGTTGGCAAAACGTCTGTCGGGCGCAATCGGAGAAGAGCTCGTCACCGCTTTGCTGACCGCGCCGCAGAAAGACGAAGCCGACATTTTCGAGCAGCGCCAGCGCGTCGAATTGTTGAAGGAGAAGCTAAAGAGTGTGAACTCTCCCGAGGCCAAGCAGTTGCTCGCGGTAGCCGACATGCTGGTGAAGAAAAGCGTTTGGATCGTCGGCGGCGACGG
>PMMJ01000104.1 GCA_003162255.1 Acidobacteriaceae bacterium | reverse complement strand
AGGCAGGTCCTGCAATCTGACTAAGCTGTAGTTCGACTCTTCCCCGTTTTGGTCCGGCATTTGGCTTGCCTGAGGTGAGCAATGCGGTACAGCGGCGAACGTTTCTAGCGTCCTAATCTAACTCTGTGGATTCCGAACTGCGCCACTCGTGATCTGTCTTTTGATGATCGTGTATAATCGGTGTGTCGTCAGATCCGCGCATAGGTTTGAAATGGGCGTGCTAAAACATTCTCGCGCACGAGGCAGCTTGTGGTTTCGGTGCCGAATCGCAGTTGTTCTGCTGGCCATCTGCTCGCTCACGGCAAGCGTGGCGACCCGTTACACTACGCTGGCTACAGAAGTCCAGAAGGTAGCGACGGTAAAGACGCAGTCTCCGGATGCCCAGAGGCAGCGCCTCCTTAGCAATGCACTCCAGTGGACTGCTCCAGCTGCCAGCTTCACCCTGTTTCAACCGCCGCGGTCTTCCGTCTTTGCGGTCTCGGTGGTCGTCCCGTCTACGAATCTCAGTTCCGAGAGCTGGCTTTATAACCGGCCTCCTCCTTCCTGCTGACCTTCCTTTTTTTGCAGTCAATCACTGCGTTTTTGAACTCAACTCTGGTCATCGAAATTGACTGAGGCAACTCCGTTTGAACGCGAAAGTTCAAGCGGATTGATCGAGTTCGAGCCTTGCAAGGAAACGAGTCCCTGGATCGAAGGCGATGTATGGCTCGCCGTCTCCGGTGACGCAGGCGCCCAGCAGTCGCTGAGCCATTCTCCGGGAGGAGATATGAAACGGAATTTGATGCTATTTCTGCTCGCGTCCGGCGTGCTGTCCGCGACTGTGCAGGCGGCTACACAATCGGGATATCAACCGGCAACCGTGGTCAGTGTCGAAAGCCGCGAGACACCATCCAATTATTATGCCGGCAGTAACCCGTCCGACGCTCCCCTGCAGTCGGCGGGCTACTTCTATGACATTGGCATACAGGTGGGCTGTACCGTCTACCGGACAAGCTACGATTCGGCTTTCAATTATCTGCCGTCGGTTTTCGCCACCAACCACCCCATCCAAGTCAAGCTTAAAAAACACATCATGCATCTAAGCCTACCCGGCGATCGTGATGTGCGGATGTCGATCGACGGCCGGAGCGGTGTTAAAACTGCAACCTGCGTGGCTAAGAACTAGTCTTGCCGGGGTGTGGCCCGAGAACATCTCTCGGCCCACGCCCCGTTTGCTCCATTCATCGTTCTATCAACCGTGCGGTTCGGAGGTTATCGTGCAAAAAGCTTGTGGTTTAGCGATTTGTTGCTTATTCATTTTCGGCGGATCCAGTATCTCGCTGAATGCCTCACCCCGGGAGTTTCAGAATGCGACAGTGGTCAGCGCGGAGAAGTACGAACCTCCAACGGTTCTCCATCGAAAAGTCACGGATGCACCCGACCCATCGTATGAAAACGATTTCAATGTCTCGATTCGTTTGAACTGTGTGGTGTATCTCGGTCGCTACAAATCGGCGTTTGCCTATGTGCCCAGTGTGTTTGCGGCGGGCCAATCCGTTGAAGTCAGCCCTGGAAAAACCTGGTTGTACGTCAAAGTTCCAGGGACCGGTGAGGTCAAGCTTCGCATAGTCCGGCGTGATCCCGTTGGAGGGGATTCTTGTAAGGCCAGCCATTAATTGTCCAGCACTGAGGTTTGAAATGGGTGACAGTAAGTATGCGTAAGAAATCATCTCCAGTTCCGGTTGGAGCAGTGGCGGCCATCGCTCTAATGGCAGTCTGTATTGGCGCTGCCGCGGGATGCGGAAGTTCGGGCCACTCCTCCGCCTCGGTGTCGGCCGATGCCCCCCCGCCTGCGGCAGTCGTCCAAGTTCGGCGGGCGCCGCTTTCCAACACACTTTCAATCGCGGGCGAGTTCCTGCCCTACCAGGAAGTGGAACTGCACGCCAAGGTCGCAGGCTACATCCGTAACATCAATGTTGACATTGGCGATCATGTGCACAAGGGCCAGGTGCTCGCGGTTCTTGAGATTCCGGAGTTAGTGGCGCAGTTACAGGCGGCTGCCGCGGGCGTGCGCCATAGCCAAGAAGAGATCTCTCGCGCCCAGAATGACGTAAGCCGCGCGGAAGCGGATCACGCAGCGTTGCACGCCGGCGCCACGCGCTTGAGGCAGGCGTCGGAAGCGCGGCCCGGCCTGATCGCGGAGCAAGAACTCGACGACGCCACCGCCAAGGATCGCTCGGCTGAGGCGCAGGTGGATGCGGCTAAGTCGGCGCTGGCAGCCTCCCGGCAGCAATTGGAGGTCTCTCAGGCCGACCAGCAGCATTACGCTGCGCTGTCTGAATTTTCGCGCATTACAGCTCCGTTCGACGGTGTCGTGACCTGGCGGTATGCCGATACGGGATCGCTCATTCAGGCGGGCACTTCCAACATCAGTTCGCTGCCAGTAGTGAAACTTTCGCAGGTGAATGTTCTGCGTCTGCGGATTCCAGTGCCCGAGTCCCTTGCCGCCAGCGTGCATGATGGCGAGCCCGCCGATATCCGCGTGAAGGCAACCGATGAACGCTTCTCCGGCAAGGTCATACGGTCGACCGATTCGCTCGACCGCTCGACCCGCACCATGCAGGTCGAAGTGGACGTGCCGAATCAGGATTATAAGTTGACTCCCGGAATGTATGCCGACGTTTCACTGCGAGTGCAAAACGACCCCAATGCACTCACCCTTCCTCTGCAAGCGATCAATCGAGGTGAAGACAAAACCACGGTGCTTCTGGTCGATTCGCAGAACCATGTGGAAGAGCGTGAGATTCGTACCGGAATAGAGGGTTCCGATCGAATACAGGTACTGTCCGGATTGACCGAGGGGGACCGAGTTATCGTCGGTAACCTCAGCAAGTACCGGCCCGGCCAGCATGTCGATCCCAAGGTGAGCACGATGGCCGACGAGAAGTACGCCGCCGAACAGGGAGCACAGTAGACATGTCCGGCTTCTCCATCCGGTATCCATTTTTCATCATCATGTTGTGCCTGATCATTACGGTCGTCGGCATAACGACCGTGGCACGTATGCCGGTGGATCTTTTTCCCGACATCAATATTCCCGTGGTGGTGGTGGCGACGTTTTATTCGGGCATGCCGCCCGAGCAGATTGAAGCGAACATCACCAACCCTTTTGAAAGGTTTTTCACGCTGGGGAGCGGCATCGACCACATCGAGTCGCGATCCTTGACTGGGGTCAGCCTCATCAAGATTTACTTCCAGCCTGGGACTAACCCGGATGCGGCGGTCAGTGGAATTTCAAATCTGGCGATGGCGCAATTGCGGCGCCTGCCACCGGGGACGCTACCGCCAGTCGTGCTTAAGTTCGACGCGTCCAGTTTGCCGGTCTGCCTGATCACGTTGAAGGGCGAGGGTCTGAATGAGACGGAACTGCACGATCTTGGACAGTTCACGGTTCGGAATCAAATTGCGAATGTGCCCGGAGCGTCTGTACCGCAGCCCTTCGGCGGCAAGTACCGGCAGATTCAGGTCTATGTCGATCCCGTAAAGTTGCAGGCGCATCAGTTGAGCCTGATGGATGTGGTGCGCACCGTCAACGATGCCAATACGATTTTGCCGGCCGGCGATGTGCGCATCGGGCCGAAAGACTACAACATCTACACCAACAGCCAGCTTCCCACCACGGAGGAAATCAACCGACTGCCGCTCAAGTCCGAAGGCAACGCCGAATTGATGGTAGCCGATGTCGGTCACGCGGTTGATGGGGCCGCCATTCAAACTAACATCGTCCGCGTGGACGGGCAGAGGTCGGTTTATCTCCCGATCCTCAAGCAGGGCGGAAACAGCAACACGATTGCCATCGTGAACGGGATCAAGGCGTCGGTGGGCGATTTGGTCGATATCCCCAAATCGCTGGTGACGAAGGTCGTGTTCGACCAGTCTGTTTTCGTGAAAACGGCGATCGCGAACCTGGGCAGCGAAGGCGGTATCGGGTTGGTGCTAACCGCCCTCATGATCCTGATTTTTCTCGGCAACGTGCGCGCGACGTTCGCGGTGATGCTTTCGATCCCACTCTCCGCGCTGGCTGCGTTCCTTGCGATTAATGCCAGCGGAGGGTCGATCAACACCATGGTTCTGGGAGGACTCGCTCTTGCGTTCTCGCGGCTGATCGACAACTCGGTGGTTGTGCTGGAAAACATTTTTCGTCATCTGGAGATGGGAGAAACACCTGAAGCCGCAGCCGAAAAGGGGGGCCGCGAGGTGGCAATGCCGGTGCTTGCCGCCACTTTTACCACTGCGATTGTCTTCTTCCCGGTTGTCTTCCTTTATGGAGTGAGCCGATTTCTGTTCACCGCGCTTGCCGCAGCGGTCGTCTTTTCCCTGTTTGCGTCCTACGCGGTGGCCATGACGGTAGTGCCGTTGTTTTGCGCTCGTTTCATCAAGTCACCGCGTGACGAAGCGGCCCACCATTCAGGGAACACCGTATTTGAACGTTTTGTGCGAGGGTTCAATCGCCGCTATGACCGCATGCTGATGCGCTACGACATCGCCGTAAGGCGCAGTCTTTTTCGTCCCATGGCCACGGTCATTGGAATCCTCGGAATTTGTCTATTCAGTTTCGCGTTATTTCCGCTGATGGGCCTGGGGTTTTTCCCGCGGACCGACCCCGGCCAGTTCGTGATCAATATCAAGGCGCCTACCGGCACACGACTGGAACTAACGAACCAGTACATCAAGCACGTTGAAGCCGACATTCGGCAGGTGGTTTCGCCACGAGATCTGGACATGATCGTTTCGAACATCGGCATCACTCCAGATTTCTCGGCGATCTATACCAGCAATTCCGGCCAGCATACGGCGTTCGTTCAGGTCAGCCTCAAGAAGGAGCACGCGGTTGGCAGCTATGAATACATGCGCCGTGTGCGTGCAAAGCTGGCGAATGATTTGCCGGAACTCTCGACTTACTTTCAATCCGGGGGACTCGTGGACGCTGTCGTCAATCTTGGATTGCCCGCCCCCATCGACATACAGGTCAGCGGCAACGATCAGAAACAGGCTTACCAGGCTGCGGCCGAGATCGCACAGAAGGTGCGCCGGTTGGATGGCGCGAGCGACGTGCTCATTCCGCAAGACCTCGACTATCCCGGCATTCAGCTCGATATCAACCGCGAAATGGCCGGACGCATGGGGGTGTCTTCAAAGGAAGCGGTGGACAACGTTATTACCGCGCTGAGCTCGGATAGCATGATCGCTCCCAGCTACTGGGTCGATCCTAAGAGTGGGAATAACTACATGTTAACGGTGCAGTACCCGGAAACCCAGGTCAACTCGATAACCGACCTCAAGCAGATACCGCTTCATGCCGCGGGCAACATGAACGCAACCGACCTCGACGCTGTGTCGGATGTGAAAATGATCGATACCCCGACTGAGGTGGACCATTATCAGCTTCGCCGCGTCATCGACGTATATGTTTCGCCGCGCAGCGAAGACCTCGGAAGTCTCGCCAATCAAGTAGACAAGATAGTTGCCAACACCAAGCTGCCAGAGAACGTGCGTGTCACCATGCGCGGTTCCGTGGAAGGCATGCGGCAGTCGTTTAAGAGCTTCGGCATTGGCCTGATACTGTCGGTCATTCTGGTTTACTTGATCCTGATGGCGCAATTCTCTTCGTTCATCGATCCTCTGATCATCCTGCTGGCCATTCCACCGGGCATCACGGGCGTCATTCTATTTCTGCTGGCAACGCATACGACCGTCAATGTCATGTCGTTGATGGGAGTCGTCATGATGACTGGGATCGTGGTCTCGAACAGCATTCTCATCGTCGAGTTCACGCGATCTCTGAGAAGAGAAGGCATGCCGATCGAAGAAGCGGTGGCGACTGCCTGCCGAGTGCGCCTGCGTCCGGTCTTAATGACCTCGTTGGCTACGATTCTGGGCATGATTCCGATGGCTCTTGCGCTGGAAGCCGGCAGNNGCAGTACGCTCCGCTGGCACGGGCCATTATCGGAGGGCTCACCATTTCGGTCGTAGTAACCGTCTTCATTGTCCCCGCCGCCTATTTATTGATCCATCGGCGAGAGGAAGAGCTGGCGCCAGGCGCACAAGGCTGAGGTCACAAACAATAATCATGAAGATGAAATCACTTTTCATTCTGTACATAACGCTTGTGCCGTATGCGGGGTACCCGCAAAGCGCGAAGGTTGATCAACCACAAACGGCACAGAATTTGCCTTCGGCCCCGGCGCCGCAGACAGTGCCCAATCAAACCGCACCCAATAGGGCTGCAAATGGCCAGCCGTCCTCCGACTCCCAAGCCAATCCTGGGACGCAAATGTCGCTGTCATTGAAGCAAGCAGAGGCGCTGGCGTTGAAGAACAACCCGCAAATCTCCGTGGCTCGGCTTACGGCTCTGGCATCCCAGCAAGTCACGCGGGAAGTGCGTTCAAGTTTGTGGCCAACCG
Source organism: Acidobacteriaceae bacterium (assembly GCA_003162255.1). Classification (GTDB taxonomy): domain Bacteria; phylum Acidobacteriota; class Terriglobia; order Terriglobales; family Acidobacteriaceae; genus Acidiflorens. Next base: position 7,224 of record PMMJ01000104.1, on the reverse strand, counting down.
CAACCGGTGACCTGACGGGAGTAGATTCGCGCGCTAACAGCCGCATCACCGCAGGTGGACTCAATAACCCCATCATCTATGAGCGCGCCGCTGCGGGTGTCACAGTAAGTCAGTTGATCACGGACTTCGGACGTACGACGAATTTGGTCTCAAGTGCCAATCTTGCGGCCAAGGCTGAGGATCAGAACGCCGCAGCTACGAGAGAGCAGATCCTTCTGGCGGTGGATCAAGCCTTTTACGGAGCGTTGCAAGCGCATGCTGTCCTGACCGTGGCTCGGCAAACCGTGAGCGCCCGGCAGACAGTTACCGATCAAGTAGGAGCATTGTTTAAAAGCAAGTTAAGGTCCGAACTGGATTTCAGTTTTGCGAACGTCAACCTCGCTCAAGCCAAGTTGCTTGTCCTGGACGCGGAGAATAACGAGAACGGAGCGCTCGCTACGCTGTCCATGATCCTGGGCTATTCCAAGACGCAGGACTTTCAGTTAGTCGAGGACATGACGGCGATTAGTACGCCTCCCAGCAACGTGGACGATCTTGTCTCCCAGGCGTTCGCGATGCGCCCGGAAATATTGTCTCTGGAGTTCCAGGAGCAATCTGCACAGAAGTTCCACACCGCCGAACGCGATTTACTTCTCCCCAATGTCCGTGTCGTGGGCGCCGTGGGGGACACACCAGTACGAAACCCGGTTCTCTCGAATTGGTATGGCGCGGTGGGCGTTAACGTTGAAATCCCTCTGTTTAACGGCTTCCTCTACAGCGCGAGATCGCGGGAGGCGAGTCTGAGAGCGCAAGCGGCCCACGACCGATTGCTTGATCTTCGTAATCGGATTTCACGGAATGTGCGCATCGGTTGGCTGAATGCGAATACAGCGTACGCGCGCCTCAGCGTCACACAGCAACTATTGGATCAGTCAAGCCTCGCACTCGATCTTGCCCAGACACGTTACCGCTTGGGGCTGAGTTCCATTGTCGAACTTAGTCAGGCGCAACTCCAGCAGACGCAGGCTCAAATCAGTAGCGCGCAGGCCGCCTACGATTACCGCCTCGCCCTGGCAGTCTTGCAATATCAGACGACAGGCCTCTAGGTAGATCTTAGTTGTTAAAAAAGTCCTTGCGAACAGCCCCTGCGAGGTTGCCATGGGGCGACACCAGTCGACAGGTTTGCGGGGCTGTCAAGTGGTGCCATTCATGAAGACACGGAAGAAGAGACAATCATCCTTTACGACGCGCCAAGGAGTATTACTGCTCCTTGTACTCGGTACCTTTTTTGCAGTTGTGTTTCTCTTGGCCTATTACGTCCAGGCAAAGTTAGGCTGGTCGCTGTAGTAGCAACGTCCGCCTGCTTTCCTGTGGAAGCTCGCCTGCAGTGAGCGGTTGTATGAAGGTTTCCTTTGTTTCAGTATTGGCTGTGATCTTCGCGCTGGAGCGAAGTCTGATTTGGCTCGCACCCGTTGCCATAGTGGCAACGATTCTTGGAGTCTTTGTGATCGCTCAGCGAAGGCATCCCATTCAGAATGAATGCGGTCCAGAGCCGAGGATTCCCCGTTCGCGACTTCTTTTGTCTGGAAGGGCCGCTCTTCGGGCTCCAGGTCACGATTGAGCAACTCGGTGATTTCTTCCGCGGTGCTCGGTTTCCTGATCTTGTTCAGCGCTCGTGAAATGTGCTCGTCGAGACGACGACTCGAATTCGGAATCTTCCGCATTTCCGGTTCCAGCTCTCGAAAAATGAACTTAGCTTATTCCTGACAGGGTCCGATGTCAGCATGGGTTTGGAGAGGATGGCAAACTGGCACGGCAGATCATGACCTGCTTGCCGGCAGCAGCTTAACGAGCAACTTCCCTATCGCCACGGGCTCGTGCTCTCCTGCACTTCCCATCAACGTGTACGAGCGCTCAAAACCGTTGGGGCCCTCGACCTTCATCTCCCAATCCTCATTTGCGCGAGACCCAACAAGCGACACACGCCACTCCCCAGGCCGGTCACTCAGCACGTGTTCAATGACAACTACAATCTCCCCGCGAGCTCGAGGATCGCCCGTATTCTGCATCTCAATCGTGACCGCCATGTCTCCCATATTGTACAAAGCGGCCAGAGTAAACCACTTCACGTCCACAACCGGTCAAAGGCCCATGAACGGCGCGCTGTGTCAAATCCCCGCTTGACAGTGGGGATGGCCCTCAATCGCACGACAACGTCAGGCGTTTCAGGACTCTCAATGAACGAGTCGGGCGATTGCCGCCCCCGTGGCGGAGTCACCGCTTGCAATGGTCTTTCACAATTCCTGCTGAAAAGGGCGTACGGGGGAAAGAACGCTTTTCTGGGAGACCAGCCTTGCGGCAGTAAGAACGCTGGAAAAAGGTAAAGGCTGTGACATCGGTTATGCTCTAGCCATCAGCTCCTGCGAGGAAGCTAACAGCGTGGAGACATGCACCGTCACAGCCCTTGATNNGGTTTTTTCAGGTCTGGCTGCTCGTCGGGTTACCCTTCCGAGCTGATCACTCAGCCTACTTCGGACTGGCAAAAGTTTATTTAAGCCAACCCTTTCAGCCGTCGACGAGAGCAACCTTAGAGAGTTGCTGAAGGATTGTCAATGCTTCTTTTCGGTGCAATCGGGCGGTTGCGATGGATCAAAACCCAGAGACGCAACCCATTGAATCGTTGTTGCTTAATGAATGGGAGATTAATTTCTTTCCATTTTTCCACAGGAACATCCACAGGTGCTCGAAGGCCCGCGGCTTTATTCCCTGAATTGGATCTGCCGGAAATTGGCGCGGTCGCTCGCTTTCTCTATCTCCCACGTTCGGCGCGAGCACAACACTGAGGCCAACGGGCTGGCCAGCTCGGCCGCTCGCAGGAAGCTTTGCTAATCCCCTTGTTCGATAGCGTCCAGATTGACCCGAAGGAATGGTGGGACAGCCACTGGATTAAGTATCACATTGCGAAACGCGTAGACCTGCCCGGGTTCAACAACTGAGGCAGGGAGTGCGTCTGTGCCCCTACACGTACAAGAAACCGCACTCGGCATGATTCGAGCTTCCATGCGATAGTTCCCGAACTGTCGGCGCTCCAGAAGTAATCCGCTGGCTCCCGACTACCGCGCCGAAACTACTGGCAGATCGATAAAGCTGGCCGCGCCGGCCGCGTGGTAAATCCGCTGGGTCGCCTTCACATAGTCTGCCGGCTTCGCGAAGAAGATGTTTGGCACGAAGGTTTGCGGGTTGCGGTCATAGAGCGGAAACCAGCTCGACTGCACTTGCACCATGATCCTATGTCCGGGCAGGAACACATGGTCCGCGTTCGGCAAGATGAACTGGTATACCAGCGGCGTGTCCGCTGCAATCAGCTTCGGCGTCTCGAAGCTTTCCCGATATCGTCCCCGGAAGATGTCCATGGCTATGCCCAGTTGGTATCCGCTTAGCTCCTGCTGGCTCGGGACTTCACTGGGATAGACGTCAATCAATTTAACGACCCAGTCGCTGTCGGTGCCGCTGGTGGAGGCGATGAGGTTCACAACCGGCGCGCCACTGATGCGCACGGGTTCGGTAAGAACCGGCGTTACGTACGACAGCACATCGGGGCGGCCGTCAACGGCGCGTTGATCGGTAACCAGCCAGCGTCTCCATGCGTCGTGGTCCGCAAACCTCACGGGGCGCGGCAGATAAGGCACGGGCTTGGCCGGATCGGAAACGTACTCGTCATAGTCTGACGAACCATGGGCGGACGCAGTCTTGGGATCGCGCTCCGCCGGCGCAGTGAAGGACAGGCCAAAGCCCGCCGTCAGATAGAGCGGCTTGGACTTCTCCGCGCAGCCGTTCTCGCAGGCCAGCGGCCAGGACCTCAGGCGGTCCCAGTGGTTCTCGCCGGTGTTATAGATAAGCACCGGAGGAGTGTCCACATGGGGCGCGCCCTCCTTTAGATACTGATCGAAGAACGGCTTCAGCACGTCACGACGGAATTCGAGCGCCGTGTCGCCGTTCCACTTCAACGGACCCAGCGAAAATCCGTCGTCGTTGACTCCGCTATGGCGCCATGGGCCCATCACCAGGAAGTTCATGTTGTTCGCGGTGTCTTTGGATTCTGTTGCCAAATAGCAGTGAACCGCACCCCACATGTCTTCCTGGTCCCACAATCCCTGGATCCACATCGTCGGGACCTTCAATGGCTGTGCAGCCATAATTTTGTCGAGCGCCTGCTCCTGCCAGAACGCATCGTAAGCAGGATGCTCCGTAAGCTTGCGCCACCAGGGTAGTTGATCGAGGCCCGCAGCTTTTGCGAAGTCTCCGGCCGAGCCCGCGCGAAGGAAATTGTCGTAATCGTCGTAGCCCTGGCGTGCAATGCTGTGCCCTTCCCCTTTCGCGGTGGTCTGAAAGGTGATGTAGTCGAAGTTGGTCTGTCTGAAAGCTCCGAAATGAAACCAGTCGTCCCCCATCCAGCCATCCACCATCGGGCTCATGGGCGCTGCGACCTTCAATGCCGGATGTGGGTTGACCAGAGCCATGACAACGGTGAAACCCTCATACGAACTCCCGAGCATGCCAACCTTGCCATTGGATTCGGGGACATTCTTGACGAGCCAGTCGATGGTGTCGTAAGCGATGGTGTCGTCCGTGGAGTTGTCGGTATTGGTCGAATTCAGCGGGCCCCGCAATGGGCGAGTCATAAAATACTCGCCTTCGGAGCCATATTTGCCGCGGACGTCTTGGAAAACACGGATGTATCCGCCGCCCGCAAACACGTCGTCGCCCGGAGGCAAAATCGCCAGCATGTGCGGCGATGGGATACGCTCGGCACGTTTCGACGCGTTGTAAGGCGTCCGAGTCAGGATGATTGGCGCATCCTTCGTTCCCCGCGGGATGACTATGACGGTGTGCAGTTTCACGCCATCGCGCATCGGAATCATGACGTCGCGCTTAACGTAGTCATAGGACGCGGTTGCGGCCTCATACTTGGCAGGGATGTCGGGTGTGAGCGGCGAGGTCTGGGCCGACGTCTGAGCATGGATCGCAGGCGCGAACGCCAGAAGAATCACCGCAGTCAACGAACACCGGAATGACGCCCCGAGACCATGCAAGCACCTCCAGAATGAACGAGCGCCTGAGCAAAGCGACGCTAGTCTCTTCGCAGCGGGAGCCTTTCATTGTAGCGAATGCTATCGCGTCCATCTGCTGAGCGCGATCAAGCATGTGCATACCGTACGCGCACTCGGTCGCGGGTGCCCGTCTTAAGAACATCTGGATTCGGCGTGCAACTTGCGGTTTGGCCGTCATTTGCCTGCGCTCAGGCTCTTCCCCGGAACTGGATGATTTTCCGGCGATCGCGCTTCGACGGTCTGTCCGCGGGTAACGGTTCGAACTGTCTCATCGCCTTACGCTCGGCTGCCACCTTCAGGCGCAGCTCCTGGCTCGCCTCCGTCTCGCGGTAGAACGTTTGCGCAACCGAAGCCGGGCCGCGCACCTCGCTGAGAACGAGGACTTCGACCTGAAAGTCGCCGCCGTCGTTGGTCACGCGCAACATGTCTCCAATCCGGACTTCGCGCGCAGCCTTGGCGGGCTGCCCGTTGGACTGAATTCTGCGGAGTTCACAGGCTCGGGCGGCCAATGCACGCGTCTTGAAGAATCTGGCGGCCCAGAGCCACTTGTCCATTCTTACGGTGGCCATGGATCTATTTTGCTATAGGTGCGGGATTCTAGCTGGGATCGGAACCCACTCCACCCAATCCTGGGCGGGAGTTTTACGGTTCCTCGCGATAGAGGCTGATTTGCGGCGTACCACCTTCCTTTAGCTTTGCGCGGAACATCCCGGGGGTGTTGAAGCTCCAGGCTAGCTGACCGTCGGGCGTGAGCGCGACGACGCCTCCGTCGCCGTGGATGGCGGAGAGATCCTTTTGCACGACCTCGTCGACGGCGTCTTGCAAGCTCATGCCCTTGTATTGCACTAGGGCGCAAATGGTGCGCGCCACGGTGAGCCGGATGAAGTACTCGCCTGTGCCCGTGGCCGAGACGGCACACGACTGATTCGAAGCGTAGGTTCCCGCGCCGATGATGGGGGAGTCGCCGACTCGGTTCCAGCGCTTGGCCGTCGTGCCGCCGGTGGAGGTACCGGCCGCGATGTTGCCATGGCGATCGAGCGCGACGACTCCGACCGTGCCGTACTTGTGCGTGTCAGGCCTTTCCAAGGCGGCGATGGGCTTGGGCGGAGGCGCAGGCGCACCCGTGGGGCGCGGAGGAATGGGCGAGCCGTCCTTTTCGAGCTGACGGACAAGCTCCTGCCAGCGGCGCTCGGTGAAAAAGAAGGCGGGCAGTACCTGTTCGAGATGCACGTGTGCGGCAAAGTCATCGGCGCCGGAGCCGATCAGCATGACGTGGGGCGACTGCTCCATGACCGCGCGGGCGAGCGAGATGGGATGGCGCGTGCGCTGCACATCGGCAACCGCGCCGGCCCGCATCGTTTCGCCATCCATGATCGCCGCATCAAGCTGGTTGGTGCCATCCGCTGCGAAAACCGCGCCACGGCCGGCGTTGAACAGCGGATTATCTTCGAGCAGCTTGATGGCGCTTTCGACAGCATCGAGCGAAGAACCACCCTTATCGAGCACGTCGGCAGCGGCGGTGAGCGCTTCCTTGAGGCCGGCCCGATAGTTAGCCTCGGCTTCGAGAGACATTGAGGAGCGCGCGATGACTCCGGCGCCGCCGTGCAGCACCAGAGCCCACTTGTGTGTGGAGGCAGGCTGCGGCTCTTGCACGGGAGCACTCTGGGCCAGTGCTGCGTAAGAGAAGACCCAGGCGAGAGCGAGCGATGCGAGCGAGAGTTTGCGAGTGAGCAAATTCATAGGAGCCTGCTGAACACCGCTTTCGACGAGATGCTACACAGCCGTTACGGACTCGGTGGCGGCGACTGTTCGAGCAATTCCTTCAAATACTGCTGCCACACCGCTGCCCAAGTGTGGGTGCCGTGACCGTGCGTCTTCTCGGAAGTGGCTAGCAGTACGAATTTGCCGTTCTTCACCTTCTTGATCTCGCGCTCGGCGATCCCCAACTCCGGCGGGTTGATGAAATCATAGGCGGAGTTGATGAACGCCACCGGCGCTTTAATGGAATCAAGTTTCAATGAAGGGTCATAGTCTCGCGAAGCGCTGACAGCATAGAGGAAGTCGTTGGCGTCGAGCTCTGCCGTCATCCGCTTCACTGGAACTTTGAGGTGAAGCCAAGACTGAAACAGCAAGG
>PMMJ01000364.1:386-24136 GCA_003162255.1 Acidobacteriaceae bacterium | reverse complement strand
CTGCTCACCTGCGGGCTGGTGCGAAAGAAAAATGTCGCCCACTTGATGATGCTGAATTTTGCAGCCTACGTGTTTGCCTTCCTCGCGTATTACGCCGTCGGATATGCATTCCAGTTTGGAGCGGTTGCCATCAATGCCGCGCCCACCAACCTGGGCGGCATCCCCATGCTCAACAAGTTTCTGATCGGAAGCGGACAGTGGGGATTCGTGGGGGGCAAGGGCTTTTTCCTGGTCGGGCCCGCCTATGACAGCGCGAGCAACTGCCTGACCCTGTTCGAAGTCGTGTTTATGGAGACGGCTGGGTACATCATCGTCGGCGCCATCTGTGAGCGCATTACCTTTTGGGCATTTCTCCTCTGCGAACTTTTCATTGGCTCAATTCTTTACCCGATCTCCGGCTGCTGGACGTGGGGCGGCGGCTGGCTTTCGCAAGTCGGATCGACGTTGAATCTTGGTCACGGGTATGTCGACTTTGCCGGCTCGACTGTGGTCCACGCAGTGGGGGGTTTCTGCGCCATGGCTCTGGCCATCATTCTGGGCCCTCGCCTGGGCAAGTATGGGCCGGGCGGGAGGATCCGCGTTTTCCCCGCGCACAACCTCGTGTATGTCGTGACCGGTACTTTCATCCTGCTCTTCGGCTGGATGGGCTTTAATCCCGGTTCCACGCTGGGCGCAACCGACCTGCGCATTTCCGTAGTCGCTGTGAACACCAATCTGGCCGCCGTCGCGGGCTCAGCGGCGGCCATGCTCTTGTGGTATTTCCTGTTCGGTAAGCCGGATATCACCATGGCGTGCAATGGGATGTTGGCGGGGCTGGTCGCGATCACCGCGCCGTGTGCGTTCGTGTCTCCGACTTCAGCGGTGGTCATCGGCGTACTGGCGGGATGCCTGGTTTGCGGCGGCGTTCTCTTCAATGACCGCTTTCTCAAGATCGACGACCCTTGCGGCGCGATTTCGGTACACGGCTATTGTGGTTGGCTGGGTGCCGTCTGCGTCGGCATTTTTGCCGACGGCACTTATGGCAGCGGATGGAATGGCGTCGGCGCAGCGTCTTACCTTGGCCGCGCGGGCCAGGGCGTGACGGGCCTGCTCCACGGGGACGCGCGGCAGTTCTGGTGCCAACTCATGGGAGCGACCCTGTACGCGGCCTGGGCGTTCGGCGCGACTTACGTTGTCTTTTGGTCGGTCAACAAAGTGAAGAGCATGCGCGTGGCGCCCGAGGTCGAAGAAGAAGGGCTCGACGTTCCCGAGTTCGGCATGCCGGCCTACCCCGAAGACGCAACCGCCCCTGCGTCCTACTGAAGTGCAGCTCTTAGTAGCGGTTGGCTACACTCTCAACCGGACGTCGCTTGAGGTGCCGCCGGCTGCTGGAACGTAGCACTTGGTGGTGTAATCCATCACCATACGATCGGCGTTGAAGCGCCAGCCCAGGGTGCGGATGGTGCGCTTCATGCGTTGGATCCAGCCGCGCGGAAGGCCGTCGAGATCGCGCTGATAATAGAGCGGGATCACTTCATCACGCAGAACTCGCATTAGATCGTCGCCGTCGCGGGAGTCGTGAACATTCATGTCGGAGTGAGTTCTGCCGGTTCCGATGGCAAAGCCGTTCAAGCCGTCGTAAGCTTCGGCCCACCACCCGTCCAGAACTGAGAGGTTCAAACCGCCGTTCAAAACGACTTTCTGACCGCTGGTTCCGGAGGCCTCGAGCGGACGCCGCGGATTGTTGAGCCAGACATCGACTCCCTGCACGAAATGGCGGCCAACGTTGATGTCGTAGTCCTCGACGAAGACGAATTTGTCGGCAAACTTCGGGTCGCGCATCAACTGGGCGATCTGCTGCAGGACGCGCTTGCCGGGGTCGTCCAGAGGATGCGCCTTGCCGGCAAATACGAACTGTACCGGGCGTTTCGGGTCGTTGACCATGCTGGCTATTTTTTCGATGTCCGCCAGAATCAGATTGGCACGCTTATAGGTTGCAAAGCGGCGCGCAAACCCGATGGTTAACGCATCCGGACTGAGTACGCGTTCCAGTTGCAGCAGCACGCCGCGCGGCTCTTCGCGGCGCGCGGCCTGTTTGATGGCGCGGCGGCGCACAAATTCGATCATCCGCGACTTCAGATTGAAGTGAGTCTCCCAGAGTTCACCGTCGTCAACGTTTTCAATGCCCTCCCAGATTTGGGCCTCGCTGCTGCGCTGTTGCCACCCCGTGCCGAGATGGCGATCATAGAGGCGAAACATCTGCGGAGCCAGCCANNAGGCCGAGCACGGTCATGCAGAAACGCTCGTCGCTGTCGGGATCCTCGCGCCCCAGCGCCATGAAACTCTGCCTGGAAAGACCGAGGGCCTCACGCAGAGGTCCGAGGTGCTCTTCAATCAGATCGGAGTCAAAGCGATCGTGGCCGGCAGGTACCGGGGTGTGGGTCGTGAAAACTACTTCACGGGCCACGCGCGGCACCGCCTTCTCGAAGCCGATGCCCTCCTCTTCCATGCGTTGGCGAATCGCTTCGAGGACGGCAAATGCGCTATGTCCTTCGTTCAGGTGAAGAACCCCGGGGGTGATGCCGAGTGCCTTCAGAGCGCGCAAGCCGCCCACGCCCAGAAGCAGTTCCTGATGCACGCGAACGCGGCCGTCGCCCCCGTACAAACGCGAGGTCAGCTCGCGGTCTTCCGGAGCATTTCCTTCCACATCGGAGTCGAGGAGAAATAATTCGCAACGGCCCACTTTCACGCGCCAGACTTTCGCATGGATCGCCCCATGGCGGGTTTCGACTTGCACTACGACCGGTCTGCCGTTGGTCCCGATCGCCGTTTCCATGGCAAGTTGGTTGACATCGGTCTCGAGGTATTCCTCATGTTGCCAGCCGTCGCGGTCAAGACGCTGGCGGAAATATCCTTGGCCATAAAACAGGCCCACGCCGATGAGAGGGATGCCGAGATCGGAGGCGCTCTTGATGTGATCGCCAGCCAGAACTCCAAGTCCACCGGAATAGACCGGGAGAGATTCATGCACGCCGAATTCCGCGGAGAAATAAGCCACGGGCCGAGGCCGCAGCACGCCGGCGTGGCGCGCACCCCAGGTTCGCTCCGCGTCCTGATACTCGCACAAGCGGCGATAGGCATAGTTGATCCGGCTATGCAGGACGAGTTCGGCGGCGCGCGCTTCGAGTTTTTCCAGAGGATACTCGTTCAGCAGCGAGACCGGACTGTGATTGAGCTGGCTCCAGCGCAATGGATCGATATCGCGGAACAAGCCGGAGGTATCGTGATCCCAGCTCCACCACATGTTGCGGGCCAGCGTCCAGAGCCGCTCCTGGGCAGGCGCGATGAAACGGTCGAGCGTGCGGGCTTCGCTCACGATGTGCGCCACCCGGTTTGCCGCCTCCGTGAGCAAACGCGTTTCCTCTTCAGTAAAGACGTGCGGCCCCACGGTTTGAACCACTAAAACGCCCTGCAGCACACCGCGATCAATGAGTGGAACTCCCAGGAACGATTGGTAGGCATCCTCGCCCGCTTCGCTGAAGTACTTGAAGCGCGGATGATTCCTGACCTGTTCAACAACCACCGGTCGGACCTGTTCCGCCACCAGCCCCGCGAGCCCTTCACTGACTGCCATGCGTAGCTTGCCGACGCATTCCCGGCGCAGCCCGATCGTCGCGGCCAGAACCAGGTTGGCGCGGTCGGGCTCCAGCAGGTAGGCGGAGCAAACATCGGTGCCAAAGCGTCGGGCAATCAAGGCGACCACGTTCGTCAGGGTCTCGGCTGGCTTGCCGGGCTCCGCCGCCAAATTCGCGATCTCCTCCCACGTCAGCACATGGCTGGCGTCGAGAGAGCAGGCAGCGTGCTCTTGATCCTGAACTGGTTCGTTCGATCGATCCAAATCTTGTCTCCTCGAATTCCTCTATCCGGTGCGGGAAAACTTGAGCTTAGTATCAGGGTATCGCTTTCACCGATACCGTATATTCTTTGAGATCAAATGCCCTGCAGGGGTCTTCGATGTTCGACTTTCCCGCCTGCCAAGTCTCGCAACTGGTCACCCCGTAACCAGCCCGACGGCGCCAAAACGATTAGAGCGCCATTCCTTCAAACATTCTATCGGCCTGAACAGACCTAGTCCGCATCGGCCGTGGAATTGTTGATTACCACCGTGCCGCACCGGATAATCAGATTCTATTCTGCAATTGCGCTATTCCCAAGACTTAACCGATTAATCGACTCTAAGACCCGGTGTGCCCCGAGTCCAATTCGAATTCCTAATGGAGAGCATCAGCCAGGGATGACCGCGACTGGTTCTGATCAGCGCCTTCTATTCTCAGCTACACTTTAGGAGTCATTCTTCCGTGCTGGACCGCCAAGTCGGGAACGGAACCCGATCTATTCTGCGGAGGAGAAGAGGAAACCATGCAATACCGTCAACTTGGGCGCACCGGTTGGAAGGTTTCGGATATCAGCTTTGGTGCCTGGGCCATCGGCGGCGCGTGGGGCAGCGTTTCGGACAAGGAATCTCTTGCCGCGTTGCGCCAGGCCGTCGACTGCGGAGTAAATTTCATCGATACCGCCGACGTATACGGCGATGGCCGCAGCGAACGCCTGATTGCTCAGCTGATTGCCGAACTGAAGCAGAGCGAAAAGAGCAAGATTATTGTGGCCACCAAAGCCGGTCGCCGTCTGTCGCGCCAGACCGTCGAAGGCTACAATCGCCAGAACCTGACCATGTGGGTCGAAGACAGTTTGCGGAATCTTGCGACCGACAGCCTCGATCTGCTGCAACTGCATTGCCCGCCAGGCGCGCTGTATGACGGGCCCGAGGTTTTCGGAATACTCGACGACCTGGTGCGGGCAGGCAAGATCCGCTATTACGGCGTCAGCGTCGAGAAGATCGAAGAAGCGCTCAAGGCCGTCGAGTTCCCCAACCTCCAGACGGTGCAAATCATCTTCAACTGCTTCCGCCAGCGTCCGGCAGAGCAGTTCTTCGCCCGAGCTAAGCAGAAGCAGGTAGGCATCCTCGCGCGTGTGCCGCTCGCCAGCGGCCTGCTGACGGGTAAATTGCGCAGCGATTCCACCTTCGCTGCCGACGACCACCGGAATTTCAATCGCCACGGGGAAGCCTTCGATATCGGAGAAACATTTTCCGGCGTAGATTACAACGTCGGCCTGGAGGCGGTAGAAGAGATGCGAGCGCTCTTACCAGCAGGCGTCTCCATGAGTCAGTTCGCCCTGCGCTGGATCCTGATGTTCGACGCAATAACCTGCGCCATACCCGGCGGCAAGCGCCCGGAGCAGGTTGCGGACAACTGCCAGGCATCGGACCTGCCGCCTCTCAGCAACGAGGTAATGAGAGGAGTACGGCGTATCTACGACGAGAAGATTCGTCCGCTGGTACAGAGTCGTTGGTAGGGCCGGGGAGCCTCCGAGTTTGCCGGTGGAGAGCCGGGCGTCCCCGCCCGGCTGGACCCCTCAACTGCGCTCACGGTGAGCTCGTGAGACGCCCGTCTCTCCACCGTCTGACTGGTGGCTAGCCCTGCGAAGGATGCAACACGCGGAACGTGCTCCCTCCTTGCGACCACACCAGCACCAGCGCATCCTGCCCGTTCGGCACGCTGGATAACGCCTGCGCCACTTCCGACGCAGATTTCACCGCTCGCCGGTTCACCTCCATGATGACGTCCCCACGCTGTAATCCCGCATTATCGGCCGGACTGCCGGGCTTGACGTCTTCCACGATGGCGCCGTGAACCGACGCTTGCGCTTGCACTTCATTCCGGGCGTCGGGAGTGAGGTCAGCGAGACTCAGCCCCCAACGGCCTTTTCCATGTTCGTCCCCGGCAGCCTCGATGCCCTTGTCGCCACCCAGTGCTTCGAGCGTCACCGGAATGCTGGTCGTCTTGCTGTCACGCGCCACCAGCAGATGGATCGTGTCACCGGGCCGCTTCTGTCCGACTATCATTTGCAATTCTCCGGCGTCGGTTACCGGCTTTCCGTCGAGTTCGGTGATCACATCCCCGGTGCGCAGGCCAGCCTTCGCTCCCGGCGTGTCCGGCTCAACCTCTGAGACCAACGCTCCCTCGGCTTTATTCATCTGGAAAAACTTTGCGTTGTCGGGAGTAACATCGGCGATCTGAATTCCGATGAACCCGTGCGTTACTTTGCCGTCCCGAATCAATGCCTCGACGGTAGGCTGGACAATCTGGGTAGGAATCGCGAAGCCCATTCCCGAGAATGATCCCGAAGACGAAATCAGGAAGGTGTTGATGCCGATAAGTTCACCGCGCGCGTCGACCAATGCTCCGCCGGAATTTCCGGGATTGATGGCCGCGTCGGTCTGGATGAACTCGCCCGGCTTGCGTCGATCGCCTGCGTCCGGATTTGGACGGTTCAGCGCGCTGATGATGCCGCGCGTTACCGTAAATCGGTACCCATATGGATTCCCGAAAGCCAGCACCGTCTGTCCCGGGCGCAGGCCGGTCGAGTTACCCCAGGGTACGCTCGGTAAGTTAGTTGCATTTACCTTGATGACCGCCAGGTCAGTTAGCGGGTCTGCACCTATCAACTTAGCGGGCAGGACTTCCCGGTTACTCATGGTGACGCGAATATCGACAGCTCCGTCGATAACATGGTTGTTAGTGACGATATAGCCGTCGGGCGAGATGATCACCCCGCTGCCTAAGCCGTGCTCCATCCTATTCTGAGGCGGCGACGGCATGTTGAATTGACGTCCGAAAGGATTGCCCGGGCCAAAAAACTGTTGCATGTCGGGCATGCCTTCCGGACCGCCATGCTTCGCGTCAGGCTTCGACGCTACCGTGACATTCACGACCGCCGGTGTGACTCGTGCCGCCAGCGTTTCCATGGCGCGGTCGAGGGTGAGCAACGCTCCCACACTGTTGTCGTCAAGCGGCGCCGCAGCCGGAGCTGTCGCCGCCCTTGCAGATTTCGTAAAGTTGAAGGTCGCCACCGACCCAACTGCCACCACGGCAATCAGAGCCACCAACAGACGCCTAGTCACCACTGCTTTACAACGGTCCATCCACGTCTTCATTTCCTTCTTCTCCTTCATTTCCTTTTTTTCGGCACAACTAATTATCTAGTTGTTTGTTACAAAAATTTTTTGCCGCTAAATTGAATGCGCTACTGGCACTCTCGCCAACCGCTCGCGGACCTGAGTCACCAACGTCACCTGCCACACTTGTATGCTCCACACTGACGAATCGGGGGTCACGTACCGCGTGGCTTCAACAAAAACCAGCGTTCGGAATTGAGGCACGATTGCCTGGTCCGCACTTGCGCTAGTCACAACTACTCCCTCGCGCGGAGGCGCCGAATCGAATCGGGCCGCAACGGCCGGAACGGGAGCAAGTTGATGTCCAGCAACATCGTACGCGTAGACGCGCGCATGAACAGGTTTGGCAGTCGTCGCTCTGGCAGTCGTGCCCACCGGCAATCGATCGCTCTCGTTAACCCGGAGTTGCTGTGACGGCAGGCTTCTGCCGAGTTGCGCCAGGCTTGGACGGGCGAGGGCGCCCGTCTCTGCGCTGGCGGTCTCGCGATCAAACGCGACGAACTGCGGCGCGTGCGGCAACGCCACGAAACAGACCATGGCAAAGCCGCCGATCATACCCAGCGCCGGTTTCCAGACTCGCGTGGCCACGGGTCGCTTCGCATCGAGAATCCGCGCCAGTCGCAGAGACGCCTCGCGCGCCCGGTGCACCGCGGCCTGGGCCATCGACCATCGTTTGCCCGCTAGCCCGTGCGACAGACGATGCGCCAGACTCTTTTCCAGCAGCGAGACCAGGCAACTGGCATACCCATGCGGGTTAGCAGTTTCGGCCAATACCGCGTCGTCGCAAGCCATCTCACGTTCCACCGAGAGCCGGTTTTCAATCCACCAAACCGCTGGATGAAAAAAGAGGAGAGCGCGCACGATCTTTTGCACCAGATTTGTCCAGTCGTCCCAACGCCGCAGGTGCGCGAATTCGTGTAGCAGGATGACGTTGAGATCGTGAGGTGACAGTTCTCGCAACGCCCAGGCGGGCAGGACAATGGTCCGCTTGAAAAAACCAATGGCGGCAGGCACGCGCACGCACTCTGACGTCGCAATCGTTATCGACCTAGGAACGATTGATTTAGAGACGGTCGATTTAGAGACGCTTGACTTAGAGGCGATTGAGCCCGATGCGCCGATTGCCTCTACCGTCCTTCGCACCGCCGGATCGAGATCCGCTACGCCGATCGGAGTGCAACTAAGTCGCAGCCGTCGCAGGCTCCAAATTCCAGTCGCCAAACGCATCACGGCCGCACATGCCCCGAGCGCCCAAGCAAGGAAGACAAAAAACGCCCAGCGACCGGGGATGATGATGGCTGGCCGCAAGTTCTCCCATGACGTCGCCGGCGACATAGACGAAATCCCTGCCATCGTCGCCCGCCCTTCGCCGAAGCTGCCCAGCAGTGGAAGTGCGGCGACCGTCAGCAATGCCGTGAACCAGACTGCAAACCGGGTCCCCGAATTCTGCCGGGGCGAGACCCGCAGCAACAACCAGGCAAAGACCGCAATCAGCAATCCAGCGGGAAGCGCGTTGAGGATGCGCTCGACCGGGATCTGCGCCATTGTCTGCCAGGCCAGCCAGTTCATTTCGAGTCGCTCCGAATCGTGCCCTTCTGCACCGTATCCTGATGAGTCGTGTCCTGATGAACCAGCATCCCCCGCAGGCGCGCGATTTCCTCCGGCCCGACACCCTGGTCCTCAAGCAGGTTCAGCACGAGTTGCTCCCGTGAATTCTTGAAAAAGCGGCTCACCAGGCGCCGTATTTCCGAGCGCGTCGCCTCCTTCTGCCCGACCAGCGGCGTAAACACATGCGCCCGTCCATCCTTTAGATGTTTCAAGTAGCCCTTTCTCTCCAGGATGCGAATCGTGGTCAAAACAGAGTTATAGGCCAGAACAGGCTTTTCAGTAATAGAATCAAGTACTTGCTGAACCGTGCCCGATCCCTTCCTCCAGAGCACGTTCATGATCCGCAGCTCGGCTTCGGTTAAAGTTCGCGATTGTCTCGGTGGCACTGAATCCCCTCCTCGGACGTTAGACGCTGCACGCAGCGAAAGGTAACTAATCATTTAGTTGCAAGGGAAGGGCCGGGGGTTGCTCCCGCGTGAAAGGCTGGACTTTGCACCCTCTGGCTCTTTGGAAGGCCTACCAGGAACAAGCTGCCGCGCCCACGAATGGCGCCTGCCACAACTGAGTGAAAGTCGACATCGCGACCGCAGATAAGCCGGCAGAAGGGTACAATCGACGCTGCCGAGCCTCCACCGACTCGTTTGGTACGGCTACGCTTGCATCTTGACGATGGCTGCTCATTCCAGGTTGTCAGTAAAGAACACCGCCCCGAATTGCGCCCAACGTATTGGGTTTTGAAAGAATATGTCAGGGTATCGTGCTGCTGATGGGAGCGCGCTGTGCCTTCGCTGGCCGTGATTTGCCCGTTGGAGCGGACGGCCTCGCTTACCTCGACGTGGCCCGAGCCTACGTTCGCCACGACTGGCATACCGCTGTAAATGGATATTGGGGGCCATTGTACGCATGGCTTCTGGCGATCGCGATGCGTTTTTTGCATCCCGGAATCCGCGCCGAATTTGCCTTGGCAAGGGCACTCAACTTTGTCCTCTTCGCGACTGCCTTGTACGCTTTCAGCAAGTTCTGGCGTGCTGTCGCGGAGTGGAGCAAGCCCATCGACGACCACGAGACTTCAATTCCAGTCGCCAGCCCATTAGCCTGGATACTGCTCGGGTATCTGTTCTTCATTGTCAATTTTGCCTGGTCGGTGGATGTCGTAAACCCCGACATCCTGGTCGCCGCGATTGTCTTTGCGATTGCAACTCTCCTGTTCAAGCTCCACGACCGTCGAGAACACGGCCTTGGACCTTATGCATGGCTCGGCCTGTTGCTCGCCATTGGTTATTACGCGAAGGCCATTCTGCTGTATTTTGCGCTCTTTGTCCTGGCCGCGATTGTGATCCAGGGTTTTCGCTCGCGCAGCCTTCTCAGACCGCTCGCCGCGATTCTAGTTTTTGTAGTGCTGGTATCACCTTTCGTGGTCATCGTATCCCGGGCGCTCGGCCACTTCACTGCCGGCGATAGCGGCAGATTGAACTATGCCTGGTTTGTGAACGGACCGGAAACGAAAACCTGGATGTCGGATTCCTCTGGCGCGCCAGTTCCGTTTTATCCCGGCGCAATCGCCTTGGATTCACCGCGTGTCTTCCGCCTTCCCTCGATCGACGGCATCACCTATGCGCCCTGGTACGATGCGGCACGGTTTGACAAGCGCAGCCACCCGGCCGTTGACTTGCGCGGTCAACTCCGGCAGCTTGCCATCAATCTTCGCTATGTTAGGGAACAGCTCTTCGGCGCAGGGGCAGCACTGTCGGTGCCTTTGCTGATTCTCGTGTGGTATGGACCAAGAGCGTCACTGCGCAACTTTGCCTCAACCTGGTTTTGCACCTTGCCCGCATTCGCCGTGATCGGGATGTATTTGCTCGTCCACTTGGTTCCACGATTCGTGCTTGGTTTTTCGCTGCTACTCTGGGGCGCTGCTTGGGCGTCGGTTTCCGTGCCTCCCGGACTGCAACTCTTGGCACGGCGGGCCCTGCTGGCGGGCATTCTTGTCTTTGCCGCGTATACGATGCCCGGTCTGCTCCACTACGTCGTTTCGCAGCGCACGGAATCGACCGCTCGCGACATGACGATTGCCGAGGCTATTCCCCAGTACGGCATCTCGCCGGGCCAGGCAGTCGCGAGTATAGGCAACGGACAAGAAGCCTACTGGGCCTACCTGGCAAGGGTTTCGGTAGTTGCTGAACTTTGGTCGATTAATTCCGCTCCGTTCTGGTCGGGGACGCCCGCCGTCCAGCAGGCAGTCCTCCGCTCGATGGCTGATTCGGGCGCGAAAGCGGTGGTTTGGCGCAGGGACTCGGATCAACTATGCCCGCCTCAGTGGCAATCCCTGCCTGAGCATTCCGGCTGTATGATTCTGCTGCATTAATACCGTGCTTGATGCTTTAATTTAGTGCCGCCAGACTCTCTGTGCGGCGTGGGCCCCGTCGCTGGTGGAGCTTTCCGGCGGAACGGACGGAACGCTGGCATTGGCGCCCCCGGTTACGGGTGCTAAAGCTGAGGCATCCGGAGTGACTGTGGCGGGTTCGGGTTTGCCTACCTCGTCGCCACGGAAGTAGCGGCCTTTGGCGGCGCGCATCTCCGGCATGGCGGTGTAGGGCTTCGAGTAATCGTTATTGGCGTTCCAGAAAAGAAATCCGATGCCGCCTTTTTGTTTCGCTACCTCGATCTGAACTTCAACATACTGCGGCGAGTAAGTTTTTGTGCGCCAGGCAAAGGCTTGCAGCCAAGGACGAATCACCACTCCGCTGCCTTTGGTGATGAGCTCGAAGCGGTCCATGGACTCGCCGATGAAATGCTCGGGCGCGTCGCCGGGGTGGGCGATGCCGTCCATGCCAAAGAAGTGCGAGGGATAGATCATGGGCGAGATCACGTCACAATGCTTGGCCATGGCTACGATGTCCTGCCCGGTGTGCGCAAGATCGACGGGACGCTGCCATGCCATGACTCCAAAGACGTCGAGCGAGAACAACGCCCCGGTCGGATGAATCTGGGCGTAGGCGCGCTGCAGGAAATCAGCGATCACCTTCGAGCGCTGCTCGTCTTTCGGATGATCGATTTTCGAATGACCTGTTTTCGGATGATCTGCTTTCGGATGATCTATCGGTTGGTCGGCGGAATGCTCAGCAGGTTGCTCGGCGGGATGATCCGCTTGGAAAGCGAAGGCGGCATCTTTCTGATCGCCTTCGGCGGGAAAGCGCACATAGTCGAACTGCACTTCATCGACTCCGGACTGAGCGACGAACTTCGCTAGCGCAATGTCATAGTCCTGCACCTTGGAGTTCGAGGGATCAGTCCAGACGAGTTTGCCGTTCTCGCGCCAGGGCTGGCCGCTGCTGCGGGACTTTACGGCGAGTTCCGGATGGCTCGTAACCAGATGCTCATCGCGGAAGATGGCGATGCGAGCGATGGCGTGCATGTTCTCCGAATGAAGGAAGCGAATGAACTTGGGCAGATCGGAAATATAGTGGCGTTGTCCGCTGGCGAGCGGGTTGTCGAAAGCGATGTTGACGATGCCGTCGCTATCCTTGATGTCGAAGACCACCGCGTTGCCGCCGACTTCGCGCCAATGCCGGATAATGCGCACTCCATGATCGCTGCCCGCCATGATCCCGGTCAGGTAAATCGCGCGGACTTCGAAATCTCTTGCAACTGGCACAGGTTTCTCTACAATTACGGATTCGAGAATTCCGGGGATAATGATCTGCTCTCCGGATTTGAGGAAGACTCCCTGGCGGTTGTGGTTGGCGGCGCGGATGGCTTCGGTCAGTTCCGATGACGTGAGGTATTTTGTCCTTTTCAAATACTTGCGGGCGACCAGCGGCAGGTTGTCTCCGCGCTGGGCGACGTAAAGATCGGAGCCCGGAGGCACAATAATGGAAACGGGCGCCGACGGCGCGGGCTTCTTGGTGGCATCGGCTTTCACCGGCACCAACTGTGCGCCGTGCGGATTTTGCACTCCGGCGGCGGTGGTAGAAAAGGGACCAAAGCTGGCCAAGGCCAGCCATAGCAAGAAAGCAGCAACGCTCGCAATCGAGAGTTTGACTGCCGTAAGTCTGGCCAGGAATCGGGACAAGGACATTCTCCAGAGAGGAAATCTATATCTATTGTGCACTGGCGGTAACCTGGGCTGCCAGTTACTTCCGGCCAAGCCTGTTAAGACTTGGCGGTCATGGGCGTTAGGGATGGTCAGGGCACTGATTGAAAGTTCCCGCAGACTGCAAACTATTGCTCTTGGGGAAGCTGTGGGTAACGAGACCGGCCTCGTGTGAGGCGGGCTAGCCGCATCTAAAACGATGAGAAGCGGGGGATTAGGGCGCCTCCCGAGGATGGCTAACGGCTTGCACAAGGAGATAGCGGGCGGGGAAATACAGACCTTCCTCCCAGTGGTGAGCGAGTGACAAGAATGAGCAGTTTCGCCGAAGACATGAAGTTCCCGGAAAGGAAACAAGGGTCCGAAACGATGAGAACGAACCTTGCAACCGTGCTGGATCCGAGCCGCCGCAGCAACGACTCCCGTGACTTTGAGGCTGCCCTGCGCCGGAAGATTGTCGGCCAGGATCAGGCCATCGAGAAGGTCGCGGAGATTTATCAGATGTTTCTGGCCGGGCTGAATGCACCGGGACGTCCGGTGGGCAATCTTCTTTTCCTGGGACCGACCGGCTCCGGCAAGACGCGGGTAGTGGAAGCGGTAGCCGAGTCGCTGTTCGGCGACGCGCGGGCCTGCATCAAGATCGATTGCGCCGAGTTCCAGCATTCGCACGAGATTGCCAAGTTGATCGGCTCGCCTCCGGGATACCTGGGACACCGCGAGACCCATCCCCTGCTGACGCAGGAAGCGCTCAACCAGTGGCACACGGAAAAGCTGAAGCTCTCGATCCTGCTGTTCGACGAAATCGAGAAAGCTTCCGATTCGCTGTGGCAACTGCTGCTCGGCATTCTGGACAAGGCGACGCTAACGCTGGGCGATAACCGGCGTGTGGATCTTTCGAGTTGCATCATCATCATGACCTCGAACCTGGGCTCCGCCGAAATGAATGGGTTGGTGGATGGCGGCTTGGGCTTCGCCCCGAAAGCGGTGCAGGTGGATAACTCGCTCGACGAAAAGATTAATCGCTCGGCAGTGGATGCGGCGCGGCGCAAGTTTGCGCCCGAGTTCATGAACCGCATCGACAAAGTCGTCGTGTTCAAAACGCTACGCGCCGAGCACCTGCAGCAGATCCTCGAAATCGAGCTCGGGATGGTGCAGCAGCGGGTACTGATGGCGTCGGGCGCGAATCAATTCGTGTTCAACTGCACGCCGCAGGTCAAGAGCTTCCTGCTCGCCGAAGGCACCGATCCGAAGTACGGCGCGCGGCACTTGAAGCGGGCGATTGAACGGCATCTGGTGTTTCCGCTGGCGAACCTGGTGGCAACGGGACAGGTGAAGCTGGGAGATTTCGTCCGCGTCGATCTGCTGGGCGAGAGCAAGCTCACCTTTGTGAAAGAAGCCGAAGGCGCGATGGTCCCCGTGCTGCTCGAGCGCTACGGAGCGGCAGCGGCCATGCCGGCAGTGGCGGCAGCCAGAGCGGCGCGTCCGGTAATACAGCGCAGGGAGTTCGGAGCCGGATCACTCAACGAGAATAAGTAAGTCGAGTTGCTGGTAGGTAGGGACACCGCTCACGCGGTGTCCTTTTTTTTGGTTCCACGATGTCGCGGAAAAGCCATCCGGTCATCAAGGGGCCGCCAGCCATTTCGCCTGAGAACTACACGCGCTACACTGATCTAGCCAATGAAAATATCCCTTCCTGCCTCCACCACAACGAAATGGCGCGACCGGCCCGCGTTTTGCCTCAACAATGGCGTCGTTCAACTGATCACGCTCACCGGCGGCGGACACATCGCCGATTTTCGCCTTCTCGATCCAACCAGCGGCAGCGTGAATGCGCTGTGGGAAGCTCCCTGGCCCACGATGGACCCGGATAAGTTCCGCAGCAATCATGTTCGCAAGTACGGCCCGGCGCCCGTCGGCAAGTATCTCGCGGCCTTCACGGGACACACCGTCTGCGTCGATTATTTTGGTGAACCCTCCGAGGCCGAGGCTGCACAAGGACTAACGCTTCATGGAGAGGCTTCCACTTCCCGCTGGAAATTGCTGAAGCGTAATCAGACCAGCGCGGAAGCCCGGGTCTCGCTCGCTGTGCCCTTGCCCGCGGCCGGTCTGCTATTCCGCCGCGAACTCCGTTTGCGCCGCAACGAATCGGTTGTGTATGTCGAGGAAACGGTAACCAACGAACGTGCGCAGGATCATTTTTTTCACTGGACCCAGCATGTCACCCTCGGTCTGCCTTTGCTGCATCCAGAGGAAAGCCTCGTTGCTCTGCCCGGAACTCGCGCCGTCACTTGGCCGCACGGCTACGAAGGAGCAAGTCTTTTCCGAGACAATCAGGAGTTCAACTGGCCCGAAACCTCTGCCATCGATGGCGACAAAATAAGTCTCGCGCGTCCCTTCGCACGAGACGGCAGGGGCTATATCGCATCGGTATTGCTCGACCCGCAGCGCGAACTCGGATTTGTTGCGGCGCTGAATTGGAAACTCGGACTGCTATTCGGCTATTGTTTTCGCCGCTCGGATTTTCCCTGGGTCGCCATATGGGAGGAGAATCTTTCCCGCAAGGGTTCTCCTTGGAGTGGAAAGACGCGCGCCCGCGGCCTGGAGTTTGGTTCGACCGCGATGCCGGTTGGAAAAGAAGAGACCTTTGCCCGCGGATCGTTATTCGACGCTCCCACCTTCCGGCGAATTCCCGCCAAGTCCCAACTGCGGGCTCCGTACGTTCTTTTTCTCTCCAAAGTAAGTGCGGAATGGCGCTCGATCCGCGACATTCAGCTCGGGCCCGACAGGATCATTGTGACGGAAGAACGAGGAGCGCAACTAGAGTTAGAAGCCACCGGACTCAAGAGATTAGGACTGGGCTCGGCGGCCGCCTAGATTCTGCGTGAAAACCGGTCTTGCCTCAGGACTTGATCTGGCATAAGGCTCCCGCTCACCGGCGCTGAAGCACGATGAGTTCCACGGCGTCGGGGGCAAGAGGACTCGATAGTTCGAAGCTTCCCTCGCCGGACTTTTCTTCGACCAGGTCGAGATTCTGCGTTTTGCTAATCCGGTAACGCTTCACGCTGAACGCCTTCTTACTCCACGGCAAATTGTCGATCGTGAGATTGTAGCCAGCATTGTCCCGGTAAACGATGTCAGTCCGTGGCGGCAGCATCTTGACTTTGGAAAAGTCCGGTTGCGGGGGCGACGCTTTCACCAGTTCCGGCGGCATTTCCATAATGTTGGGCTTGAAACCCGCGGGAATTGCGTAATTGCTGATGATGATCTGAACCGTGTTGCCATCTGCCGAGCGGCCTGCAATCGCCGCGAAGCCAAAAGTGTCCGTGCCTTCCACGGAGAGCCGCTGCGGCGTATCCAACATTCTCCCCATGGCCTGGAACGTATACGCGGTCTTGAAATACTGCCCCTGCAGATCGAAGAGGCCCATCCACGCCGCGTCGCCACGATAGAACTGCGCGTGATCGATGGGCGCGTCCTGGAAATAGCTGAGTACGGCGCCGATGAATGCGGCATTATCCACCCCTTGCAGCCTGGCCTTCTCAGCATCGGTGAAGTCAGGGGTCAGATTCCACTCAGATAGAATGCTCTCCGCCTGAGGAAAGCCATGGCTGTCCAGGAGGCCGCGAATTTGCTTGGCGAGGCGAACGGCATCATAAGGATCGGCGGAACCGTCCGCATATGTGTGCCAGGAATAAAAATCGAGGGGCACCTTGTGGGCCGCGCAGTAATCGATAAGTCCTTCGCGGAAAGGTCCATCGTCGTAAGCGAAAGCTTTGCCATCGCCACCCACCTTGAGTGTGGGGTCAACTGACTTCAAGGCCCGCACAGTTTTCTCGTACAACGAGTAAAACTGCTCCGGGGTGCCGGACCAGAACAGACCGTCCGGCTCGTTCCAGAATTCCCAATAGCGTATGTCGTAATGGAAGCCGTTGGCCCATCCCTGGTTGTAGTGCATGGCAATGTGTTTCACCACGCTGGCAAACTTGTCGGAATCGGCCGGCGGATCGATGTTGGCGCCCCAACTGCGGCCGACGCGGTAATAGATCTCCGCGCCGCTGGCGCGAATGGCGGCGAGCACTTTGTCGGTCGGGGCGAAATTGTAACTCTCCGGTTTCTCGGGGTCGGCGCTCCAGTTGGGAAAAATGATGCTGGCGTTGCCCGCCTTGACCACGCCGGCACGCTGGGCGGAATCGGGAATGAGCCAGGCGAGCTCTCCGTTGTTCTGCTCGAATCTTGAGTCGATTTCGGTCGGACCCATCACATCATGAGTGCGAACCTGGTTGACGCGCAGGTCTTTGTATTGCTGCACAAGGCTCGGCAGTCCCGCCATGAGCGGGCTGGGTGGGCCGTTCAGTCCCTGGAACGAGCGGATCGTGCCGGTCACTTTGCTGGCATCCACATGCAGGGAGCGGAATCCCGTATTCGTGGCGTTCTGGGTGAATGCGGCAGCGCAGAACAGCAGTGGGCAGAGGCAATAGCGTGACAGCAGATTCATCGGTAAACTCCTTTGCAGCTCTCTGCTGCTCACCCACGCGTTGACAGCGTGGCGTTGCGGGCAGTTGGTTATGCCTTGGCGTGCTTCTGTAAAAGCGTGAGCAGCGGCCGATCAAGCTTGTGCCCCTGCCAGTCCTCGAATTTTGTTCCGGGCCGTTCCGTGTCGAGCACGCCAAAGGGCCCGCGGAAATTCCACAAGGCCCNNCCCATCTCGCCGAAGTGAATGGGGACCCCCTGGGCTGAGAGTTCGGACCAGGGATGAAAAAGCGTTTCGAGCGTTTGGTGGTCACAAATGACTTTGCCTTTATCGTCCTTCAGAGGCCAGGTAGGCAGAGGCTCTGCCCCGGTGAGCACACCACGCACCCACTCGCATTGATGGTGAGTAAGCTGAATCGGATTGTAGGTATGGCAGCTTTGCAACATGCCCGTGCCGGCGAGATCCGGAATCGGCAAGCCTCCTCCCGGATAACCATCGGTGATCACCATGCGCTCCGGATCGCGCTCTCGAATCGCATCCGCAGCCGCTCTGGCCACGCGCGTATAGTCCTTCGCGTGGTGCTGCAGCCGCTCAGGGTCGAAGAAGTCCGTCGTCTTGATGGGACCGCGATGCTGGAGTTCTGCCAGTTCCGCCGCATTGGGCAGAACAATAGGCTCGTTTACCAGATTGAAGCTCAGCCGTTGGCTGGGAATGCCCTTGTAGTGGTTGGCGAAAAATGTCCACTGATGCACGAAGGCGTCAAGCGTGTGCGGATCGGTAAATACGTCGGTCTTTTCCTTCGTGACCGCAATGCCCGTCAGCTTTTCATCCATCGTGTCGAGAATGCACAAGCCGGGCGCGCGGTGAAGACAAACGTTCACGTGAATCCCGTATTTTTCTCCCAGCCGGATGGCTCGGTCGATCGGTTCGATCTGCTTTTCATTGATGGTAAAAAGATCGGGAGCAGTCCAAAACCGGTAATCCATGGGCAGGCGCACCCAGTTGAAACCCCAGTCGCGAATCCAGCGGAAGTCGTCTTCGCGGAACATCCCATCGTTCTTGTAAGGGAAATACTTCATCCAATCCGCATCGGTGGAGAAATACTCGAGCAGATTAAAACCGTACCAGCGTGGATTCTTCGCCGGCGCTGCCGACTTCCCGGGATTGGATTCCGTTGCAGACGCGCTCGGCCCAGAGAAGGTGAAACCTGCGAGTCCAGATGGCAAAATCGCGGCAGAGGCAATCGCGGCGGCTGATTTAATCAGACTGCGACGAGTGAAGCGAGTCGAGCCAATCGCAGAGGTCTGTTCCTCTTGAGCGTCTCTTTCTTTCTCCATCGCACCCTCCTAGAGCAAATTCACCGTTGCTGTATCCCGCTCGTGTGATGACGGGGCTTTGCCCCGTCCAAGCCGAACGCAGATCGGCAGCTGCCGGAGGCCACAGCAACTCTGGATTCGCTATAAGTCGCTTTTGGCCTTTATCCTACACCGCGCGATTTCTCTTTACGTCCAAAATTTCGCGATCAACTAAGGGCTCGCGAGGGGGCGGACCATCCTCACTGGCCGCGAACTGGATTCGTTGACGCAGCAGACGCACTCGTCAGCGTGACCTTCTTGGTGTTGTCGTCGGGAAGCCGGTCGATCAACAGCAGGAAGGGATCGATTCCCGCTTCGTCCGGCAGCTCCGCAGTCGTGAAGGTGTACGTGGACTTGTTATTCGCGACGTGCACTCGATCCCGGTACAGCGTCTTGCCGTATTTCCGGCCTTTTTCCGGCTTGGCGAAGGCGCCGATATCGATCCAGTCATCCATCGCCACTTCGGTCTCATTGCCCTTGGCGTCCGCCTTATATTTGTGGGTTTCCACGTTGATGGTGACGTCGTACTTGCCGTCCGGGCGCTTCACCGCCGTGGCATCCAGGGTGCGATTTGAAAACAAGGTGATGTCTTCGAACAAATCCTTGATCAAGTATTGCAAATTCGGAGGCGTCTCCTCGCGCAGCGCATCCACAAGCGCATAAGACGTGGGATAAGGCGGCGCGTTGTAAGCATAGCGCTGGATCACCTTGCGCAGCGCCCGGTTCACCGCGTCTTCTCCGATCATCTCTTTCAGGTAGTAGAGCACGACGCTCGCCTTGCGGTAGTGAATATACCCCTGTTCGACTTCGACCGTCAGCAGGGGTTCTTCTTTGTGTTTTTCCCGGCCTCGCGAGCGGAGATACTTGTCCATTTCATACTTCAGAAACTTCCGCATGGCATCGCGGCCGTACTCCTTTTCCATCACCATCAGCGCCGAGTATTGCGCCAGCGATTCCGACAAGAACGTGGCTCCCTGCATGTCGGCGCTTACGACCTGATGCGCCCACCACTGGTGGCCCATCTCGTGCGCCACGATGTAATAGACCATGTCGATGTCGTCGGGGTGATTCAGGTTGGCAATGAATCCGATCGACTCCGAATATGGCATGGTGCCGGCGTAGGCTTGCGCAAACGTGCCAACCCGGGGGAATTCGATGATCCGCGCTTCTTTATGACAATAGGGACCGAAATTCTGCGTGTAGTACTCCAGCGACTTCTTCAGCGATTTCATCATTCGCGGCACGTTCCACGGATGATCCTTGTCGTAGTACACCTCGAGCTTGATGCCATTCCACTCTTCGCGCTGCACCTCGTAGCGGGCCGACATGAACGAGTAGAAACGAAGTGACGGATGGTCAAGCTTGTAATCGAAATAGCGCCGTCCGTTCTCCTGCCACTCTCGCACCAGCGATCCGGGTGCGATCGCAATCTGGTCGGGCGAGGTGCCGATCACGGTCTCCAGGTCCGCCCAGTCCGAATGGTCCCGTATATAGCTGTCCCGGCAATCGTCGGTGCAATTGCGTTCTAGAGGCCGCATCAATTGCTGTTCGCCCAAACCGTACTTGCGGCGATCGTTCGGATCGGTCAGTTCGCGCGACGTGTCGTAGCCGATCATCGGGGCAGCGGTATTGTTAAAGAAGGTGCCGTTCTGCGCGATTGCCACATTGCTGACGGAGTTTTCGAATCCCCGATTCTTGCTCTTGACGGTAAACACGGCAGTGCGCGATTCGCCAGGCTGGAGCGCTGGCGTGAAGCGGTAGATGCGATAGAACAACCGTGTATCGTCTTTGGCCAGCGTCGCGCCGGGGATCTGTATGCCGGTGTCATACGACCGGTCAACGGAGTAATGAATCTCGGTCAGGGGTTGCGGATACGGGTTGTAAAGCTCTTCCTCGACTCGCATCGTCATGTTGCGCGTCTCCGGAAAGATATCAACCCAGTATTTGTCGCTGCGAACGCGCGGCTGCGGCAGCCTGTCGAACTGCTTGTAGTTTTTCTCGTAATCCGCCTGGAGCGCCAACTGGTCTTTGGGCCCAATCACCTCATTCAGTACCTTGGTGTTGTAGAAAATCCGGGATCCAGTCGCAGCGAACGACATCAGGCAAACCAGCGCCAGCGCTGGCCACGGACTCGAAAAACGTAGGCGCGCGGTTCGCCAGCGCTCGGCCCAGCGGCCTTGCTTGCCCCGCGGCCAGAACATTACAGTGGCAATGGCCAGCAGCCCGCAGAACAGAGTCCAGTACAACGTGAACCAGCGCCACGCAGCGATATACGGCGCATCGCCGAACATGTCCGAGTAGGTGACGTCTGGAGTAGATCCGAATTGGACCAGGTTCGAAGCGACGTTGAGCGGTTTCCAGATAAAGAGATTGACGATCAGAAAAGCGACATAAGCGAAATAGCCAGCATACTTGTTGGGCGAGAGCGCGTGAACAAAAAACGCCAGCACTCCCAGAATGAAAAAGAACGATAAATCGCGCACAAAGAGCTGGTTGAAATAGAGTCCCAGCTGATAGCGATGGTATCCGTAACTGGTCTGCACAATGATGGCGCTGACCAGGGCCAGGAACTGCACCAGCATCACCATGGCAGCGAGTGCGGTGAAGCGGGCCGCATACGAGATCCACTCCGGCATCGGGAGGGAGTCGGTGATCTCGTCCACGTGAGCGTCACGGTCCTTCCAGATCAGCACGCCTGCGTAATAGGTGATCAGCCCGATCAGGAACATGTAAAGAGAACCGTTGATCTGCTCAAGCATCCAGTACGTGACGGGGAGCGTACTATTCCCGTATCCCTCCCGTGCGCTCATCGCCATACTCGGCACGCAGTTCAGGAGGCCTGCCGCGAGGACCACGATAAAGACGGTGCCCTTGAAGATGCCCGCGAGGTGGATCTTGACCGAAGAGAGATATATTTCCCAGGAACTGGCTCTGGAGGTGACCGTGGGAAGAACAACCGGCGCCAGGGCTGGCTGCGAAGCTTCTTTGGTCTTGCGTGCCTTTTGACGCCTTTCGGCGAAACTGAACCGGTAATAGGCAAAGATCAGGAAGAGCACTCCAACGCCAATCCACAGCAGACGATTCCACAGCATCAGCCCGCTCAAGCCCAGCGAGTTTGAGTTCTTCTCCGCAACGGTCCAGTACTTGGTGGCAAGAGCAAAGGTGCGAATGGCGAACGGGTCAAGCAGGGCGGCGATGCGCTCGCGCTCAATGTCGCTCAGAAGGGCGTCCGAAACGCCGTAGCCGGTGAGCAGCAGCAGCGCTCCCACGAACGAGACGATCTCATTGCGCGCCAGCACCGCAATGGTGAAAAGAATCGCAGCCATGAAGAAGGCGTTCGGCACCGCGAAGACAAATATCCCTTTAAGGTGCGCGCTCCATATGACGCGCTCCCAGCGCTCTGGTTCCACCCACGGCATGTATTTCGCAATCAGCATTCCGATGGACACCCCGAGCATCGGAATCACAGAAACCAGGGTGGCACCGAAGAACCGCCCGAGAAGAAAGTCGCGGCGGCGGAGCGGAGTCGTGAATACGATCTGATACGTGTTGTGGCTGAAGTCGCGCGCTGCCGCCGAATTTACAAAGGCCGTTACCATCAGCAGCGCAAACAGCCCGACCATCGCATAGTAGTTCTCGATCACGTAAGGTGCATTGCGGTAGGCGTTGCTGAGCGACTCTCCAATCGTGATATGGTCCGAGCTGACCGCGCCGAAAAACAGCGCGGAGGTGATCACGGTGAAGATCCAGAGCATCCACGAACGCAGCCAGTAGCGGATCTCGAACCACACGATGTGCAGCAACATTTTCGGGAACATGCGGCCCTCAGTTCCACCCTCGGATGCAAGTGAAGAAGACATCCTCAAGGTCGGGGACACTGGGCGCAAACCCGTCCTCCGGCGACTGGGCGCTCAAGACATGAAGATGAGGACGTCCACCCACAAGACGGTTTGAGATAACGCGATAACGCTGCTCGTAGCTGGCCAGGTCGGCTTTTGCGATCGAGCGCTGCCAGACCCGGTCCTTCAGCTGTGCGACAGCGTCGTCGGGCTTGCCCTCGTACAGCACCTGCCCCTCGTGAATGATAGCCATCTTGGTGCAGAGGTCGGTTACGTCTTCCACGATGTGGGTGGAAAGAATGACGATGACCTGCTCTCCCACCTCGGCCAACAGGTTGTAGAAGCGGTTGCGCTCTCCGGGATCGAGACCTGCCGTAGGCTCGTCGACAATGAGCAACTGTGGGTTGCCGATCAGCGCCTGTGCAATGCCAAAGCGTTGCCGCATGCCTCCGGAAAAACTGGTAAGAGCTTTCTTGCGGAGATCGTAAAGATTGCATCGCTTCAACATGGCTTCGACCAGTTCTTTCCGCTGCCCGGAGCCCCCGATTCCCTTCAGGATGGCGAGGTGATTGAGCATGTCCTGCGCCGAAATCCGCGGATACACGCCGAACTCCTGCGGCAGGTAGCCCAGCCGCTTGCGCAACTCATCCTTCTGCTTGAGAACGTCGATCTCCCCCAGCGTCATGCTCCCCGAGTCGGCCTCCTGCAGGGTTGCGATGGTACGCATCAGCGTGCTCTTCCCTGCCCCGTTCGGACCCAGCAACCCGTACATCCCGTGCGGAATGGTGAGCGAAACGTCGCTAAGAGCTCTTACGCCGTTGGCGTATGTCTTGGAGAGACCTTCGATTTTCAGTCCCATACTCGTCCTTGCATGGTACGCCGCTTCGGAGCGCAAAGTTCCAGACGAAGTTCGGGACCATCTTAATCGGTCTTTTCTTCTTGACTTCGAGATCGATGAACGTTGTTGCGCCCCAGAAAAACGGGAGCGATGTGNNTAGAGGTTCTCCGTCACGTTCTTAGCAATCACGGCTTCATTGACGTCGAGCAGGTCCAGATAGCGCGGTCCCATCCTGGCTCCGATCTTGAAGCCGACATGCAGCAACTGGCGAAAGCTGCGGTTGTACGCCGCCGCTCCCGGAACGTGGCGCAGAGCCGAGGTGTATTGCTCGGAGCGCCAGCCACGAACTTCGTCCGGAGACGGAAGTTTCGCCGCGTCGATATCAATTACAGTGGCGTATGGCGCACAAAGCTCATCGCGGTGCGCGAAGGCTTGAGCATAGATTTCCTTCGCCAGAGCCAGCCCGTCACCACCGGCTTCCGCGAGGCCGAT
>PMMJ01000364.1:0-320 GCA_003162255.1 Acidobacteriaceae bacterium | reverse complement strand
CCTTCGTCCGCAATCGCAGCCAGAATGATGAGCAACTCTGCGGGACTTTGCGCGTGGTCGGTCTCGTCCATGGAGATCTCCACGATGAAGTTGTCGGCACCCTTGGCATTCTCGATCTTGCGGTAGACCTCACCCGCCTTCTTTACGGCGGAGAGAAACTTCCGAGCAGTCTGCATCAGGTGCTCCCGCGTGATTTCGAAAGCCTCGTCCGCGCCTTCCAACGAAACGCGCCCCAGCAGCTCCGAGTGCCGCTTCACGAAAGTTTCAAGGTCGCCTGCGGCCGCCGGATGGCCGATTGAGTCGGCCACGTCGATGGTGTA
>PMMJ01000261.1 GCA_003162255.1 Acidobacteriaceae bacterium | reverse complement strand
AGAGACGCGGCTTGCCGCGTCTCTTTTTGTCGCAAGCCAAACGTCACGCCGGCGTCTGCAACTCTTCCGCAATTCGCGGCAGCACCGCCCGCAGCAGCGCAATAAACTGCCCCATCACCCGCCGTCCAACTTCCAGCACTTCTTCGTGGACCAGCGGCTTATCCACCGTCCCCGCCGCCATATTCGTCACGCACGAGATTGCCAAAACGTTCATCCCCATATGCCGCGCGGCGATTGCCTCCGGGACGGTAGACATGCCCACAAGATCGGCGCCAATCGTCCGCAAGTAGCGAATCTCCGCTGGAGTCTCATAACTCGGCCCAGCGAACGCCGCATAAACTCCTTCGCGCGGCGGAATCGAGAGCTTCTTCGCTTCCTCCAACGCGATTTCCCGATAGCGCTTGGAGTAGGTGTAACTCATGTCGGGAAAGCGCGGCCCAAAGCGTTCCTCATTCGCGCCCGTCAGCGGATTCTGCCCTTGAAGATTGATGTGGTCGCGCAGGACAACCAGCGCGCCCTGTCCGTACTCGACGTTAATGCCACCGGCGGCGTTGGTGAGAATCAAAGCGCGTATGCCCGCTCGCCCCAACACGCGCGTGGGAAAAGCGACCTCGGCCGCCGGATAGCCTTCATACAGATGCACCCGCCCCTGCATCACCGCAACCGGAACGTCGCCCGACTTCCCAATCACCAGCTGTCCGGCATGGCCAATCGCCGTCGAACGCGGAAACGTCGGAATGTCAGCATAAGGGATACGGACGGCATCGGTAAGTTCGTCGGCAAAAGATCCCAGTCCAGAGCCAAGGACGAGCCCGATCCGCGGACGCAGCGCAGTCTGCGAAAGCACAAACGCCGCCGCGGATTCAGCGCGAGTAAACAGGTCTGATGTCATAACAAATCACGTAGGGGCGGACGCATTCGTCCGCCCAGCCGGGCAAAGCCCGGCAGCGCCCTAGAACTTCTTCTCAAACTCGGCGAACGCTCGCTCCAATTGCCACTGCAAGCGAGCGCGCTCATTCGTCGCGATAAATTTTCCACATTTCCCAGATTCCTGCTCGCCCCAACCCTCGCACACCCCTACCCGCCGCCACTCGCGTCCATCGCTCCACAGACTATCACCAGGAATAAAACTATGTTCCAGGCTAGCGCGCGCCATGCGTTTCAACTCGCCATAGGACAAGCCGTAAGTTTCGGCCGCCCGCAGATATTCATGCGTCATATCGCTGCGTGCGACACCCAGATCGTCGGTAGCGAGCGCCACCGGCACTCCGTATTTCACATACACCGGCAGCGGATGCCGGTCGCCACTGACGCCCAGAATCATATCGTTCGAAGTCAGACAAATCTCCACCAGCACATTCTTCTTCGCCATTTCCTGCAGCAGTCCAATCGGATCGTCTTCGCTCATGACGGCCACGCCATGCCCAATCCGCTCCGCGCCGCCGCGCTCAATCGATTCGCGAATGTGAAACCGCAATCCCTCCGGTGGAACCAGACCCATCGCCAGTTCGTCGGCGTGCAGCGACACATGCGCCGCCGGATAGAACTTGTGCAGCGCCTCGATGATCCGCATATGCAGATCAAAGTCGTGCATCGGCACGTAGTAGTCTTCCGGCATCACCAGGTTGAAGCCGACAAACCGTGCGTCGGCCTTAGTCAATTCGAAGCCCAGCAATATCTGCGCGAAAACCTGCTCCTGCGGCAAGCCCCGCAACACCTGGTACAAATAGCGGATCGTGACCTTGCATCCCGGAGCAGCCTGCGCCATCCCGCAATGCAGCACTTCTTTCTGACGGGCTTCATCGGAATCAAGTTGGCTGCGCACCGATGCCACCACATCCGCCATTCCGCCCGCGAGCAGTTTGTCGCGGAGCTTGCCGAAGTCGTCATCCCACCCAATCTTGTCGCCCAGAATCGCCGCCTTCGCCCCGTCAGCCGTGTGCATCACCTCCACATATTGCAGATGGTCGGCCGCCGCCCGCGACGCCACTTCGGCGAACGCGTCGCCAACGTGGTTCTCTATCGCCGGACCAAACTTCTCGAACGTAGCAAAGAAATGATCGTGCCCAGACTCCTCCGCAGGATGCCAGTTGCGCATCGACCACGCGTCGATCAGCTGGTCGTAGAGAATGTGGTCCTGATAGGCGCAGCGCACCGAGGGTTTGTTCTTGTAGGGCTCGCAAGAATCGCACGCCGCATGCATCAGCTTCGAAGTGCTGCGGTCCACGCAGAGAGCGTTCTCTGAGGCCCAATCGATGAAGCTCTCCGCATAAATCGCGCCGCTCAGGTGGACATGCAGATCGCCGCCCTTGGGCATCTGCTGCAGAAATGCCAGCAGCAACCCCGGCTGACGCCGCACCGCTTCAAAATACTTCGCCGTCTTCTCTTCCGGACTCTGCGCCCGCGAGACTTGCGCCGCTGAAAGAAGGGTTAAGAAACAGACGATCGCTGCCAAACGCAAGCTTCGCATCACCAAGAGCCTCCAAACACCCATGAATCCACCGTGGAATTGTAAAGAAAGCGGCTTTAAGACGGAAGTATTCGGATCAGAACCAGCGTCCGGCATGCGGGAACATCAGTATTCATGCGGGTAAAGCATCGATTTGCACAATCACAGTCGAATGTGCATTTCGGATGAAAGGAGTGCCTCGACCGGAAAAATCCGCGAAAAGCCGCATGGATGCTGGGGATTTCGCAGCCGCGCACGGGCGGTTGCACCATTTCCGGGTCACCCGCCTGTGCATGAGCTGCACTCGATTGACGAATAAGCAGTTACAGATGCATGAATTCCGTTGACGTAAAAAATGAGCGTGGTAAAACCGTAATCGTTCTTTGACACGTTCTGAAGTTTTTCCGGTTGGTGCAGCGTCCGGGGCTCAAGCGTAGTCACTCAGACAACCGCGAGGTGAGTTTGGGAGGGCGAGCAAGGGTCTATAGCTAAGCGCTGGTCGAGGAGAACAAGAGCCTCTGTTGAAGGCAGGATAGAGTCCCGAGGCGTTGGACTGATTTATCCGGTTGGCGGTGAGCCCGGAGCCCGAGCAAAGATCGGCTTACAATGAACCCGCAAGGGAGTTGTAGGAAAAGGTCAGCAAGGGTCTAAACGCGAGCTACTGGCCGAGAGGAATGAGCCCAACATCACCTCGGGACTCTCTACGTTTTGGGGTTGGATTGTGTAGGGACGGACGCCCTCGTCCGTCNNAGCGGAATATTCCCATGCTTCTTAGGCGGGTTCTTATCCCGCTTAGTCTCCAGCATCTCCAGCGCCTGAATCAATTTCTTGCGCGTCTCTCGCGGCTGGATGACCGCATCCACGAATCCGCGGTCGGCGGCCACGTAAGGATTCGCCAGGCGGTCGCGAAATTCTTCGATCTTCTGCTGCCGAACCGCTTCGCGATTTTCCGCGCCATCCAGTTCGCGCTTGTAGACGATGCCCACCGCGCCTTCCGGCCCCATCACNNGCCTTGCGCGTGATCACGGTCACTTTCGGCACAGTCGCCTCCGCAAACCCAAACAGCAACTTCGCGCCATGCCGGATGATTCCGCCATACTCCTGCTGCGTGCCAGGCAAAAATCCAGGCACATCTTCAAACGTCACCAGCGGAATGTTGAAGCAGTCGCAAAAGCGCACGAAGCGCGCGCCCTTCACCGACGCATTGATATCGAGCGTGCCCGCCAGCATCGAAGGCTGATTGGCCACGATCCCGACCGGCTTCCCGTTGAGCCGCGCAAATCCCACCACGATGTTCTTGGCATAGTGCTCGTGAATTTCGAAAAAGTAGCCGTCATCGACAACCGTGTGAATCACATCTTTCATGTCATACGGCAGGTTCGATTGATCGGGGATGAGCGTGTCGAGCTTCTCGTCCAGCCGATCGATCGGATCGTTGCAGGCCTTGCGCGGAGGGTCTTCCAGATTGTTCGATGGAATGAAACTCAGCAGTTCGCGAACCGTCGACAAACACTCGGCATCGTCGCGGCACATGAAGTGCGCCACGCCTGACGTCTCGTTATGCGTATGCGCGCCGCCGAGTTGGTCTTTGCTGACTTCTTCATGCGTGACCGTTCTGATCACGTCAGGACCAGTAATAAACATGTAAGAAGTCTGATCGACCATCAAAATAAAATCGGTAATGGCCGGCGAATACACGGCGCCGCCCGCGCATGGGCCCATGATGGCCGAGATCTGCGGCACGACTCCGCTATAAAGCGTGTTGCGCAAAAAAATGTCGGCGTAGCCCGCCAGCGACATCACGCCTTCCTGAATGCGCGCGCCCCCCGAATCGTTCAGCCCGATCACGGGAGCGCCCACCTTGGCCGCCAGATCCATGATCTTGACGATCTTCCCCGCGTTGGTCTCGGAGAGCGAGCCTCCGAACACGGTGAAATCCTGCGCGAAAACAAAGACCAGCCTTCCTTCCATGCGACCGTAGCCGGTGATGAAACCGTCGCCATAATACTTCTGCTCGGCCATGCCGAAGTCGTGGCAGCGATGCGTGACCAGCCTATCGGTTTCTTCGAAGGTGCCCTCGTCGAGCAGAAAGTCGATGCGCTCGCGGGCCGACATCTTGCCCTCTTTGTGTTGCCGCGCGCGCCGCTGCGCACCTCCGCCCTCGAGTGCCAACTGGTCTCGCCTCTTGAGTTCGGCAATCTTCTCTTCGAGTTTCATAGGTGGACATTATAGGACGTCGTTTGCTGATCGCTATTCGCTATTCGTCGTTCGTTCTTCGCTGCTCGGCTCTCGGCTTTCAGGGATCGAATTGCGAAGGGCGAACAGCGAACGACGAACAGCGNNCAAACAGATTCAGAAACTCAATTTTCTTTTCTGCTGGCAAGAACGACGCCTCAAACGAATTCCGCGCCAGTTCGCGCAGGTGTTCGTCGGTAAAGCCAAACGCCTCCTGCACCAGCACGTACTCTCCGACCAGCGAGGTGCGAAACATGGCGGGATCGTCGCTGTTGAGCGTCAGCATCAGGCCCTGATCGAAGTACCGCCGCACCGGATGTTGCGCGAGTTCGGCGCAGCAGCCCGTCCGCAGATTGCTGGTCACACAGATTTCAATTGGAACCTGGCGCTCAGCCAATTCTTCGATCAATTCCGGATCCAGCGCGGCGGTAAGCCCGTGGCCGATGCGTTCCGCCTTGAGGTTCAGCGCGCCCCAGATGGACTCCGGCCCAGCGCTCTCACCGGCGTGCGCCGTAAGATGGAGGCCGTGCTCCGCAGCGCGCGCGTAAACTCCCGCGAACCCCTCCGGAGGCCCCGCGCGCTCGTCGCCGCCAATGCCGAAAGCTACCACCTTACGATCGCGAAACTGGATGGCGAGATCGAGCACGCTCTGCGCTTTTTCCGCGCCGAACTGCCGGATGGCGTCGAAGATCCACAGGAGCGACAGGCCGAAGTCCTTCTCTCCGCGTTGGCGGCCACGTTCGAGACCCTCGAAAATCGCGGCGAAATCCTGCTTGCGCCAGAGGCAGACACCAACCGAGACAATCACCTCCGCATGAAGCACGTTCTGCGCTTTCAGCCGCTCCATCAGCCGGTAAGTGATCAACTCGTAATCTTCCGGAGTGCGTAGGTGTCCCGTCACATCTTTGAAAGCCTCGAGGAAACCGGTGAAGTCCGTGTAGTTGTAGAGTTGCTCGACTTCGGCGAGCGAGGCGCCTCCCATCCCGTGACGCTGACGCAGTTCGAGCAGCGTGGACGGCTCAATCGAGCCTTCGAGATGCAGATGGAGCTCGGCTTTCGGGAGCGAGAGAACGAAGCGGGACGGCTCCGAAGGCATGCAGCAATTCTAAAGGATTGGGGATCGAGTGATCAGGTCAACCGATCTTGTTAGGGTTCTTGGATTTAATGACGAACGCATTACCCAGCACCTTACAGCCAATCACAACCCAAAAAAGCCCACATAGCATTATGAGTAAAGACGCCCCGGAACCACCTTTGGAGACAGCAATGTAAGCAAACGCGAAGCCCGCTGCGAGAAACGCGAGCCCGAAGATTGCGCTTCCGGCTCTTTGAACCGGGGTCGCGTCGGGAGACCCGTTCCAGAGGAAGCCATCCATAGTCCGCCCGTTTCTCAAGATATCTGGCCAGACAGTGTTTCTCTGCCTAGCCTGAACATCGTCATTGAATTTCGAGCGGTGTTTTGATTTCATAGTTAGCCGGTCTTTTTGTCTTTGCAAAATTCGCTATGGTGCCGGCTGTAAGAAATGTAAATCACCAGCCCGAGCGCCAGCCAGATCACGAAGCGCAGCCAGGTGATGAGGGTGAGCCCTAACATCAGCCCGCCGCACAGAAGCACGGAGATCAGCGGGAACCACGGCACAAACGGCACGCGGAACACACGCTTCCGATCGGGCTGATTGCGGCGCAGGAAAATCACCCCCAGCGAAACCAGCACGAAGGCGAACAGCGTCCCGATGTTGGCGAGGTCGGCCGCATCCCCAATATCCACGAGCCCGGCGGGAATTCCCACCGCAAAGCAGGCGATCCATGTGGACCAGTACGGCGTCTTATATTTCGGGTGTACGGCCGAGAAGAGCTTCGGCAACAGTCCGTCACGCGACATGGCGTACCAGATGCGCGCCTGCCCGTACTGAAACACGAGCAGCGAGGAGATCATCCCCGTCAGCGCTCCAACCACGATCACGGAGCGGAACAACGGGTGCACCCCCAGATACTTCATCGCGTAGGCGACCGGCGCTTCGGCGGCCTCTCCGGAAACGAAGGTCGTGTACTTCATCATGCCAAGCAGCACGACCGCCACGCCGACATATAGCAGCGTGCAGACAATCAGCGACATGATGATGCCGAACGGCAAGTCCTTTTGCGGATTGCGCGATTCCTCTGCAGCGGTTGAGACCGAATCGAATCCGATGTAGGTAAAGAAAACGATGGCGCCTCCGGTGACGATCCCGGCAAAACCAGAAGGCGCAAAGGGCGTCCAGTTCGCGGGCTTCACCAGCATTCCGCCGACCACCAGGAAGGTCACGATGGCGCCAATTTTGATCGCCACCATGATGTTGTTCGTCTCTGCCGATTCCTTCACTCCGCGCACCAGCAACAGTGTGAGAATAAACACGATCAGGAAGCCAGGAAGATTGAAATAGGCGCCCGTCCATTGCCCGCCGGCCCACACCGGACTCGCCCATTTGTCCGGCAAGTTGAGACCGAAAGCCGCCAGTTGCGCCTTTGAATAACCGGCGAACCCCACTGCCACCGCTACGTTGCTGACCACGTATTCAAGGATGAGGTCCCAGCCGATGATCCAGGCAAAAATCTCACCGAGCGTCGCGTACGAGTAAGTGTAGGCGCTGCCGGCAATGGGGATCATCGACGCCAGTTCGGCGTAGCACAAGCCGGCAAAACTGCAGGCGATCGCGACCAGAAAAAACGAAATGGCGATCGATGGCCCTGCCGGCGGACGGCCATGCATGAGCGCTCCGGCCGTGCTGCCCGTCCGCAGCAAGTTTACGATCAGGTCAAGCGCCTGTGCATGCAGGATCGAAGGCGCCTGGAAATATTCTCCCGCTGCCGCCGTTCCTGTAAGGACGAAGATTCCCGACCCGATGATGGCGCCAATGCCGAGCGCCGTCAGCGACCAGGGGCCGAGCGTCTTGCTGAGCCTGGTTTCCGGGTGCTCGGAGTCAGAGATCAGTTTGTCGATGGACTTGCAACAGAATGCCTGGCTGTTGGAAGTACGGATGACGGCGGCTGCTGGCTCAATGGATGATTGCGACAAGAGTCGTGGTCTCCTCACAGCGGGAGTCGGGCATGGACGCTCGGCCCATGCCCGGCACTGCTCACGGCGCAGGCGAACGGCCTACCGTTTCGCCTGACCGCGTGCCAGCTTTTTCACCTTGCGCTTCTTCGATCCGCGCGCGTAGTCGCGGGGCTTCTTCGGCTTTTCCGCTTTGATCTTCTTGCGGGCGGCTCGCTTGCTTTTCTTGCGTTCTTCCTTAGTTAGCTTCTTTGTGTTTGCCATGATTGCGCTTGGTTTCCTCTGCTGTTTAAGTTTCTACCGTCTGCTCGAACGGTTCGTATCAGGGCATCGCTTCAGCGATGCCGCAAATCTTCGAAATCGAACGCCCCTTTAGGGGCCGGGTTCCGCGGCTCGAACCTCACCGCTCTACGCCTTCTCCAACTGCGCGTAGCGCTCCACCAATTTCTTCAAACCGAAGCGAGGAAATTGTACCGTAATCTTGGCGTCTTCCCCATCCCCTTCGCGCTGATATACGGTCCCTTCGCCATATTTCGGGTGCTTGACCTTCTGCCCGGGACGGAATCCGCGCCTGCCTTTGGGCTCCTCGGATAGCATTTTGGGAACATTAAACTTCTTGCCCCGGGACGCAAAAAATTCCGCAATGTTGTCGATGGAGTTGTAGTTCGCAAGCGGAGTTGCCGTCTTTGGCTTGACCCGCGCCGGGTTCCAATCGGCGCTCTGGTCCTCGTCTTCGTAGGAATAATGCGTAGATTCGGAGTGGTCGTGTGGGGACGGGCGCCCTCGCCCGTCCACCGGGGCAAAGCCCCGCCTCGCTTCGTACGGCCGCGAGCGACTCACCCGCGATCCACCCATCTCTTCCACCAGTTGCGGCGGCACTTCTTCCAGAAATCGCGACGGCACACTAGCCTCCGGCATGTCCGTGCCATACCGCCGCCGATACACAGCGCGCGACAAAATCAGCGTATCCATCGCCCGCGTCATGCCGACGTAGCACAGCCGCCGTTCTTCCTCGATAGAATCGGGCTCGAGCATGGTGCGCGAATGCGGGAACAGCCCTTCTTCCATTCCCGCAAGAACGACCAGCGGAAACTCCAGCCCCTTAGCCGCGTGCAGCGTCATCAAAGTGATCTGCGCGTGCTCGTCGTACTGGTCGGCGTCGCTAACCAGCGCCGCGTGATCGAGAAACTCATCGAGCGTCTCCCCGCGATCGCGCGAATCCATGGCCGCGTTCACCAGTTCGCGCAGGTTCTCAATGCGCGAGTAGGATTCCGGCGTGTCTTCCTCTTCCAGTTGCTTAATATATCCAGTGCGGTCGATCAGAAATTTGAGAATCTCCGCAGTATTCGCCGCTGCGCCCGGAGCACGAAAACCCTCGACCGCCTCGTCGCCAGCCCCATCGGTGGAGTGACGGGCGCCCTCGCCCGTCGCCTCGTCCGCCGCAGAATCGCCAGCAGCAAAATCAAAACTGAAGTTGCCCGGATCGAAATCAGTATCCGCCCCAGGTTGTGTGGGAGGAGGTTGTGTGGGAGGAGGTTGTGTAGGGACGGGCGCCTCGCCCGTCCAAGCCGAGCGAAGCTCGGCNNAAGCTCGGCAGCGTCGGCCCCAGCCTCGCTGCCGGCTTTGGCCGAAGCCGTTTCTTCCACCCGCTCCACAAACGTCCCCGCCAGCATCGCGCGCCCGTCCTCAATCAGCGCCCGAAAGCTCTTCAGCGCCGCCAACGCCCGCGCCGCCAA
Organism: Acidobacteriaceae bacterium; assembly: GCA_003162255.1. Lineage (GTDB taxonomy): Bacteria > Acidobacteriota > Terriglobia > Terriglobales > Acidobacteriaceae > Acidiflorens. Next base: position 2,710 of record PMMJ01000261.1, on the reverse strand, counting down.
CAACTGCCGCGTAATCGCCTCGCCCACCGCGCCCCACATCGACAATCCAGTTTCGAGCGCCAGCCGCTCAATCGTCTCGATGGTCGTCTTGCCAATCCCGCGCACCGGTGTATTNNTCCTTGATCTCAGCCCGCTCGTAAAACGAGAAGCCACCGACCACGTGATACTTCAACTGATAGCGGCGCATCGCCTCCTCGAACAGTCGCGACTGCGAGTTCGTCCGGTAAAGCACGGCCGCCCGCGCCGTCTCGCCGTTTTCGCCCGCCTGCCGCACGTAGCGGTTGATCGTATCCGCCGCAAACAACGCCTCATTCTCTCCGTCCGGAGCCTCGTAGTAGCCGATCTTCGCCCCGCCCTGCCGCGCCGTCCACAGGTTCTTGCCTTTGCGCCGGACGTTGTTCGCNNGAGCGGTAGTTCTGTTCCAGCCGCACGATTTTCGCTTCCGGAAAGTCGCGTTCAAACTCCAGAATGTTGCGAATGTCGGCCCCGCGCCACGAGTAGATCGACTGATCCTCATCGCCCACGGCGCAGACGTTGTGCCCGTCGCCCGCCAGCAGCCGCATCAGTTCATACTGCGGACGGTTCGTATCCTGGTATTCATCCACCAAAAGATATTGAAATCGCCGGTTGTAATATTCGCGCACCGCCGCCACCGATTTGAGCAGGCGCATAGCTTCGAGCAGTAAATCGTCGAAGTCCATCGCATTCGCTTTGAGCAACTCCTTGCGATACTCCTCGAAAATGTGCGCGATCTTTTCCGTCTTCGGATCCGCCGATTGCAGATAGATTTCCTGCGGATCGAGCATGTGATTCTTGGCCCAGGAAATCCGCGAAAGCACGNNTGCTGCTGATCGCTCTCGTCGTAGATGACAAAATTTTTCGTGAGTCCGATCGGCGGCTGTCCCGGCACGGTGGAGGGAATCCGCAAAGCCTCAATATCCCGCCGCAGCACGCGCACGCAAAACGAATGGAACGTAGAAATCACCGGCTTGGCAATGCTCAGCCCGCCAACCAGCTTTTCGACGCGCTCGGCCATCTCCGACGCAGCTTTGTTGGTGAAGGTCACGGCGAGGATCGATTCCGGCATCACGCCCATCTTCTCGATCAGATAGGCGATGCGAAACGTGATGACGCGAGTTTTCCCGCTGCCCGCCCCGGCCAGAATAAGCACCGGCCCCTCGGTAGTCTCGACCGCTTCGCGTTGTTGCGGGTTTAACTCGTCCAGAAAAGACAAAAGAGAATGGCTCCCACTGAATCGGTACTTGAATTCTACATTGCGTCAATGGAGAGACGGGCATCCCCGCCCGTCCACCACAAATTTCGGTAGGCGTCTGGCGTGACTTCTATTCTGATAAGCGAAACTCAGCTAGTCGCCGCGTGGCTTCCAATTGTCGTCAAAGCCCCAACTGAGCCATGCGAGATAATCCCTTGCCAAGACGCTGGCAGCACCTATTATGTCGAGCGCTTGCTCTCTTGATACTTCGCCACCGTGAATCGCTTGGTTGCAAAAGCTTAGGACCCTACGGGCCAACATAACCTGGTCTGGAGTCACGGCGCTCGCGTCACGAAGGCGAGCTAGGACGCGATTCATGGAGTCATATGGTTTGGTGTCGACTTTGAAGCCCTGAGCGACGTTTCGAAACCAGGTTTCCAACTCAATGCGAAGGCCAGCGAGTGCGAGAATGGGATCTCTCTCGGCGATCTCGCGATAGTAGGAAAGGTCAAGGCCGCTAGGAGATGGCCTTAGGCCAAGCTGTATCATCCGTGCGTTAGCCTCGGTCTTGGGGATGCCGGGTGTTCGTTTTCGGTCTCCCGGCAGCTCAGCAGATTCAACCTTTTCCGACAACTCTTTGACCTCGTGGACTTCCTCCTGAAGGTCAACCGACAGCCCTCCTGGTAACACAGCTTTTCTCAGTCTGGCGAGTACTTTCTTAATTTCACTATGGAAATAGAAAGACAGGGCAAGGACGGTGACCGGCCACGCGAGCGCCTTAATGTACTCCAGCAAAAGCTTAGCGATCTCCATGTTTCATCCTCCCGCGGCCGCGTTTAGTGATCCAATTTACCGTACACACCCTTGATCTCGACGCCGTTCTTGACGAAGCGCTCGTTCGCCTCAAAAGCCAGCCGGTTGTTTTCGCTCTCCGCGATAACGAAGTCCAACGCCTGCTCGATGGCCGCCGTTTCGGTCTTTGCTCCAAGAATCTCTTTAGCACGCTTGACCATCGCGGAATTCAAACGAATTCGCGTCTTCGACTGACTCGCTGCCTTAACCATAAATGCCTCTTCTCTAGCTTCCAGAATACAACCTTGCGCGCCGGTATTTCCCGAGTTGTTGGCCCAGCAAACTCAGCTTCCACTGCGCTGCTATAATTAAGAATTGCGCCCATGAAGAAGACCACACAAGCAGCCACGGCCGCTGAAAACGCCGTCAAAGCCGCGGCTCCTCGCCGTATCCGCTCCACCACCGTCCTCTGCGTGCGCCGCGACGACAAGGTGGTCATGGCGGGCGACGGCCAAGTCACGCTCGGTGAATCCGTCATCAAGCACGGAGCGAAGAAGATTCGCCGCCTCTATCAGGACAAAATTCTGGCCGGGTTTGCCGGCTCCACTGCTGACGCCTTCTCGCTCTTCGCGCGCTTCGAGACCAAGCTGGAGCAGTACGCGGGCAACCTGGGACGCAGTGCCGTGGAGCTGGCCAAGGACTGGC
>PMMJ01000272.1 GCA_003162255.1 Acidobacteriaceae bacterium | reverse complement strand
TTCGGGCCACTGCGACTCGCACCACGAAAGGCGCTCCGGCGCAGCTCTGGATCACCGAGAGCATGCAAGTGCAAGCGTCAGACTGAACGCGAGAGCTGGGCCGTCCCTCCAGGTTTGCCAATCGGGGCTGGATTCTGCGCACGCAGCCACCCGGGTCAGGTTTTTTTCCAGTCAGTCAGGGACATCAATTCGTCCATGATTTCCTGCAATCTCTGCAATCGGCGTTCCTGATCGGACGCACCGATCGCTTTCTTGCCACCGTGAAGGTACTGGCGGTTGGCTTCGCTGATTTCCGCGATTTCTTGTCGCAACTTTCCCACGCGTTCTTTGACGGACTGCGGCATGAGGATAGGCTAGCAGAGCATTTCACTCCTTTGTAAAGTTGTTTTCAACAGCGATCTCCAACCGTTTGCTCCCCGGCCCCGCGGGGCGATATGATTTGCATCGTACCTCAGTTTTGAATTTCTTATGTTCACCGACTTCACCGCCACCGACCGCTGGACCAAGAAGCCAGTCCACTGCCGCTATCAGGTCCTGATAGTGGCTATCGCCACCCGCCACGCCGACGCCGTGGATATCAAGTTTTTGGTGGACGGGCGCCCGGTCTGGGTCGCCCTGCCACATCCGGCCTGGGTCGAATACAAGAAGCGTACCGGAAAGCTGATCACCGATCCCCTGGCGAAGGAGATCGCCGGCCATTTTCTGAAAACGGCGCTGGAATCCGGGGAAGGCCTGGGCCGGGAAATGTATTCGCTCACCATCGATGAGACTCTCAAGCATCTGGAAGGCGTGGTGGCGGAGGTCGAGCCTCCGGTTGCTGTAACCCGATAGCTGGAAAGCGCCCTCGAAATGAGGGACAATGTTAGCCTTGTACCTCGTGGCACGGGCAGACGCTCCTCGCGTAGCCTCGCCTTCCTGCCCGCGGAAGCCATTTCCATGGTGCGGCATGGGATCGTGAAGTTTGCGGTTCGAGGAGAGCGTCTTGTATCCAGCCTAATCTCCAAGTATGGAAACGATGACCGAAAACAGGAGCGACACGAAGCATCAGCGGCTGATCGCGTGGGTGGAAGAAGTCGCCCAGCTTTGCCAGCCGGATCGAGTGCACTGGTGCGACGGTTCGCACGAGGAATACGAGGCAATGTTGCGGTTGATGGTGCTGACCGGCACCGCCATCTGGCTGGCCGACGACAAGCGGCCGAACAGCATCCTGGTTCGGTCGAGCCCGGGCGACGTGGCTCGCGTCGAAGACCGCACTTTCATCTGTTCCCGGACCCAGGAGGAAGCTGGCCCCACCAATAATTGGGAAGATCCGGCGGAAATGAAGCAGAAGCTGCGCGGGCTGTTCGCGGGAGCGATGTCCGGCCGCATCATGTATGTCATCCCGTACAGCATGGGCCCCATAGGCTCGCCGATTGCGAATATCGGAGTTGAGCTTACCGACTCTCCTTACGTCGTGGCCAGCATGCACATCATGGCCCGCGTGGGAACTCGCGTGCTTGAGGTTCTGGGAAGCGAAGGTAACTTTGTGCGCGGCCTGCACTCGGTCGGCTCTCCGCTGGCGGCGAACCAGGCGGATTTGGCTTGGCCCAACAATGCCGAGGAAAAATACATTTGCCACTTTCCGGAGACGCGTGAGGTCTGGTCCTACGGGTCCGGCTATGGCGGAAACGCGCTACTTGGCAAGAAGTGTCACGCGCTGCGCATTGCTTCGGTGCAGGCCCGTGACGAAGGCTGGATGGCGGAGCACATGCTCATCCTCAAGATGATCAACCCCTCCGGCGAGGTCAAGTACTTCACGGGCGCGTTTCCCTCGGCCTGCGGCAAGACGAACCTTGCCATGATGATCCCGACGATACCAGGGTGGAAAGTCGAAGCCATCGGCGACGATATTGCCTGGATGAAGTTCGGCGCCGATGGCCGCCTTTACGCCATCAATCCCGAGCGCGGGTTCTTCGGTGTGGCTCCCGGAACGAGCATGAGGACGAACCCGAACGCCATGCTCACCGCGACCAGGAACGCCATCTTCACCAATTGCGCAAGCACTCTCGATGGCGACATATGGTGGGAGCAGATGACCAGCGAAAAGCCCTCCGAGTTGATCGACTGGTTGCGCCGCCCGTGGACTCCGGCTTCTTCCCGGAGGGCGGCTCATCCCAATGCACGTTTCACCGTTCCGGCAAGCCAGTGCCCGGTGATTGCCTCGGAGTGGGACGATCCGAAAGGCGTGCCGATCGACGCGATCCTTTTCGGTGGACGCCGCGCCGGCATTGTGCCGCTGGTGACCGAGTCGTTCAGTTGGCAGCACGGAACGTTTATGGGCGCGACGAGCAGCAGCGAAACCACCGCAGCCGCCGCTGGCAAGGTCGGAGAGCTTCGCCGTGACCCGATGGCCATGCTTCCCTTCCTCGGCTACAACATGGGCGATTACTTCGCTCACTTTTTGAGCATCGGCGACCGGCCGGGCGCAAAGCTGCCCAGGATTTTCTACGTTAACTGGTTCCGCACCGACGACCAAGGCAAATTCCTCTGGCCTGGATTCGGCGAGAACAGCCGGGTTCTGAAGTGGATCTTCGACCGCTGCGACGGCAAAGTCCATGCCGTGGATACGCCGATTGGCAAGCTTCCCGAGTTCGCGGATCTAGATACCAGAGGGCTTGACCTCCCTGCCGCGGATGTTGCCAGGTTGCTCAGTGTGGACGTGGATGGCTGGCTTGCCGAGGTGCCATTGATACGCAAGCACTTTGCCAGGTTCGGCAGGCATCTTCCCGAAATCCTGAACCGGGAAGTCGATGAACTGGAAGACCGGCTCCGGAAGGCAAAGAAGTAGATCGAAGACCAGTTACCACTTACCAGTTGCCAGTGGTCATTTGCCGTCAACCCTGCGCCAACTTACTTTCTACTGGCAACTGGTCGCTGGCAACTGGCAACTGGCAACTGGCAATCGGTAATCGGTAAATCAAAGCATGTTCGCCCGAAAAATCCGCGTGGAATACGAGCACGAGGGGCAGCTTCAACCTTGTCCATTGAAATGGCTTGACAATTTCAGCATGCGCAACTTCACCAACGCGTCCGTTTTCGACGACACGCTGCCGGTTGCGGACGGGTGGCTGGAAATTGGGACGCACGTCCCAGTCGATCAACTTCGGGATGCAATGGAAGACTGGTTTCGCCGGAAGAGCTATCTGCCCAAAGCTGCGCGGCTGGTACTGACCCTGACTTAGAAGCTGCGATCCCGAAGGCTGCTAGGCTGAGCCGCCCAGACTGGAGGCTCTTTCCAGCTTGAGCAGGCGGGCAAGTAAGCGGACGATCATGCCATCGAAGCGGGTGCCACTCAGCCTTGTCAGTTCCGCCATCGCTTGCTCGTCGGTTTTGGGAGGAGCGACGAAGCGATCGCTCGTCATGTTCACGTAGGAGTCAGCTACGGCGACGATGCGGCCATGCAGCGATATATTCTCGCCTTTCAGTCCGAAGGGATAGCCGCTGCCGTCGAAGGCTTCATGATGCGATTCGACAGCCTGGGCCACGCCCTCGAATTCAGGAATCGCCCGCAACACCTCCGCACCCACGTGCGGGTGGGTCCTGATCTGCGCGAGTTCCTCCTCCGTACGTACGCCTGGATTGTTCAAAATTTGCTCGGGGATGAAGAGCCTGCCCACGTCATGCACCCGTCCCGCGAAGGCGACGCTCTCCACCTCCTCAGCCGAGAGGTTAAGTCCGCGCGCGATCATCCCAGCATAGTGGGCACATTGCTCGCCATGTCCAGTAGCGTTGTGCTCCCGGAGTTCGGCCGCGCGCGCCAAGGCTTCGACGCCTTCCTTCATCGCCTTCCGATCCGCATCATCCTGGCCTCCGCATAGCTTGCGGAGCGTGCTGACCAGTTCTTCCAAATCCTCCGGTCCGTTATGCTCGCGCTGCAGAAATCCGTCGATATAACCGGAGACCAGATGCCGCCGCACGTCGGCACCGTCGCCGAAAGCATCGGAGGTGGAAACCTGGTTGCCACCCGCGTGCTTGGCCACGTACATGCCGGCATCGGCCACGCGGATCAGGTCCTCCATGGAAAATCCATGTACGGGGAAACTGGCGACGCCGAAACTGCCGGTGATTTGGTGCTCTTCGAGCATGGGATCGGTGGCGAGCCAGAGCCGCAGTCTCTCGGCCAGAACTTGTGCCTGCTCGATGCCGGTCTCGGGCATGAGGATGATGAATTCGTCTCCGCCGTAGCGGGCAACCACGTTGGATTGGCGGCACTTTTGTTCGAGCAGCCGGCCAACGCGAGCCAGCACGAGATCACCTTCCAGATGGCCAAGCGAATCGTTGACTTCTTTGAATTTATCCAAATCGATCAGCACCACCGAGAACGGCCGTCCCGAACGGGAAGCGCGCTTCCACTCCGAGCTCAGCGCCTCCCAGAAAAAACGCCTCGTCTTGATGCCGGTCAAGCCATCAGTGATCGATTGCTGCTGTAGCCTCTGGAAGACGAAGGAGTTGTGCAACGCCGTCGCCAGGAGATCGGCCAGCGTATTCAGGATCAGAACATCCTGGGGGGCGAACGCATTCTCATCCCGGCTCTCCACATTGAGCACGCCCAGCAGCGACTCGCCATAGGTGATCGGCAGGCAGAGCACGGCGCGCGATTCCGGCAACACGCCGGCGAGTTGCCCCGGGCCGGCGTTTTGCACCAGTGCGCTCACTTGGGTGCGCGCGACCTTTCCCAGAACGCCGCTGCCCACTGCGATGCGGCGGCCCAGTGTTTGCGATGTCGTTCCCGCCTCGGCTTTGATCTCGATATCCTTGGCGGCATAGTCCATGATGCCGATGCCGATGTGATCGTAGTGGAAGTTCTTCTGGATCTCGCGCACGATGTCGGCCATCATCTGTTCGGCGTCTTCGCTGGAGATGGCCATCTTCGAGATGTTGTTGAGAAACGCAAGATGCCGGGCGCGGCGTTGCTCCTCGGTAAACAGGCGCGCATTCTCGATCGCCACTCCCAGTTGACGGGCGACGGTTTGCATGACCTCGAGATCCCTGGCCATGAACTGCGATTCCCGCTCCGTACTCAGCGCGGCCATCACTCCCACCGATTTGCCGCCGAGAAAAATCGGGACGGCGCAGAACGACCGGGCCGGCTGCGGAGGCACGAAATCGACTCCGAGTTTTGCCCGCGTCTGTTCCAGGTCGGACTCGATTAGCAGCGGCTCTCCCGTCCTGATGATGTGTTCGGTCAGTCCATTGCCAACCCGGCGCGAGCGCTTGGGAAGAATGNNGAGATGAGAACTGATGGCCTGCCCGATCTCGGTGAGCAACTCGTATTCCTTGGTTCGCCGCTGCGCTTCGTGCATCACGACATAGTTTTCGAGGGTCAGCGCGATCTGTAGCGCCAGGCCGATCAGCAAGCGCAAGTTCGAAGATCCGAACATCCGCCGTTCCGCGTGGGGAAACAAAAGGACCCCGAAATTGTGCTCCCGGGTCTGCAGGCTCACCGCCATCAGGTCGGTCATTCCCTCCGCCAGCAGGGTCTGTTTGCAGATCTCAAACTTTCCTTCCGACAGCGCCGGCAAAGGCTCTTCGAGGTCCGCGAGATTCCGGAAGGTCACCACTCCACCACGCCGGTAGGCAAGCTCGGCGATGTAATCGCCCGCGTGCGTCTTTTGCAACTTTTCCAGAAACTCCGCTGAAAAGCCTTTTTGTACCGAGGGCACGGTGCCGCGCCACTGCTGCGTAACAAAAAAGACAGCGCGGCGCGAAGGCAGAGGCGCCACTAACCTGTCCACAAAGGTCTGCAAGCTGGGGACCAGGTCCGATGCGGAGAAAAGCCGGCGCGGATCGACGCCCAGGGTCGAGAACGCCAACGCGTTCTCCTGGACTGCATTGCGCTCGTTTTCGAACAGCACCATCACCATGGCGATGGCCAGCAGCATCTGCGGAATCGGGCCCAGGAAACCTCCTAGTTGCCCGACAATGTCGAGAAATGGTTGGTGGAGTTGGCCCGCGTACATCAGAGCCGCCCATAGCGCCAGGGCGAACGCGAGGGTGCGGAAGGCGACGGAATTCCGGCGAAAGGCATAGCGGTAAAAATGGAACGAACAGTAGAACAGCATCGCCGCCAGTCCCACTTCCAGCCGCAGATAGATAGGCACTGGAGTCGCCTTCTCGCTGAACACTCCGCTCGCCATTTGCGCCCGCAAGCTCACATACGTCAACAGAACCCCGGCCGCCGTCAACGCAACGTCGTACCACTTCAGCTGGAATGGTTCCTTCATCAGGCGGGTCGAGACGAAGATGCAGATCGCCATCGCCACCAGCAGCAGCGAACTCAGAAAAAACAATACCGCGGAAGGGCCCTGAAAATACTCCCCTGCCTTTAGCGCATAGTGCAGCGTGTAGGCTGCCCAGGCCAGTTGCCACGCGCGAAAATAGCTGTGACGGTTCTGCTCGTACAGGTACGAGAAGACGAGAAAGACCAGCAGGGCCACGGCCCCGGGAATCAGCACCAGCCCTGTGGCAGCGCTATGCATCGATCAACGTTTCCTCGTCACGCGTAATTGTTGGGCCCGGATGAAACTCGCGCAGCCTAATCCTGTCACACCAGACAGATCGAAACAACAGCTGTCTTCTGGCAGGTTCCGCACTGGGCACGGGTTTCAAGTATCTTCTTATGAGATGCGGCGCCGCCATAGCCATTTTCTACAGAGAAGTTACCTTCGTAACCTGTTGGTAACCGGCCTGATTCCCCGTCTTTACCAGGCAGAGCTGCTAGAGCCAAGAGCTTAATCCCGCTATACTCAAAAGTTATGCTTCGCGTTCGATTTGCACCGTCTCCCACAGGTTTTCTACACGTCGGCAGTGCCCGGACCTTCATCTTCAACTGGCTCTACGCCCGCCACAACCGCGGAACCATGGTCCTACGGCTCGATGACACCGACGTCGAGCGCAATACCGACGCCTCCGTCAACTCCATCTTCGACGGTCTGCGCTGGCTCGACCTCGGCTGGGACGAGGAATACAAACAATCCGAACGCCTGGCTCTGCATCGCCAGATCGCCGACGCCATCTTTCAGAAGGGACTGGCGTACCGCGATTTCACGCCTGCCCACACTGGCGAGAGCGAAAAGTCCGGCGCCAATCAGACCTGGCTCTTCAACCCCGGCATGCGCGAACTTTCCCGCGCCGAGAGCGACCGCCGAGCCTCGGCCGGAGAATCCTTCGCGCTCCGCTTCCGCGTTCCCCGCGGCGCCGGTGAACCAGTCCGATTCAATGACGCGGTCTACGGCGAGCAAATCAAGTCCGCCGATGACATCGAAGACTTCGCGCTCCTACGGTCCGACGGCATGCCCACTTACCACCTCGCCTCGTGTGCCGACGACATCGACCTTCGCATCAGCCACATCATCCGCGGGCAGGACCATCTCTCGAACACCTACAAGCACGTGCTCATCTTCGAAGGCGCCGGCGCCCAACCGCCGCAGTTCGCGCATCTTCCGCTGCTCGTCGCGCCCGACGGATCGAAGCTTTCCAAGCGCCGCCACGGTCCGGTGGTCAGCGTCACAACTTATCGCGACGCTGGATTCCTTCCCGAAGCCTTCATCAACTTTCTATGTCTGCTGGGATGGTCGCCAAAAGACGATCGCGAGAACATGACCCGCCAGGAACTGACCGATGCGTTTTCCCTCGAAGGCATCAATCGTTCGAACGCGGTAGTGAACTTCCAAGGAGAGCCGTCGTCCCCAAGCGTAGTCGGCCCTCCGGTTGGAGAACATCTTCCGAGGTTCTACCCAGAAGGGACTTTTGATCCCAAAGCCGTCTGGCTGAATGCCGAGCACATCCG
>PMMJ01000560.1 GCA_003162255.1 Acidobacteriaceae bacterium | reverse complement strand
CATGAAATTTGCCTTTGATCTCATCCTTCGTACTCGGGTTCATCTGTTTTCTCCTTATCGCTGAATAATTGTGGATCGGGACTCCCGGTACCGGACCTGCATACCCCCGGCCTGGGAGAAGTCTGACAGGTCGAGCCTTGAGCAGTCTGTTCAAAAGAGAACACATTTATACATTTTGTATCCGGATACGACTAGGATCTCTGAAACCTCTCCGACGCGACATGCAGTGTGGCGAGGGCACACAAAATCCGAAAGCAGTGACGAAGTCGCTGGTGTTCGCAGGCATTTCGCTAGAGCCTTTCGGAGACTTTGCCGCCGCATCCAAGTCAACTGCTTCGATGCTGCCGCGCGGCCTGTTTGCCGGGTTCAGAAGGGTTCGACGTGGCTGCTGTTGCCCTGGGAGTTTCGTTCGAGTGCCGCTTCATCTCCGCCTCGACACCAAACCAATGTTCTTCCGGAGTTCCGATCGAACATCCGCGTTGCTGCCAATTCTAGTGCGCCGGGCACGCAATCTCCTCGCGTTCCGGATCGACCTGCCCGGTTTTGTTTCCAACTGTGCCCTCGTTCTGTTCGGGTTTGCCTTTAGCCGGATGTGAGACGGATGTATGAAATTGACGACCCGATAGACAGGGTGACGAAGGCTAAGCGAATCTGGCGGCCCCTGCTCCCCCGGAACTCAGAGGACCAACAATCGGAACCTCCAAATACTGAACTGCCGCATGCATAAGCAGTATGATACAGAGTATATCTGTATACAATATGTATTCTAATGTTGGAGAATCGCGATGATCGTTTACTTGGAGTCTTTCTCGTTTTCCGTGTTCTTGGCTTGACAAATTGTCTAAGTATTCAGCTCCGAAGTTGAGCTCAGGATCAAGGACTCCACGACAAAAGAGGTATCTACTGCCTGTCGCTAGAATAGAGGCAAAGAGCTTCCAGCCATGTGCATTCGAACTTTGTGAAGGCTCCGCCATGAAACTGGGCAGAATGGATCATCGAACAACGGCACCGATCGGAGACGTGCTCCAGTTTCGTCCTGAGTTCGTCATCCTCTTGCTGATGATCCTGGTAGCACTGTGGCAGCCTGCAGGCGCCCAGCAGCCGGATACCGCGCCTGCTGCCACTCAGGTTGGGCTTACCGCAGAGCAGGTTGTACACAATCTTGTTCAGATGAATCTTTGCCGTGCGCAGGCGCTTTACGCATATCGGGGGACTAGAACCTATCGGGCGGAATATCGTGGATTTCCAAGTGTTCGCCGCGCGGAGATGGTCGTGGAGGTGAAGTACCAATCACCCGGAACGAAGGAATTCACGATCAAGTCTGCGACTGGATCCAAGATGATCATCGACAAGGTATTCAAGAAGCTGTTGCAGGCTGAAAAGGAGGCGCTGGCCGCAGAGGCTCAAAGGCGCATCGCTCTGAACGGCGATAATTATGATTTCATACTGGCGGGATACGACAGCACCCCCTTCGGTTCAGTGTACGTGCTTGTCGTGGAACCCAGAACGAAGGATAAGTTTCTTTACCGCGGCCGAATCTGGGTAGACGCAAGAGACTTTGCCGTAGTCCGGTTGGAGGCAGAACCCGCGAAGAACCCTTCCTTCTGGACCAAGACGGCGGAAATCGTGCAGACGTACATGAAGGTGAGCGATTTCTGGCTCCCTGCACACAACCACAGCGTCACGGCCATCCGGGTTGGCGGCCGCGCCGAATTGACTATCGACTACAAGGGTTATGAGATTACGAGCGCCGGTCCGATGAGCAGCGTACTCACGCTACGATCGACTCCGCACGCCGCAACTATCAATGCGCAGAAGTGATGTCATGCCTGGCTGGGTCGTGCCGTTACACCCCAATTCAAGAGAGACTACTTGGGTTATCGGAGCCTTATGGCAGAAGCACGTGAAAACCCGGAAAAATTGTGGGACCTGCAAACGCGAGGAAGAAGCCAGACGGTTCGGACGTCAAGGAGAATGGTTCCTGAGGAGCTGTCAACAGCAGAAGCAATCAATATGACGAAGATAAAGGCTGCGCTGTCTGCTGTGGCGTGTACCGCAAGTAGTGTTGAATGGCAGAACAGTATTTAAGTCAATGCACCGGAGAATGAATTGATTCAGGTGGTCTCTACGCAACTCCGCTGCTGGGAAATGTCGGCCGCGCACGGACTCAGCGAGGATAGGTGAGAAGGAGAACCGCTCTAACCACTTCTCCGGAGTCGTGTAGAGGAAAGAACTTAGGTCGGGGTGGCCGTTCTGTCGGAGAACGACCACGCGTAACCACTCTTACTATTTCATAGCCTTAGAAGGAATGCTCTAGCTACTTTCCATCGCAAAAGTAAGGCAGTGCGAAGCGATGGATGCTGATTGGGGAACCAAAGGTCGGGGTCAGAATGCTCAGTTTGAGGTTATTCGAGAAAGTAATAAAACATTTTCAAAGCATATTGTTTTAGGCGGGAAGTGCCCTTACGATGGCGTCCATGATCAAGCTACGACATCAACAACCATCGCGGTGGCACTCCGGTTTGGCGGCGGATATCGAGGATTTGTGGGAGCCGTGGATGCGGCTGGTGGACCGTCTACTGGAAGATGAGCAACTGCTGGACACGATTTATGAGGCGCAAGGCGAACGGTATCCGCAGAGCCGCAGGCGAGGCCGCGAGCAAACGCCGGCCGAGGTGGTGTTGCGTCTGCTGCTGTTGAAACACATTCGCAACTGGAGCTATGACACGCTGGAGCAAGAAGTGCGCGCCAATCTGGTGTATCGCGCGTTTACGCGGGTGGGAGACGGCAAAGTGCCCGCTGCCAAGGCCATGGCGCGGCTGGGGCAACTCATGGGGCCGGAAGTGATCGAGGAGTTGCACCAACGGATCGTGCAGTTGGCGCAAGAACAGGGAGTGACGCGTGGGCGAAAGCTGCGGGTCGATACCACGGTGGTGGAAACCAACATCCACTATCCGACCGACAGCAGTTTGTTGGGGGACGGCACGCGGGTGCTGACGCGGACGATGAAGAAGATCGAGCAGAAAGCCGGCGGCCTGAAGCCCAAGGTGCGGGGATCGCATGCGGAGTGTGCGGAAGCGGGTTCTGGCGATTGCCCTATCGACCCGGTACTTGGGTCCGGAAAGAGAAGCGCGGAGAAAGAAGCAGTATTGAGAACTGCTGAGTTTAACCCGAAAACCGTGAACCAAGCGCAACGCATATTAGAAGAGGTGAAAGATGTTCCCCGTCCTCGTCGCGTTCCCCTGCGAAGCTTAGTGGAAACCCTGGCAACGATGACGGGGCGGGTGCAGCAAGTAGTGAAACAGACCAGGCTGCGAATCTTTGCCGGGGTGACCCAGTCGCAGGAAAAGATCGTGAGCGTGTTCGAGCCGCACACGGAAATCATTCGCAAAGGCAACGCCAGCAAGCCGACCGAGTTTGGCAAACTGGTTAAGATCCAGGAATCGGAAAATCAAATCATCAGTCATTTCGAAGTCTTTGCCGAACGGCCGAGCGATCAGCAGTTGTTAGTACCGTCGATCGAGGTTCCCCAGCGGAGATTCGGCCGGATTCCGGCGTGGGTGGCCGCGGATGCGGGATTCCACTCGCAGCGGAATGAAAAAACTGCCGGCGCCATGGGAGTGCGATGGTTTTCGGTGCCGAATCAGAAGACCCAGAGTGCGGAACGCAAACGACTTTATCGGCAGCGTTGGTTTCGTCGTGGACAACGGTGGCGCACCGGATGCGAGGGTCGCATCAGCGCGCTGAAACGGAGACACGGGATGCGGCGTTGCTTGTATCGCGGATTCCAAGGCATGCAGCGCTGGGTTGGGCTCAGTGTGATTGCCGACAATGTGATTCAGCTCGGGCGTTGTCTCGCCCCGCAGGGAACATCAAGAGCACTACCTGCTCAGCTCTTCTGGTTGAGCCGAGCAGGACAAAAGTGGACACCAGAAGCGGCCCACTTCTGATCGTACGCTACCGGAAGCGTCTAAGAGACCGCATTTTTGCGACGGAAAGTAGCTAAGCTAGAAGACCCGACCGAAGGAGAAAAACACCTTGCGGCGACCTGCGTCGCCGACCGCTCCTCCGACGGTGATTGCCCCCAGGGGGGTCGCGGCGATCACTGTCAGTAGACCGTCCTGTCTCAGAAGCGCGGGTCGCTCTGGTGACCAAATCTCGCCCGCTTCATATCCAAAGCCCATGTAGACTCCCTCACCAAGCCCTGAAGGCAGGGTGGCGACTCTATGAAGATAACCAGCGCGGATGAGGAAATCGTCAGTGCCGCGATACTCGTCGATCGAGGAAGCTGAGAGCCTGAGTGGGCCGCCAAGGGTGAATCGCAACGGCTCAGCAACATTGCGCCCGAAATACGTGTTGCCCTCGGCTGCTAGACCTAAAATGTCCTGCCCTGTGACGCTGAACGTCTTGGTTGCCTTGACTTGCATAAGGGGCGCATTCGCGCTTGCCGCAGCGTTGAAGAGCGAACCTGCAGAGACCTCAAGGCGCGATCCATGGGGAGAGATCGTGCCTGACTCGGTGCGGTCGTAGACAACGTGCGCAATGGCGGTTTGTGCCGTTCCAGAAGTGTTTTGTGTCCCATCGCCACCGGTCACGAGTTGCCACCGGACCACCTGCGCTCGCCATTGGAGCGATGCTTGGAGATTGCGATTGAAGGTGCGGCCAATGTCGAAACCGCCGCCCGCCTGCTGCGACAAGCGCTCCGAGACACGAACTTGGTTCTCCCAGAGATAGACCGGCTGACGAATAATACCGATGTGCGGCTGGATGTAGTATCCGGACTGTGTGAGTTGACGATAATACTCTCCCGATACCTGCGTCAAAAAGCCAACGCGAAGATCCGCACGCAGCTCCGATCCGAAGCCTCCGAGGTCCTGATCGACTAAGCGGAAATCCAGCGAGTTGCGTGTCACGTTGGAGTTCACGGCGGTGAGGTCGGTCCCGAACAGGAGGAAAGGCGGACCGTTCCTCACTTGGTTCAGTTTCACGAGTACGCCCGTATCAGGGCCCATCGCCTGCATCCTGTCTGACGGGGGCGGCGTGCCAGGGGCGAACGTCTCGAAGCCGGCCTGATAGGAACCGTTGCCCTGCACGCGACGAAGGGCATCCGAAAGTGTGGCCGGCTCGATGGGCTCTCCCTCCAGCTTGCTTACGTCCGCCCGAGCAGCCTCCTGCGCTCCGGAACTGCCCCCCTCGACCTTTACCATCTGCAGGGCGGAAGGTTTCGGGCGTTGACGTGCGCCGCGATCCGCGAGATAGGCAGTCCAACCGGCATCGTCCAGTGTGTACTTCTTCAATGCCGCCCGGTTCTTTTCGGCAGCCTCATATCCGGCTGCAATCAGGTCTGAAGCTTTGTTGTAGTCGGTTGTCGAAAACTTGCTCGTATCGATCAAGATTAGAACGTCAGCGAGCGCCGTGTTTAGACGCTCGTTCCGTACGGTGCCCGCACTGAAGGCACGCGCTAAGACGCCGACCACCGAGTTGACATCGGTCTCGGAGAACCTTGGGGCGGTGAAGTACACCGCGATGACTACGTCCGAGTGAAGGTCCTCCTTGACGATATCGGTAGGCAGGTTATCCATGATGCCCCCATCCACAAGATAGTGGTCGCGATACTGGACGGGGGAGAAAACCCCAGGAATCGCGACGGAAGCACGTACGGCCTGCGGCATCGGACCGCCATCAAAGACCACCGGCTGCAGCGTATTTAGATCGGTTGCGACGCAACGGAACGGGATCGGCAGGCCATCATAGCTCAGTTCCTCCCGGTTGTACCGGTCGAAGTTTGCTCTCAGAAATTCGTTCAGGCCGGAGTCCACAAGCAGCGAGTTGCGTAGGCTAAGACCTCCCTTGAGGCCGAATTGACCGGCCTGCGGCAACTCTGTCCTGTCTTCTCGCCTGCGAAAACTTGCGTCCATGTAGGGACTCTCAAGGGTGAAGACGTCGCGGAAGACATCGCTTGTGGCAATCTGCTGGATCTCGGCCGGACTGTGACCGGAAGCATAAAGGCCGCCAATAAGTGCGCCCATGCTGGTACCCGCTATTCGATCGACGGGGATATGATTGTCTTCCATCCACTTGAGCACGCCAATATGAGCGAGCCCCAGCGCGCCTCCGCCTTCAAGTGCGATACCGATCGCCGGTCGCCCTGGGGGCACGATCTTGGGCAGCTGCGACGAATACGCCACCGCGTGCCCAGTCTTCAAATCAACGCTGTTTACGTTGGAGGTGGCGCTCGGGTTGCCTGACTCTTGTACTGTAGTGGGTACGGGCGACGCGGACTGTTCTTCCGACGGGAGAGGAGCACCCTGCGGAGATGTCTGCGCAACGAGGGACCCGCTCGCGAGTGCGAGACATAGAAGACGGGCACCGACGAAAACATCCACTAGCATCCTTCGAATCAACTTCATCTGCCCTCCTGTACTCCGCCTTGTAATACCCGCGGTCGCTGCCGGCCAGTTGTTGACCAGATATGCAAGCGTTCTTCCTTCAAGTTGATCGGAAACGTTCGGCTTGACGTCACCATTATCGGGCCGGGAATGGTCGCCACGTCCTTCGGGGGAAATTCGCTGCATTGTGCACGACCGACTATCGCATTCTCGACTTCAGCTTGATCATCTCGCCATCCACAGCGAACCTGCCGTATCCGTGATGGTGGATGGTCTTCGGATTCTTTTGCGCCGGGTCGAGCCAGCCCTTGAGCACTTCAAGGACGAAGAGATTGTACTTATTGACGAGACGGGTATCGGCCACCTTGCATTCGAGATTGGCGAAACACTCAGCCACCAGAGGCGGCGCCACGCGCTCGGCTGGTGCTGCCGTCAGAACGAATCTCGCGAACTTCTCCACGTCCCGGCCCGAACAGTTGCCGACTTCCACGACTTTGGGCGCCAGTGCCAGAGCCGGAACGGCAATCACGCACTCTTTCGTCGCCCGCAAGGCCGCAAAGCTGTAATTGGCGCTGCTGACGACACAGGCAACCAGCGGCGGTTCAAACTCGACCATCATATGCCAGGA
>PMMJ01000093.1 GCA_003162255.1 Acidobacteriaceae bacterium | reverse complement strand
GGTATCCCGGTATGGCGTTCTAACCCTCTCTGGCTATGGCATTCAGGTGCGTGTGGATCGCGGTCACCTGTTGATCGAGGATGGGATCGGAGGTGAGCGTCGTCACTACCGCTTTCCACGCGTCGGACACGGATTGAAAAGGCTGGTGGTGATCGGCTCGGACGGAATGGTTTCGCTGGCCGCTCTGCGCTGGCTGGCAGACCAGAAAGCAGCTTTCACACTTTTGGAGCGTGACGGCACGGTGCTCGTGACCACTGGCCCGGTACGCCCGTCCGATGCACGACTCCGACGCGCGCAGGCTCTGGCGGGTCAATCGGGAGTCGCTCTCCGGATCGCACGGGAACTCATCGACAAGAAACTTGCAGGACAAGAGCAGGTCGCGCGTTACAAATTGTCCACTCCCGAAAGTGCCGAAACGATTCACCGTTATCGATCTGAGTTGGCCGAGGCCGACACACCGGAGAGCGTGAGGCTGATCGAATCGAAGGCGGCTGGTGCTTATTGGGCGGTGTGGCGCACGTTGCCAGTCAACTTTCCAAGAAAAGACGAGCCACGCGTACCAGCTCACTGGCGTGTTTTCGGCGCGCGGGTTTCGCCACTAACCGGGTCCCCTCGTCTAGCGGTCAATCCGCCCAACGCGATTCTCAACTACCTTTATGCTCTTCTCGAATCGGAATCGCGACTGGCCGCTGCCGCTCTAGGTCTTGACCCCGGTTTGGGCGTGCTTCACGTTGACGCACCCGCTCGCGACAGTCTCGCCTGCGATCTCATGGAAGCTATTCGCCCGCAGGTTGACGCGTTCTTGCTGGATTGGATAACGCGGGAACCGCTCAAGCGGGAATGGTTTTTCGAACAGCACGATGGTAATTGCCGGTTGATGGCACCGTTTGCGGTTCGGCTCTCCGAAACAGCTCCGACTTGGGGTCGTGCAGTCGCACCCATTGCTGAGTGGGTCGCACAGAGCTTTTGGAGTAATGCTCGTAAGCTCGCTCGAAATGAGCAGACATTGCCAACTCGCCTAACACAAAGACGGAGAAGTGAGGGCAGGGGGAAGGAACTCATCCCGGACACCAAGCCTGCGCCACACCGGGAAAACATCTGTCGGGGATGCGGGAAAACCATCCGAATTGGACGTACCAACTGTGCTGAGTGTGCCATTGGCGGGGCGAAGGAGCGCATGGTTAGTGCTGCGAACCTTGGCCGCGTGGCGGCACGCGCCCCGGAGGCTCGCGCCAAACATGTGGCCTCGCGGCGACGGCACGCACAGGCATGTTCGGCATGGGACGCATCGACGCAACCGGCTTGGCTTACGAGCGAAGTGTTCTCGCAACAAATCCAACCACTCCTCGTGAACATTCCAACATCTGCGATCCGATCGCGAATTGATGTTTCGCGCTGGTACGCCGGCAAGATTCGCCAAGGCTATCGCCCGCATCCACGGCACTGGCTGGCGCTGGCGGAGTTAGCTGGGATCGTGCCCGCAATGCCGAATCGTCCAATTGTTACTTAATGAGTGTAATCGAGATATTACGCCAATCATGCGCCCATAGGTCGATGCCGGAGTAGTCGACCACCCGCCATCGCCCGTTTACTTTCTCCAATCGAACTTGACCGCTTTGTATCTTTAGTATGCACAGGGACGCTTCATTAGTCGAACTCCCATCCCTGCCGCAATCGAAGCTGTAATAGAGAATGGCAAGGTTATGCCACAGGTGGAAACCCCGGCTGAGTGACGCTCACGGCCCGCACATCGCGCATTGTAGTCGTGATTTCTGCGGATGCAGGGAGAACTTCAAATCGGAACTGAACGCTTGAAAAAGACCTCAGATTCCATGAGCCCAGATTTTTCGTCTTGAAATCATATCCACACAACCTGCCGCAGAAGGCGACGACCGCTTCGGGCGGCTGCGCTTTTTCCGGCGGGTACGGACGCAATTCGGCGGGAAGCCAGTTGTCATATCCATGTTCACCCAATTTCAGGGTCGTCCGTAATACCCGAAATCAACCCGCTCAGTCTTCAGGATTCCTATTCGGATTTCTTGCTCCGGTGACCCTGCGTGGACGCAGCCCGATTCACAAAAGGCCCGGAAATAAGGTAGATGTTTCCACCTCCGGTGAAATTCACTGCCAGACCATTACTTCCCCATCGAAGGAATCGTCCTACCGGATTAAACCCAAGCTGGGAATTTGTGGGAAATGGAATTTGTCCAGTTCGAACATAGTGGGTCAGATCAAACAGATCGATGGTGTAGTTTGAATTATCTTGCCAAATGTACTGTGACAAGATGAACACCGTGTTGAGCGTGGAATCGGGAGCCATCGGCCAGCCACCGCCCACTTCAAAAAGCCCCGTCGGTAAACTGGTTGATGGATCGATGGCGTGATAACCGTCGTCCGAATAAATAAGTCCGTTCGCCTGGTTGAAGTGGATCCGGCCAGGATTCCAGAAGACTCCACCGTAATCCTGGAGCAGGCTAACGCCTTGCGAATTCACGGTCAGCNNGGGTCAGTACATAGAAATCCCCGCCGCCGGAGCCGTACAGTTGTGTACTATCCGATCCCCACTGAATTGCCTCGTAACTGTCGGTGGTTGGTCCCCACCCCTGGGCAATCGTCGGCCGTTGCACGCCGTCATCGTAGATTGCGATTCCACCCTCGGTATCGGGGTCGAGGTTCACTATTCCCCTGGATACCGCAACTGTATGCGATGCGCCGGGAGCAACTTCGATATCGAGCGCAACATATGGCCCATCGTAAGGATCCGTTCCTATTGAAAAATTGATGTCCGGAGTCAGGGCCGGCAGAACGTACCGCTGCACCGAATTGGTACCATCCATTCCGACATATAAAAACTGGCTGTCATCCGATACCGCGAGCTTATTGGGCTCGCTTCCGCTGGCGCATTTCGTGATCGCAGCACTCGCGGCATTCAGGATGCAGATACTGTTGGCATTCGTGGTCGCCGAACTCGGAACAGAAACATAGAAAACCTGATTCAAGGGATCCCACACCATGTCATTCGTGATCTGGTTAACACTTCTCGGTTGATAGAGGATTTGAAATTCCGCAATGCTGGAAGTTCCGCCCCCGGGCGGTGGGTTGGTGACCGTAACTTCTGCATATCCCGGGTTTGCCACGTCGGCAGCGTTGATCTGCGCAAATGGATCCCCCTGGTATGAGGTTGAACGTGGACTACCGTTCCATTGCACGGTGGTCGACGCGTTGAGCCAGATGCCGTGCACCTGCAAACTGAATGCCCCACTGCCCGCCACAACAGAATTTGGAATCAGCGACACAATTCCCGGCATTTGTTGCGGTGTCTGGGAAACAATGGTGAAAGGAAGTGACGCGGACGCACCGCCGCCCGGAGATGGAGTCACAACTCTCACCGAAGCCGAACCGGCACTCATCACATCTACAAAGTTGATCTGCGCCTGCAGTTCGCCGCTCGAGACAAATTTCGTCTGCCGAATACTTCCATTCCATTCGACAGCGGAGTACGACATGAAATTGCTGCCATTGACGGTCAAGGTGAATCCATTCAGCCCAACCTCATCTGCTGCGACGGAGCTTGGACTCACTGATGTGAGTTGAGGGACAGGATTGGCGCTCTGTGCAGTTGCAGAGAGTCTCTGGACTTTCGGAACTCGGTTCAGAGTAACGTTTCTTCTGACACTTGGCTGAGCCCGACGATTCGAGTTTGGCCAGCTTCTTCTGACCGCACTTAGGTTTTGCCGCAAGTGATTAGCGGCGGCAGAAGAGCCACCAGAGACAAAATTGCTATTGATGATATAGACGAACCCGGCATTGTCATTCAGTGCCAAACCACTGGCACCCCAGCGGATGAAGCGCAGGGGATAGCCCTGCACATTCGGAATGGTGATCTCGGCGATCGGCGTATGCGTCGTGAGGTCCAGCGACTCGACGGTGTAGCTGTTTGTTCCTAATTGCGCCTGGATCTGACCAAAAAAGAACGCCCGATTCATGCTTGAGTCGGGAACCATATACCCGGACGCCGGGAAGCTGCCCACTATTTGACCATTCGTTGGGTTGATGATGTTGCCGTCGTCCGTATACACTAATCCCGTTCCCGAGTCATAGTGAATCCTGGCGTAAAAAGACGAGAAGTCGTTGGGGTAATCTATGCTAAGAGTCACCCCGTTAGACCCTACCTGTAAAACGTAAAAATCGAAACTGCTTATCTCGTTGTTGACAGCATAAATCTTGCTATTTGACCCCCACTGGAACGAATCGTACAAATCGCCGGAGGTATCCGAGATCTTAGAACGTGGAGTTGAATCGTCGAAGATTTCCATCCCTCCCAGCGCACTCGGAAATACGACGCAACAGTCGCGAGAAACTGCCGTCGTGTGGGGTAACCCCGGGGCGACCTGAATGTCCGCCCCAAAATATGCCCCATTGAGTTTGTTCGCGCCAAGCGAGTAACTCATATCGGGCACAAGGTTGGGCAGAGTAAAACGCTGAACCAAAGCAGCGCCGTCCACTCCGGCATACAGGAATTGATCGTCGTCCGAAATCGCAAGTACGTCCGGTTCGCTGCCTGCAAACTGTGCAGCTTCGATCGTGCCGGAAAGTGGGTTCATCGCCACAATCGAGTTCCCGTTTGAGACCGAATGTCCAGTTGAAGGCACAATGCTCGGCACGGATAAATAGAGTACTTGGTGGTTGTTATCCCAGATTATGTCGCTAGCCGCCTGATTCACGACCAAAGGTAGGTAGTTGACCTGGAATGGAAACGACGCCGACGTTCCGCCTCCGGGCGGCGGATTCGTTACGGCCACGCTGGCGATTGTTGAATTTGCAAAATTGGCGGCGGGAACATCCGCTTCCAACTGCCCCTCCGAAAGATAGTTTGTAACTAACGGCGTCCCGTTCCATTCGATAACGGATCCAGAAATAAAGTTCGAACCGTTAATGGTAAGGATCAAATCCGAGTTCCCCGCATTCACGGAGGATGGATTCAATGCCAGGATCGCCGGCGCAGGGTTCGACGTTGAATTAATGGCAAACTCCACCTGTCCTGAGTTGCCTCCTCCAGGACCCGGACTGAGTACTGACACAAGGGAGGTTCCTGGATTCGTTAAATCAGTCGCAGAAATCTGTGCTTGCAATTGAGCGCTGGAGGAAAAAGTAGTTGCTCGCGAGCTTCCGTTCCATTGAACCGTCGATGACGAAATGAAGTTTGCGCCGGTCACCACCAACGTGAACGCGGCACCCCCTGCACTCGCAGAAGCTGGGCTCAAAGACACGACGTTAGGAGTGGGATTCGAAGGAGGCGGCGGAGGCGGGTTCGATCCGCCATCACCACCACTCCCCCCGCCGCAGGAAGCTAGCAATGTTAGGAGAACAATCCAAGCCAAGGTTAACAACCGATTGCGGCGGTTCCTCAAGGCGCCTCCAAAGGAAGTACGATCCTAGCGCAAATTTTAATGGAGATAGCACAATATTTTCGCCTGTTTATGTCAGCGAACGCGCCTCAACTGCAGCACCAACGCCCCGCTGGAGCCGACGATCGAAGAACGAATAGAGGGGTGAACCGATCCATACCGGATGTTCGCTTTTCGGAAAGAGTCTACCGTCGCCTGTTCAAGAGCTGGGGCTTTCGTTCGCAGGGATTCGGCTGTTTCTCCCAAGGAATAGGGCGCCCGTTTCCGTCACGCTAACATTTTAGGGGCAATCGCGTTCGCCAAGGCCAGTCCCGCAACTCCGCTGAGCCAACCACTTCAATTACGCCTTTGGAGACTCTTAGAGTGACCCATGTTCCTATGCGCCGAAGTGAGGGCGGAATGGAAGCCGTCGCGATGTCGTATCGCAAGGGTCCACCGGCCCACGTCAGGATGCNNTCAGGATGTTCGTGAACCCGCCGTTGAGATGAAAATCAATTCGCGCTGGGACCAGCCATTCTTCTGGTGTGCGACTCATTGCAAATAGGGCTACGCGGCGTTCCAAAGGCATCTCCAATTACCCTGTAATTGTCCCAAACAGGCGATGGCGCCAACCGTCAGTTAGCGCTATCGGGATATTTCGCCAATCAATTTCCCGACTCGGTGCAGTCCAGCGCATTGCGTCGGCCCCACCACTCGTCCGTATAAAACTGAACTAGGTACCAGTTCTTCTCTAACTGCTTTACGACAGGGACTTCGCAGGGTATGCCGTCGAACTTGCCGGGCCGGTGAGTACGCGCCGGGATTGATAACGAATCTGTGGGGTCGAACACCAGATAGACAGTCGTGTCCGCACCGGCCCAACCCCATCCATCCCACTCAATGTGCTTCAATTTGCCGGTCGCGTCGGGTTGTGCCAAAACTTCACTTTTGTAACGCTCCGACCGCGCGGGCCATCTGACAGCGGTGCGAATCGTGTAAGAGCAACTCCAAGCGATAACGGCATTTATGAAAAGGAAAGCCATCAGAAACAACGTACCTAGTGTTGCGAATGGTAGCAGCTTCTTGTTTCGTTGATTTTCTGTCAGCTGTGCTGTCATAGAAGCCACTTTACGCCAATTTTTCTGCCGAGATCACCTTCGTCGGCACAAGCGTTAGGAAGGTAACTGACGAAATCAGGCGATAGCACCAAATGACCCGGACGGCCGTAGTTGGTGATATCGGGATGTTTCAACAATGAAGAGAGCTTTTGTTTGACAGAGCGAAATCGGCCATGTCCCTAGGCTTTTGGATGATGCGCTAGAATCAGGCTCACGATGTCTGTTCATTTGACAGGCGGCTCGGCGATAGCCTTCCTCTTAGGTGTTCCACTAGCGATTGGGATTGTCGTGTCTGTCCTCCTTCATTCGGCAATGTGGGGGTTGGTAATCTTCGTGGGCATTCTTGTCCTGATGTTCGCGGTGGCGGCCCTACCGATCAAACGTAAGGCGAGTAGAGAAGATGTAGCCAAAGCAATTGAAGACTTTGTCAACGGCAGCGGTGGTGCGTGGGATTGGGACGATTTCATTTCGTGCCGCATCGCCGATGAAGAACTCGAAGCAATCCGAATCAAGTGCCTGCGCACCCAGTCGGAATACCCCAGTGGGGCGATCGGATGGTGTAACGAGCAAGGAATAGAGGTTTTGCGTGATTTGGCAAAACAGCTCCGTTCCAAAGAGTGACACCGACCGACTCCGCTGGCGTTAACAGGCGTTAGCACAAGCTTGCG
>PMMJ01000037.1:3949-4169 GCA_003162255.1 Acidobacteriaceae bacterium | reverse complement strand
AAGTGCACCGCTTCATCGCGGACGCGATCCTGCTCTCCGATGGTTATGAAGGCATGGTGCAGCGCATTCTGGCGCGCAGACTGGAACATACGGGACGGAAAATTGCGATTGCCGGTGCGGGTCCTGCTGGTCTGACGGCCTCATTCTATTTGGCCATGCTCGGCCACGACGTTACCGTGTATGACGCCAAGGCTGAAGCCGGCGGCATGTTGCGTTTCGC
>PMMJ01000037.1:0-3790 GCA_003162255.1 Acidobacteriaceae bacterium | reverse complement strand
CGCGAGCGCAAAGACATGCCGGCGATCGAAGAAGAAACCAAAGCGGCCAAGGACGAGGGCGCGAAGTTCGTGTTCCTGGCCGCGCCTCACCGGGTGATTGGCGACGCCACCGGCAAGGTGAAGTCGATTGAGATCGTGAAGACACGGCTGGGCGAATACGATGCGTCGGGNNGCGTCGAACGTATCGAACGCGATGGCTTACGGCAAACAGGCGGCCCGCAACATCGATCTGCAACTGATGGAAACGAACCGCTGGGCCAAGATCTTTCCCGAGATCGCGTACGGGAAGGAAGTGCCCGAAGAACCGAGCCCAAATCATCGTCATGACGGCCATATCCTGGCCGCGAATGCGCGAGTACGGTCGAATGCCGAGGTGTTCACCGGATTCACGCATGAGGAAGCGCTGGATGAGTCTTGCCGTTGTCTGCGCTGCGATGTAACCGTCGCGAACGTGAGTTAGGGACGTCAGCTAGGAAGGAGCGAGCCTTTGCCGCAAAAGAAACTGTCAATCCGAATCGATGGCGAACTGATCAGCGCCGTGGAGGGTCAGACCATCCTCCAAGCCGCGAAGGCGAATGGCAAGTACATTCCGACGCTTTGCGATCTGGAAGGACTGACGCCGGTCGGAGCGTGCCGCCTTTGCATTGTCGAGGTCTCGGGAACCGACCGGCTCTTCCCCGCGTGCACCACCCCCATTCAGGACGGCATGTCGGTCACCACGACTTCCAAAAGACTCACACAAGACCGCCGCATTTCTCTCGAATTGTTGCTGGTGGAGCGGAACCACGTCTGCGCTGTCTGTGTCTCCAATGGCCATTGCGAGTTGCAGTCGATGGCGAGCGCGATGGGAATCAGCACGGTGCGCTTCGTGTACAACTACCCCAAGCTGGGAGTGGATCTCTCCCATCCACGCTTTGTGCTCGACCATAATCGCTGCATCCTGTGCACACGCTGCGTACGCGTATGCGCGGAACTGGAGGGAGCGCACGTGTGGGAAGTCACCTCGCGCGGGATCCACTCCAGGATTGTGAGTGACCTGAATCAGAAGTGGGGCGAATCCCGTGGTTGCACCAGTTGCGGAAAGTGCGTACAGGCTTGTCCCACGGGGGCGCTGGCCGAGAAAGGCTGGGCGGTGGAGGAGATGGTCAAAAAGAACGACAAGATCAGCGCGCTCGTACACCGCAGAGAGGTGCAGGTATGAAGAAGGTGAAGGTGGCGACGGTTTGGCTGGACGGTTGCTCCGGTTGCCACATGTCGCTGCTCGACATGGATGCCGCAATCATCTCCCTGGCACAGAAGATCGACTTGGTCTACGGGCCGCTGGTCGATACGCAGGAGTTCCCCGAAGGAGTGGATGTGACGCTGGTCGAGGGCGCGGTGAGTTCACAGGACGACCTCAACAAGCTGCAGAAGATCCGGCAGCGGACGCACCTGCTCATCTCACTCGGCGATTGCGCGGTCACCGGGAATGTGCCCGCCATGCGGAATTCCATCCCCGTGAACAAACTGCTGCAGCGGATTTATGTAGAGGGTGCGCAGGAGGGCAAAATTGTCCCGACGGACGGCGTGCCTGCGCTGTTGAAGCAGGCGCGGCCGCTGCGGGAGTTTGTGAAAGTGGATATATGCCTGCCCGGATGTCCACCACCCGCGAAGACAATCGCCACCGTGATTTCCGATCTGGTGGACGGGAGAAAGCGCGAAACCGGCCTCGCGGTGAAGTTCGGATAAGGAGCGTCCGATGAAACGCATCACAATCGATCCGGTGACACGTATCGAAGGACACGCGAAGATCGTCATTCAGTTGGACGACAACGGCCGAGTCGCCGGCACCGAATTCCATGTGACCCAGGTGCGTGGGTTCGAGAAGTTCACCGAGGGGCGTCCGTTTTACGAGATGCCCGGCATCACTGCGCGCATATGCGGGATCTGTCCCATCAGCCACCTGCTGGCTTCGTCCAAGGCTTGCGACGCGATCCTGGCGGTGCGCATCCCGCCCGCCGCGAAGAAGCTCCGCGAACTGGTGCACTGCGCCCAGATGGTGCAGTCCCATGCCTTGAGTTTCTTTTATTTGTCGTCGCCGGATTTGCTTCTGGGTATGGACTCCGACATGGCGACGAGGAACGTGCTCGGCGTGATTGCGACGCATCCCGAGCTGGCGCGCGATGGCATCGAGTTGCGCAAGTTTGGACTGCAGATTATTGAGGGCCTGGCCCAGGAAAGAGTCCATCCCTCGTGGATCGTGCCCGGAGGCGTGAATAGTCCCCTGTCCGGCCAGGTGCGCGATCGCATTCTGTCCGACCTGCCGTCGGCCAAGGTGATTGCGGACCGCACCATTCAATTCTTCAAGAAAGCGATCGATAACTATAAGGATGAGATCGAATTCTTCGGTTCGGCGCCGACCATGTATGCCGGACTCGTCGACCGAAAAGGAAATTTGCAGTTTTACGATGGTGGGTTGCGGTTCCGCGCCGCGAGCGGAGAAATCGTCGAGGATCAAATCGCTCCCGAGGACTACGCGGATTGGATCGGCGAGGCAAGCCTTCGCGAGTCTTACTTGAAGGCCCCGTATTTCAAGCCGCAGGGATTTCCCGAAGGCGCGTATCGGGTTGGTCCGCTGGGGAGAATCAATGCGGCCGATCAGTGCGGCACGTCCAAGGCAGACGCTGAATTCGCGGAATTCCACCAGCGCTTTGGGTCACCGGCGCACAGTGCGTTTCTCTACCACTATGCGCGTCTGATTGAGATCGTGCACGCGCTGGAGAAGATCGAGCTGTTGTTGGCCGATCCGCAAATTCTCGATAAGCACGTTCGCGCAACCGGAGGCGTCAATTCCCTGGAGGGCGTGGGAATGATCGAGGCGCCGCGGGGCACTTTGATCCACCACTACAAAGTGAATGAGCAAGGCGGCATCATTTGGGCGAACCTCATAGTAGCGACCGGACACAACAATCTCGCCATGGGCCGCGGCATCCAGCAGGTCAGTGAGCATTTCATCGACGGCAACAAGCTGCAGGAAGGCATGTTGAACCGGGTCTCGGCGGTGGTGAGGGCTTACGATCCCTGTTTAAGTTGCTCCACGCACGCCTTAGGCGAAATTGCTCTGCGGGTTCAATTGATGGGCGCGAACGGCGAGTTACTGGACGAGATTGCGACCCCGTGAGACCGGCCTGATGGCAAGGACTCTCATCATCGGCTACGGCAATCGATTTCGTTCCGACGATGGGCTGGGGATTCATGCGGCGGGAGAATTGTCTCGCGTGCTGCCTGCGGGCGACGCTGAGGTTCTCGCGCTCCACCAACTCACTCCCGAGCTAGCCGAAACCATAAGCCACGCCGAACTGATATTGCTCATCGATGCTGGACGGCAGGGCCGGCCGGGACACATTCGCTGCACGCCGGTCAGCTCCCACCGCTCCGAAGCCCCCTTTACCCACCAACTGACGCCCGAGATTCTCCTGTTTCTGTGCTGGGAGCTCTATGGCATACGGCCGCAGGCGTTTGAAATTTCCGTGTGCGGCGAATGTTTCGACCTCGGAGAGGAGCTTTCGCCTAGCGTGGCGCAAGCCCTGCCCGTTCTAGTCGACTTCGTGAGGAACATCGCCGCTGAATCGGCGGCATCCATCGGGACGGGCCCGGTATTGCCAGTAGAAATCGCGCGGCAGCCGTCCTGAGTTGTGGGCTATAAGCTTTCCCGCCCGAATATAAGCTGTTCAAATGGGAAGGAGCCGGATTTGTATCTGGATCCGGATTAATTGCCCTTTGCATTCTAGGGAACCTCTGAAGAACTCTC
>PMMJ01000351.1 GCA_003162255.1 Acidobacteriaceae bacterium | reverse complement strand
TCAGTTCGTTGATCCAATCGAAGGTCTCCCTTCGCTTGCCGAAAGTATAGACCTTTATGGCTGGCTTCGCATCACGAAACGTTGTGACGAAACGTTGTCTAGTTTTATCAGCGAATCCGCAGGAGCAATCCGAAGGTCAGGCCGAACGATGGCGCACTCGGAAGACATGCTGTGGGGGGACTTAGTGCCATTTTTGTCGCGGTAGGGACGACCATTGCTGATCGCCCCCCGCACAGATCCGCACGAGCGCTCATTAGCGCATGCGGCTCTTATCGCAGATGAATAACGGCGAAGCGTGGAGCTTGTCCGCACACTCGCCCACCTGTGGGACACGTACACACCCGCTCTGAGTCGGGAACGTGTCAGATGGAATAGTGTTCTCCTTGATCAGCAGCCTTCCCTCCTCACTCTCCGCCGACGAGCCTTCGTCTCTGTTCGAATGATTCATCGGTAATATGCCGCTGTCCGACTCCTCGCAGACGTGCACGCGGGCCGTACGGTCTGAGCCTTCTCCCGCCGTCCTGCGGCTGACGTTCGCCGCAGGCATCTCCGAGGTCTCCCGGTTCTCGTGTATGAAGTTTCTAGGCGTGCCTGGGGCCTTCGACTACGCCGGACCAACAAGGGCTCGCGCTATCGCCATTGTCCGTATTGCCTTCCGCACATGTTAACTGCGTCGGCGTCCGGGTTGTATTTTTTCGCAGCTCAATCTCCCACCCCGCCTATTCCCCTGTTTACGCTTCGCCGTGCACCTCGCGATGCCCAACGCAAAACTCGGGGCCAAAGTGGATCGCTACTCCTTCTTTGTAAGGCCCCTTCCTCCTCTGCTTCATACCGGTTTAGCCCGGCGCACTAACATCGCCACGTCACTCATTGACCGGGCTCTGGGTGCTGATCCGGCCCTGAGCGATGGGTGGCAACCAGACGAAGGCGATCCTTTCACTCGGGGAAGCGAGATTCAGAATCGCGGTATGAGACGAATCTCGGTCTTCTGCGGTTCGAGTTCCGCGCTTCTGGCTTTTGCAGGCTTGGATTCTACCGTCGTTTTTTCCGCGGGGCGCGCCGGCGTGCCGTCCGCCTTGACGTAGTGCGCATACCAGGCCAGGAACCGCTCATGAAGGTTCTTAATATGCGAAGGCGTCTTGAAGCCATGGGATTCGTCGGGATAGACAACGAGTAGGGTGTCGCGTCCAAGAGCCTTCAGCGACTGATACATCTGTTCGCCGCCAAGGATGGGCACGTTCCAGTCGATGTTCCCGCCGACGAACATGGTGGGTGTGGTGATGTCCTTGACCTTCTTTAGATAGTTCACGCGATCCCAGACCTCGGGATGTTCCCAGGGTAGGCCGAGCTCGATGCTGTAATCGCGCTGATACTGGTCGTGGCCCCACATGCTCTTGTAATCGGCCTCGCCAGCCCCGGAGATGGCGGCCTTGAAGCGGGTAGTCTGCGCGATGATGAAGTCGGTGGAGATTCCGCCGTAGGACCAGCCGCCCACGCCGAGTTTGTCCGGGTCGGCGTAGCCCTGCGCGATGGCGTAATCCACCATGGCCATGTCGTCCTGAAAGTCCTTGTTGCCCCAGTCCGCATAGATCGCTTTGCAGAAGTCCTCGCCGTAGCCGGAAGAACCGCGCGGGTTCGGGAGCAGCACCACATAACCGTTAGCAGCGAAGAGTTGTTCAGGGTCCTCGAACTCCGCGTAGTAAGCCCCTACGGGTCCACCGTGCGGGCGGACCAGGGCCGGGTACTTCCTTCCCGCAACATAATCCACCGGCTTGTAGACGTAGCCGTGAACCGTCGTGCCGTCTTTCGATTTGAAGGAGACATATTCCCCGCGGGCTAGTTTGATCTTTGAGAGCCAGGCATCGTTGGCATGCGAGAGTTGTGTGAGTTTGCCTTCTTTGGCGGTGAAGATCTCGAATGGCCGGTCCATCGTGGAAAGGCTGGCGGCGATCGTGCCGTCTTTGCCGACGGAGTAGCTCTCCACCATCAAGCGGCCGCCGACAGGCCGAGTCAATTGGCCATCCGCCACATTCACCTGCGCCATGATCTGAGTCCCGTCGTCGTCAGCCAGAAAGTAGATGGACTTGCCATCCTGGCTGAAGCGGGGAGAGGCAGCCATTCGATCGAACCTCTGAGTCAAGACTCTCGCTTGTCCGCCGAGGGCGGGAGAAACGGCTACATGCTTGGTGCCGTACTGGAACAGCTTCGGATCCAGGTTCGTCGAGTACGTAATCCACTTCCCATCAGGAGACCAGTCTGGGCTGCGCTCTTCGCCGGGGCTGGTCGTGACCTGCGTAAGAGTCGGCCTTTGTCCGTGTTGTCCGCGCTGACCACCCAAATGTCCGAGTTATAGTTAGCGTCCGGGTCGGGCTTGGAACGGTTGCTCGAGAAAGCCAGGAGTTTGCCGTCGGGGGACCATGCGGGCTCGGAGTCGTCGTAGTCACCGGAAGTCACCTGCACCATGGATTTGCTGGCGACGTCAAAGACATAGAGGTGGGTGCGGCGGCGATCGAGATAGCCAATGATGTCTTCCTTGAATTGAAGGCGGTCGATAAC
The DNA here is from genome assembly GCA_003162255.1 of Acidobacteriaceae bacterium. Lineage (GTDB taxonomy): Bacteria > Acidobacteriota > Terriglobia > Terriglobales > Acidobacteriaceae > Acidiflorens. Next base: position 5,039 of record PMMJ01000351.1, on the reverse strand, counting down.
CCAGGGGCGCTGCGCCTTGGGTTTCTTGGCAGCGGCAGCTTGGTCGTCTCCCTCCTCCTTACCCTTACTCGCCGCGGCTTCCAACTCTTTGGGGGAAGGATCGCGCAGAATCAGGACCAGGCGCTTGCCGTCGGGCGACCAGCGGAAGTCTTCGACGTCCTGGATGGTCTCGGTGAGCTTCTGGGCCTCGCCGCCCAGCCGATTGAGGAGGTAGACCTGCGTCTTGCCTTGGTTACGCTCGGAAAGAAAGGCGAGAAACTTGTCGTCGGGCGACCAGCGGGGGTGATTCGAGGAGACGCCTTCCGCGGTCAGCGGGATGGCATCGCCACCGGTGGCGGGCACCTGGTAGATACGCGTCTCTGACTTGTCGTCCTGCAGCGAGGTGGAGGTTACCGTGTAGGCGACGAACCGGGAGTCCGGCGAAACTTGCGGATCGTGCGCCTCACGAAAGTCGGAAAGGTCGTCCACACCCATGGGGTGCGGCGTCGGAGCGTTCTGGGCGCGAGCAATAAGACTTGCCACAACAAAAATCAGCAGAAGAATAGCGGAGCGAAGTTTCATGCGGATGACTCTCGGTTGAAATGTGGGATGAATTACACTTCCTGTGTCAAAGCAAGCCATAGCAAATCAGGCGAGCCAAAGCTTGGGAGCTTTGGCTGCTTCTTCGGGCAGAAACTTCAGCGCGACAAATCGGTGGAGGGTTACGTCCTCAGCCTTGTAGACCACACCCATCCCGCCGCCGCCCAGCTTCTCGATGACGCGGTAATGCGAGATCGTTCGCCCGATCACTGACGCGAATCTTACGTCTGCGAAACGGGCAAGTCAATGAAAGCCATGGAGTTGGCGGTGGCTCAAAAGGATGGTTGGCGCAAAATCTTACTACTCTATCGACAAGTGCGCCGGCGCCGAGCGTTCGAGTGGACGGAAAAGTTTCCCGCCGGGGCACTTGCGATAGGGGGATTTGGACGAAGTCGCGGGCGTTTGCGACGGACGCGGAGGAGCTTATCTTTCTCTATGGGTTTTCAATAGCCGTTTCGCCATTTGATCGCCCCAGGAGTCCCGGAAGGAGGATCGTTGAGAGCTGGGGTGCAGCACAATGACGTCTATTATGCCTCAAGACCGCAAATCTTGTAGCTCAGAAAATAGCCGTCCCGCGAGCACGCGATAGCGTCCGTCGCGCCAGCGACTTCGTCCAAATCTGAAATCTGTAGTGCAAATCTGTAGTGCCGTATCGACAGTGCTCCGCAGATAGAGCTGTGTTGAAGGCGGGCAGTCGAGGCGGAGCATTGACGATACGGCGATTTGGACTAAGCCGCTTCCGGGAACCCAGGCGCTACGGGTTTTGAATGGGTTGGTTGTGGTGCGGAGAGCGAAGGAGCGCATTGCAGGGGATGTGAGCGGAGGGTTGTGATGGGTGCGGAGCGANNCTGCTTTAGGTGCATGCGGACACACTGCGGCACGCACGCACACAACGCGCATGGCAGCAGCGATCCGCGTTCGTGGCGTGAGCGAGATGGTGATCATGACGAGTTAATCTCCGCGAGATGCGAGTCATCGGTTGCGGGCACAAGGGTCGTGAAGCGAACGACGCGCACATGGACACCGCTGGCGGCTACCGAACTGCCCAACCCGAATTCCGGCATCGACGCCGTGACCTTGAAGGATGGGCGCCTACTGCTCGTCTACAACCACTCCGCACACCTGCCCCAAGATTCCGGTTGGGGAAACCGGTGTCCACTCGACATTGCGATTTCGCACGACGGCCTGAAGTGGAAGCATGTCCTTNNGTCCTTACCCTGGAGAACGAGTCCCGCCGCTCCGGTTATGCCTATCCGGCGGTGATTCAGACGTCGGACGGACTTATCCAAATTGCCTACGCCTGGGATCGCAAAATGATCAAGCATGTCGTGATAGATCCTCAGAAGCTCGATCGATCCCCTGATGAGGAGCACCCATGAAACCTGCAACGAGCCTTGCAAGTTACCTTCTGTCATTTCTCACCGGGATCATGTGCCTCAGTGTGTGCGCCACAGGCCAGGATCTGGTTGTGGACGCTGTCCCTTCGCACGTCACCAACGAGTTCAGCCCTTTCCGTGCTCTGGGAAGCACCGTCGATCGCATCGAGGTGAAGGCCGCCGACAAAGCGCTTGAACAACCGATGCTCAACGAAATTCTCGGGGCCGGATGGCAGGTAATTTCCTACCGCCAGAATACGGAACTCCAGGCGGAAGCCTGGCACTGGAACACCGACGGAACATGGAGTGACCCTGTGGGCCAGGGGTACTTCATCGGGCAGGCAACACCCTCGGCCGCGAGCCTCGATCACTCGTTCGGTTATGCGCTCCCGCACCGGGGCACCACGATGGACAGCGTGGAGCAGGGTTTCCACTATTCGAAGCTCCCCGATGGAGATCCAAACACTTATTGGAAGAGCAATCCCTATCTCTCACAACACGTTACGGGGGAAGACGATTCTCTCTTGCCGCAATGGGTGATTCTCGACCTAGGGAGCGTGCAGAAGCTGAATGCGATCCGCATCGCGTGGGGCGAACCCTACGCCAAGCAATATCGCGTACAGTTCTGGACCGGCGGAGAAAATCATCCGCGGTACCAGGCCACCAGCAGCATCTGGCAGACTTTCTCGCAAGGAATCGTGAATGACAGTCGTGGCGGCACGGTGACCTTGCCGCTTACCAGCAAGGGACCCGCGATGAGCGAGTCAAGCAGGTAAGGAACTGAGCCCGAAATGGGGAAAGGCTAATAAGATGAGGGGGGCCATGCGCGTCGGCAAGTAGGCCGAATTTCCAATGGTGCATCCTTCGGGAGCCCGTTCACTAGCATGGTCCTAAACCTAGTGCTCAAATCAGTGATGACGGCGCCCTCGCACTGAGGTACGTCGATCTCGATCAGGAGAGTACTTTCTTTTGCATGGGTTGGGCCGTCTCGCATGGCAGGTCAATTTCAAGGAGGAGCCATGGCGAGAAAACGAAAGAACAGCACGAAGAAAATAGGTGCGCCAGTGTTGCATTGCCTGAACCCGAATGCTGCCGGTGTGGATGTGGGGGCGACGGAGATCTACATCGCCGTGCCTGTGGATCGAGATCCGCAACCGGTGCGCCATTTTTCGACCTTCACGGAAGACCTGCACGCTGTGGCAGCCTGGCTGAAAGCCTGCAAGATCGTATGTCGTTCGAGCATTATCCCTACGAGTGCGTTGCGAAATGGAATGAACTCTATCGGGAACCCGAATTGATTGCGCACATTCTTGAGGTGTGGAAAAACGATGGCGTTCCGCCCAATGTCCCCTTCATGATGACAGAAGGAAACATGTCAGCGGGCAGTGGCGGCATCTTTCCCGACATCATGGGCGCGTTCTGGCTGGCGGACTTTGAAGGAGCGTTCCTCACTGCCAGCGGCGCCGCCACTTACTTCTACCACTACATTCCCGAACCCATGTCACGCGGGTGCGATGCCGGCGGCGGCACCTTTAGCGCACTGCAGGTAAACAAGGACTTCCAGATCAAAGGGTATCTATCTCAGTACTTTGCGACGCAGCTCATCCTCGCGCCAGCCATGGCGGGCACAGCAGCGTGAACAAGCTAGCGATGAAGAGGGTGGTCCAATTCAACGGCAGTAAAGACTCCTTCGCACCTAAGGCGGATGGAGGGCTGCAACTCAGGCTCGGTTTAGGCGGCACGCTCGACGGTCCTAGGATTTCCCCATAATCCCCGGCAGCCAGTGGACAGCGTTGTCATGGAAAATCTTGCGCAGAACAGGCTCCGGTAGCGCGAGACCCTTGTAAGTGTGCCCTTTGTACTCGACGGTCTGGTCCGTAGCGAAGAATTTCCAATCGCGCTCGTAGGTGTCTTCCCACTCCTGCAGTGCTTTTTCAGTGTTGTCTTTCGCCGTGGCCCCCAGGTCAGTTCCGTAGAGGATACGATCCTGGTATTTGATCAGGAAGGTCCGGACTTTGTCACGCGGCTGCAGCATGAAGTACACGACGCGCGCGGCGGTGTCGACCGCGAAATTGGGATAGCGGTCAAAGCGCTGGGCCATTTCATCCACGTCTGCTTCCATGCTGCCCAAGTGCGCGCCCACCACGCGCAGCTTGGGGTTCTCTGCCACGAGATGGTCCCGAGCGGTGAGAATCGCGGCCTTAGAAGGCCACTCGGGATGCGCGTAGGCATACTCCTGCGGGTTCTGCTGGTAGTATTCGTAGTCGGGGCTGGCGGGGTTGGGCGGCTGCCAGCAAGAATCAGGCTCCGCGATGTGCGCGACCACCGTCCGATGGTGGGCGGCAATATCCTCATAAATGGGCTCGAACGCCGGATCATCCGGCATCACGTATTTTCCCGCTTTTGATTTCATCTCCATACCCATGACCTTGTAAATCTTCACGGCGATGGCTCCCGCCTCGAAATCGGCATCGAGCTGGCGAATCGTGCGCTGGGCGAATCCCGGCTCTTCGAGATCGTAAGGGCTGAAGGTCGTACAAAGAACCGCCCGTCCTCCCGTGCTATGGACTACCTTGAGCACGTCAGCGCGCTGCGGCTCCAGCCCCTTGAAGTAAGCCTCGCGATCGTCAATCAGAAGGATGTCAAGGATACGCAGGTTCAGGCGCTGCATGAAGGCGCCAAACGCCGGATCGTCCGTGTAAAGGTGCACGTGCGCATCTATCGGCGCCAGGGCGGAAAAGCCCGCGAGATCACCGGCCGGCGGCAGGCTGGGTTGGGCTTCGTACCGTGAGCCCGTGCCCAGCGTTGCGGCGGGTACTATCAAGACCGCCAGCACAGCCATCGCACGTGATAGCAACGTCCACTTCGAATTCGGGAATTTCACCTTAGACCTCCTGTCGGCAGAATAGCATTACTCTCTAGCAGGTTGCGGAAAAACTCGATTCGAAGCAGGGGCAGTACCAGAAAACTCTCTTGTTTCCACAGCACAACCTGATAATAAGAAGAAGGTATGCGCGGAAAAGATGAGCAGCAGTTGGACGTGTTCAGCTATGTAAGCCCGGAGCAGCGAGTACCCCAAGACCA
>PMMJ01000057.1 GCA_003162255.1 Acidobacteriaceae bacterium | reverse complement strand
TTTGCACTTGAAGCGTTGTGGTCTCCCAGGTCTCAAAATCGAGACCTGGGGCACCCACTCTTGGTACAAAAACCAGCGGTCAGAGACCTAATATTCCACCGCAACCAGATACAGCCCGCTGGCGGGGGCGGTTGGGCCGGCCGCAGTGCGGTCTCGCGCGTCGAGGATTCGCTGTAAATCCTCCAGGCTCAGGGTTCCCTTCCCTATCAACAAGAATGTGCCGACCAGGTTCCTCACCATGTGATGAAGAAAGCCGCTGCCGCGAACCGTGTAGATCAACTCTTCAGCTGCCCGCGTCCAGGTGGAAGTGAAAATCGTCCGGACGTTTGTCGTGCGAATATCGTTCGTCCGAATATTTTCCTCGGCCGCCATCCGTTCCACTCGCTCCGGAGCCACCGCCGCGAACGAGGTGAAATCGTGCTCGCCCACCAGCACGCCGGCGGCGACAAGCATCGCTGATTCCTCGAGCGGATACGGGTAATGCCAAACATAGCGCGCCAGAAACGGCGGACAGACTGCTCCGCGGTAGATGCGATAGCGATAGGTCTTGGCGCGCGCCGACTTGCGCGCGTGGAACTCGGGCGGGGCCTCGGCCACCTCCAGCACCCGGATCGAAGCCGGCAAAATATGGTTCAGCGCTTTCATCCAGTTTTCGAGTGGAATCGCCGACGCGGTCGCAAAACTCGCAACTTGCGCCAGCGCATGGACACCCGCGTCGGTCCGGCCCGAACCCTGGGGCAGTACATTTTCTCCGCTCAATCGTCCAATGGCTGAGGCCAGCGCGCCCTGCACCGTCGTCCGGCCGGGCTGCACCTGCCAGCCCGCGAACTCGGCGCCGTCATAGGAGAGGATCAGTCTGAGATTACGCACGTTGTTTCTGAGTCCTAAGCCGCGTGACCATCATCGTAACCATTTACAGAGTTTTGCCGCTATTGTCACAGAGCGTGCGGCGGCGCGTCAGCTATACTATTTCACTTACGATCATTTACTTGCACTAATGAAAAAGATTGCCTCTGCCCGGCATTGCAAGGGGGGCACTACAAGGAAAAGATTGCAAGGAACTCTTGCCTGCCGTTCTACGTATTAACGAAGTGTCAGCCAAAAGTGCGAAATTTCTGCTTCCGATTCCGATGGCTTGAGTGTGACCACTTGAGTTGATCAATGGAGATGATGCAAATGCAACGTTCTACAGTAGTGTTAACCGCGTTTCAGCGGGCTGCCGCCCTTTTTCTCGCCGCCATCATGATACCCGCCGGGTGGGCGCAGGACGCTTCGTCCGTGCCCAGCGCGCCCTCGGCGCAGAGGGCCGTGCCCTCCTCGTCGCAGCCGTTTGATGTGCAGGAATACGCGCGCCCGCGGTCGTCCTTCCCCAACCCCCTCGCGCCCTACACTGCGCGCCGGGTAGCGCCGCCGAACCTGGCCAACACGCCGCGCATCGATCAACTCTTGCACGATGGCAAACTTTACATCTCGATGAATGACGCGGTCGCACTGGCGCTTGAAAACAACCTCGATATCGCCATCGCGCGCTACAACCTGAACATTGCCGATACCGACGTATGGCGCGCGAAGGCGGGAGCCAGTACACTCGGCGTTTCGAACGGGATCGTGCAGAACACGCCCGGAGGTGCCGTGGGCGGGCTCGCGGGACAGGTCGGCTCGGGTCCCGGCGGAACCTCGGTCGCGGCGGGTGGCGCCGCCGCTGGATTGGGTGGCTTGGTGGGCTCAACCTTCGGCCTCGGCCCGAACATCACGAGCTTCGATCCCATCCTCTCCGGCACATTGCAAATCGATCATCTCGGAATCGATTGCACCTCGCTGTTTTGCGGCCCTCATCAGAACACAGGAACCGGCAATTTCACTTATGCCCAGGGATTCCAGTGGGGCACAAATGTGGCCATCGGGTTCAACAATACCCGGGTAACTTCCGATAACCCTTTCAATGAATTCACGCCGGTCCTGAACTCAAGTTTTCAGTTTAAGTTAACGCAGCACTTGCTGCAGGGCTTCGGATTCGCTCCGAATACTCGCTACATTCAGATTGCCAAGAACGATCGCGAGATTTCCGACGTGGCCTTTCGCCTGCAAATTACCACCACTGTCGACCAGATCGAAAACATGTACTGGGACCTCGTGTATGCCTACGAGAACGTCCGGGTTCAGAACGAGCAGTTGGCGTTCGCTCAGAAGACGCTCTCTGACAGTCAGAAGCAGGTGGAAATCGGGACGCTCGCTCCGATCGAAGTGGTCCGGGCGCAGAGCACAGTCGCCTCGGATCAGCAGGCGCTGACCCTTGCCCTGACCAATCTTCAACGACAGCAACTCCTGATGAAAAATGCCCTCAGCCGCACGCTGGTCGACCCGACGCTGGCCGACGCCGAGGTGATTCCTACCTCAACCATGGAGCTGCCTGCGCAGGAAGCCGTCGTTCCCACCCAGGACTTGGTAAACGATGCGCTTAGCCATCGACCCGAACTCGCGGAACAGCGCATCAACCTCTCTAATACCGAAATCAGCAACAAAGCGATCCGCAGCGCCCTTTTGCCCTCGCTGGACTTGTTTGCCTACTACGGCGGCGCAGGCACGGGCGGCAATGCGAATCCCAATTACGTATGCGTTACTGAGCCATCATTCTGCGGTCTCACCAGTGCACCCGCTCTTCCACCTCCCGTCTCTTACGGTACAACCTTAAACCAACTGATCAATTCGACCGCGCCAGATAAAGGGGTGGGGCTGAGTCTGAATATTCCGCTTCGCAACCGTGCCGCGCAGGCTCTGCAGGTGCGCTCGGAATTCGAATATCGTCAAGCCCAGTTGCACCTGCAGCAGATCGAGAACCAGGTTCGCATCGAGGTGCGCAACGCGCAGTTTGGAGTGCAAGAGAACCGCGCGAGTGTCGCTTCCGCCCAAGCCGCCATGGATCTGGCGCACCAGTCTCTTGACGCCGAACAAAAGAAGTACGCGCTCGGCGCATCCACTTCAACTCTGGTGCTGCAGAACCAGGCGGCCCTGACCCAGGCCGAAGTCACGCTCGTCTCTGCCAAGGCCTATTACGAAAAAGCCGAGGTCGAACTGGACCGGGCGACCGGTCTACTGCTTGACCACGCTGGCATTCTGATCGCCGACGCCGAGCGCGGCCAAGTCACGCAAACGCCAAATATTCCGCACGTAGCGCCGCGGCCAGCCGACCAACTAACGCCGGTAAACCCTCCGGCCCAACCGCAGCAGTAGCAAGAAATTATTCGATGGAGCGCCGGGCGTCCCCGCCCGTC
>PMMJ01000458.1:2541-2741 GCA_003162255.1 Acidobacteriaceae bacterium | reverse complement strand
ATAAATATTCGACGAAAAATCCGACCTCATGGATCAACGCCAAGGATGTCACCAAGCTGGCGATTGGACTGGCTCACGGGAACGTCGAGGGAATTCCGAATGGTGAACCTGATTATCCGATCCCTCGTGACGCCGCCAGCCGACTGGGTCTGGACTACCTGGCGCTCGGTCACTGGCATTCGTTTGCCCGGTATGATGCG
>PMMJ01000458.1:0-2528 GCA_003162255.1 Acidobacteriaceae bacterium | reverse complement strand
ACCCGCCCGACGTGACCCTGGTGCGTGTTTTCCTCGCCGGAGTTCTGTTTCCGGAAGACCGTCATCCCCTGGTCCGCATCGAAGAACTGCTCGCCAGCCGGTTTCTCTTCGGCTCTCTCGACACAAGCTCCCTCATCCCGGCCCCGGATGGCGAAGGTTGGATTGAGTCGCTGGCGTCCGGCTCTTTTCGCGAGGCCGCCGTCAAACTGCGTTCCCAGGCGGCGCAATCAGCCAACCCTGAACAGCGCGCCGTGGCCACTCAGGCTCTTCTCCAGCTTTTTGAACTCCACGAAAGGAGCCGCGCATGATTCCTCACAGCCTGACCGTGGCCAACTGGCGGAGCTTGCTCACTTCAGTGGAATTGGGACCTCTCAGCGACCGGCTCAATGTCATCCATGCGCCCAACGGCACCGGCAAGTCCTCCCTGTTTGAGGCGATGCGCCGGTGCCTGTTTGATGCGCACCAAGTTTCTGGCGAGGAGATTGAAGCAGTGCGCCCATGGGGACGGTCCTTGGCGCCGCAAGTTCAAGTGGAATTCACCCAGTCGGGCGTCCGTTACCGGGCCGAGAAAACCTTTCTCGACGGAGCGTCCGCACACTTGTTCCGCTTCGAGAACGGAAAATTCCAGCCTTTGGCTGACAGCCGCAATGCCGACACCAAATTGCGGGAGATCATCGTAGCGTCAGATGCTCCGGGTCGCGGGCTATCCAAACACGAGCACTGGGGGCTGGCTGAAGTCTTGTGGNNCCACCTGGATTCTCTTTCTTCCAGCGCCACCGAGAATCTCCGCGCCGCGCTGGGCGTGCAGTTGACCGGCGAGAGCGGCACCCTCTTGGAAGAGTTGCTCGAAGAACGTTATCAGACCTATTTCACCAAAGGCGGCAAGGCGCGCACCGGCAAGCAGGCGGCGCCGATCCTCGCATTGGAATCGGAACACGAAACCGCCGCCGCCGAGCGGCAGCAGCGGCTCGAACATCAGCAGCGATTCGAGGAAACGAGCCGGGCGGTCGAGGACGCCCGGCAGAAACGAGGTCAGGCCAGATTTGAAGCTGACGCCCTCCGCGAATCTGTTGCTCAAACCAGTCAACAGACCGAAACCTACCTCCGTCTTCAAAGTGAGCTGGAGCAGAAAAGGCTGACGGAGCAGGCCGCCAAGGAACGCTTTGATGCCATCGGCAACTCCTTGGAACTGATCGGCAGCGCCCGCGCTGAAATTGGCCAGCTTCAAGGCGCAATTCAAAATGGCGAAACGTTGGTGGGTGACCTTGCAGTTGAATTGCAAAAAGCGACTGACGCAGTTGACGCGGCTCGTGGCAAACGAGACGAGGCTCGCCGTCAACGTTCATCCTTGGACGAGCGCACGGCCGAGGTCGAGGATGCCCGCGCTTTCGTGGAAGACAGCAAAGCTCATCAGTCACTTGCGGCCAGAGTCGAGAAACTCNNCATCTCACGGTTCAACCGAAGAAAAAGACCACCATCCACCGGAAGTCGCCCGACGAATCCCAGACCGTCATGCCCGGAGAAAAAGCCACGTTTTCGGGTTCTCCTGATGTCAGGATCGAGATCAAAGGATTCGGAACAATTCACGCATCCGGGCCCGAAGGCGACGCCGAGACTCATCAAGAGGCGTTGCAGGAGGCTGAAAAAAAGCTCGCAAAACTCACCCAACCCTATGGCACGCAAGACCCGGATCGTCTCCAGGTTGTGCGCGACCAGGCCAACGAGTTTGACCTGAAGATCGAACAGTTGGAGACCAAGATTGCCGAACTCCTCGATGACGAGAGTGCGGACGATCTGAACCCGCAACTGGCCGAGCTTAATGCCCGCATCCAGGAGCGGCTAGGACGGTTCCCAGCTTGGGAAAACCAACCTCCAATTATTAGCGACCTGCGCTCCGCCTTGGAGAAGCAGCGCAAAGCCATCGAATCTGCGATTGAAACGACCGAGGATGCTTTCGAGAAGGCGCAGTCTTTTTCCCAAGCCGAGCAGAAACGTCAGGGCCAAGCCGACTCCGAGCTAAAGAACGCCCGGATAAACCTTGATGCTGCGAAAGTTCGGCTTGGCGACCTAACCAAAGATGGCCGGTCCGATGAAACGCGGGCACACGACCGTCAGGAGGCCGTCATGGCGTGGGAAGCCGCCAAGGTGAAAGCCAAAGACTGCGAAACCAAGCTCAACGAGATTCCCGGCGACCCGCAGAAGACCTTGCAAAAACTCGAACGCCAGCTCGCCGCGCTGGAGAAAAAATACGACGCGCAGTTCAAAATCGTCTTCGATGCCATCCGCCAGCTCATGACGCCGCCCGAACCCAAACGCCGTGAAATTGGGTTTCACGTCAAATATGACGACGAAAAACCGAAGTCAAAAAAAACATGACCGTCCTCGAAGCCATTCAGAAAAGCGCGGATTTCCTTGGCAAAAAAGGGGTCGAGTCGCCGCGCCTCAACGCGGAATCGCTCCTCGCGCACCTGCTCAAGATGCCGCGCATGAAGCTGTATCTGAATTTTGATCGCGCGCTGACCGCACCG
>PMMJ01000406.1:8105-8299 GCA_003162255.1 Acidobacteriaceae bacterium | reverse complement strand
AACGACGCCGTCCTCTCCCAAGTCGCCATGTCCCCACTCGAACCCTTCTGGTTCGAAGGAGCGAAGGGCGACAAGGTCGAAGGCTTCCTAGTCAAGCCGCCGACTTTCGACCCCACCAAGAAATATCCCGTGAAGTTCCTAATCCACGGCGGTCCCGAGGGCGCCTGGGGAGACGACTGGAGCTATCGCTGGAA
>PMMJ01000406.1:658-8023 GCA_003162255.1 Acidobacteriaceae bacterium | reverse complement strand
TGGGGCACCACCGAAGAACTCTGGTTCAATAATTGGGAGTTCAAAGGCACCCCGTACACCAACCCGGAGATGTACAAAAAGTGGTCTCCGAGCAGCGCCGCGAAAAATTTCAAGACGCCGACGCTCGTNNCCCGACGAAGGCCACTGGGTGCTAAAGCCACAGAACGCGCAGCTCTGGTACAAGACGGTCAACGACTGGGTCGATCAGTGGACGAAGAAGTAGGCAGTCGTTCGTTGTTCGCCATTCGTCGTTCGCTGTTCGCCGTTCGTACTAGCGCGGAAGACTTAACGGGTGGAAACAAAACCGCGCCCATGCTCGACAAACCCGAATCGCCCCACGAATCACGGTAGCGGACCATCCGCGGCCAGCACGCGGCAGCTTCGTTTGTGCTCAGGAAGCGAATTGCTTGAAGCAGGCTTGGATTGGATCTCCACGGAGCAGGGTGCATTTGTGGGAGCAACATCGCTCCCAACTGGCGCGGAAGCAGAGTTCTCACTCCCCGCAGAACTCGCCGCCTCGGGACCTCCCCGATCGCCAGAAGCTCCGTCCGCCGATGACTCCGGGCGAGCGCTCACCGGCGAGTCCACCGCCGGATCGTCGCTCGAAGTGGATTCCGGCTCCGCGAACAGCACCTCCGGCGCGCTTGGAGGCGCGGACGTTTGCGAACCGAGGCTTGGAGCGAAGCGCGGAATGGGCTGCGCCGCAGGAGCCTGAGCGGGGATCTTGTTCGGCTGCGGCAGAACGATTGCGGCCAAGCTCTCCATCTGCAACTGTGCGCTCGAATTCCCCGCACTCACCGCGATGAAGACGTCGCACGGGCCCAAGTTCCCGGCAGACGGCACAATAAACGCGACCCCATTTTGATCGGTCACGGCCTGCGCTTGCGACGATCCCAGGAGAACGGGTATTCCGCCTACATCGGAACCGATCCGCGCCAGCGTGGTCACAAAAGCGACGTTCACTGCCAGCACTGGATTCGCGGCGCTCGATCCGTCGGTCACCCTCATCACCAGCGGTTGAAAAGCCTGCCCCGGCAACACAATCTGCGACGATCCGCTCACCGTCTCCAGCGTCCACAGCGAAGCGGACGTCGAGTGCAACGTAAAAGCCTGGCAGGGCGCATTGTTCGGAGCGACGCAAGCGCTCACCAGCACGTCGGCACTTAAATTCGTGAGACTTGCGGTTACCGTGGCGAATCCCGAGCTGTTCGTGGACGCGCTCGCCGCCGAAAGCGAGACCGTTCCCTTTTCAATTAAAAAATTGATCGCGACATTCGCCTGCGGCGCGCCATTTTGGTCGAGCGCTTCGACGGTCAGCGGAATGCCAACGGTCGCCTCTTGCGCAATCCAGCGCGTCGGCGTCACCGCAGCCAGGTTGATCGCGGACGAGCTTGCCACCACCGACGCCTGTTGCGATTGTGGCGGCGAGTACGACGCTGGCGCCAGCGCGATGGTGATCGTGCTCGTGCCCGTCGCGGTGGGAGTCGCCCAGCTGAAAGATTCTCCCGCTTCATCGCTCAGCACCGAGCAGGAAGACGCTGCGCTGCACACCGAGAACTGCAAGCCATTGCTCGCGCTCCAGGCGATCGTCGCCCCGCTCACCGGCGTAACTCCATCGGCGGCAACCGCGCGCACTAGGATGGGGTTGGCCGCTACCGCCCCAATAGGAGTGGCCGGCTCCGCGCCTTGCAGCAGCAGTAACAGATCCGTGGCCGAAGCGCCGTAGGTCAGCGCGCCAATCATCTGCGAAAAAGCGCCGCTTACGGGATCGGTGACCTGGACAGTGGCCGCCCCGTCCAGCGATGCGGAAGGCACAGCCACCTCGATCTGGCTCGCGGACGCAGAAAGAGTGCTCCCNNGTAATCGGGACGGCCGTCGCCCCGGAAGTCCGCGACTCCCACTCGAAACGTATCTGACACACCAAACTGCGCATCCAGGCGGGTCATTCCAAAAATCGCCGAGTTGAATGCCGATGGCGTGAAAGCCGGCGCCGGATCGCCGCTCTCGTCGCTCAATTGCCAAATCCCGATTACGGGCAACAGTTTGGCCTCGGTCGGCTGGCCCGCTTCATTGAGTGCCGTCACCGCGACCGAGGCCGTGCGGTTCGCCTGTGCCGTGAACTCGAACCAATCGGTGCTGCCGTAGCCGGAGATCCACGATCCCCATGCGCCGCCCCGCGGAAGCCTCGCCGGATTCGCGTATGTCGACCCGCTGCCGGGATGCGTCTGCGCGATTTCATCCCCCAGCATCAGGATGTCTTGCTCCGCATTCGATCCATTCGTCACCGTGACCACAACGGGAGCGAACGAGCCCGACGGCGTCACCTGTGCGGGACCGTACGGTTCGACTCCCGTGGACCAGTTCGGATCCAGCGCCTCCACGCTTAACTGATACTGGGCGGTGCTTTGCCCGTTTGGAATCGTCAGTTCGCCCAAATCGTAAAAGCCCTCGAGCGAGGGATCACCGGAGCCCCACCGGTCATAGCGAAGGCCGTTTCCGTCCAGGTATCCATCGATGATGTTGCCCGCGTTGCCGCAAAACAGAAATCCAGAAACGGAACTCACAACATACTGCCGCGAGGGCTGGCCCGCGACCATCAACCGCGCCACCACGTTGACGCCCTGCATTGCTTGCAGTGCATTCCCCGAAGCATTGGTGAAGTACACGCTGCCGTAAATTCTGCCCGCCGTTTGCGGGCCCCCGCTGACTGGATAAAGCCGCGCCAGCGCATCCCTGTCATCCATTGCGGGAACAGCCGCGTTCGGATAGCAGACGCTGATGGGCACGCAATTCACCGGATCGGTAAAGTGCATCACCGGAAATCCTGCAAAGTCGGCGCTGGTTGGAGGCGGTTTGTGCGTCAACACATTCACATCGGCCTGCGACCACCCCAAGCCAACAATGCGCCCCAGGATTCGCACCAACCGGTATTGAACGTCAGGCAGTTGCGCGCTCGTGGCCGCACAAATTCCATTAATCACCACCAGTGCGTGCACGATGTACCCGCTGGCGGAGAAGTTGTCAGGCCCTACATCGCCGGAACTCGTATAGACGGCGTTGGTAAAGCAATCCGCCAGGTCTCCAGCGCCTTCGCCGAGCAGCGCATCGGTGACCGTCCCGTCGTAGTCGTAAACGATTCCGACGGGAATGCCGGTCGCTGAAGCAGTAATGTCCGCTGGGGCGGTGATGGTTCCGTTAGCGACCGCGATATTGCTGCCGTTCACGTCTTCCGCAAGATGTCCGCCCTGCGACGCAGTAAGGGCAACGCTTGAAATGCCGGTCCATGCGCTGAAAGCAGCCGCCACAAAAGCATCGGCTTGCGCGCCAGTGAGGATCGGGCTCAGGTTTCCCTGGTCGGTAAAGTATTGCACCGAGCCGTTCTCCCAGATTAGCGCTTGTCCTTCGACTCCAGCAGAGTAGCCCGAGCCTGCGACAAAGGCCGGCCCTCCAGCGCGGCTGAAAACAGCACCACAAAAAAGAAGACCGGCAACCGCCAGAATTCGCCAGCGCATAATTCACTCCTCTCGGGCGCTGCGGATCGCCCGCTCCAGTTGAACGATGCTGACACCCCGGACGCCGCCGGGCACGCGCGGCTGCTGAGAAGATTCGTTTCGTAATCCGAATCCGAGGACCGCGGCAGGCCTCCGCTTCGCCACATTCTTCCCACTAGCGTCGAGAGCAACCTGGCCAAGTGATCCGCCGACTGGGCTGGTAAGGCCCAAGCGGCTCCGCGGATATAAGAAGATCAAAATGTGCTCGCCACTTCTCATCGAGCGATGCCTGGACCATGCTCCCGCCCACTCATGAATGGTGACAACCTGCCCGCGCTCGACCCCGGCAATCGCTTCGTCCACACGAAAACGCAACTGCACCGCTGCAGTCGCCCCCGGCGCTGTCCCATCGTTTGCTGCAATAGGGGCCGCGCCCGTCAGCACCGTTCCCGCAAATATCATCCCCGCCCGGCGCGAAACCTGCTTCCATCGCGGACCGAGGACACGCTCAGCCACAACTTCATCCGATTGCGCCGCCGCAAATCTCGACAGGCAAAAGCTCGACAAACACACCAGTACAACGGCCAAAACGCGTCTGGACGCACGCATAGCAGTCTCTTTCTGGAGGGAACTGGACCGGGAGAAGTCCTTGGAATGGAATCAGCGTAGCGCGTTCCAGATCAGAAGGATGTGCGGGTCGTCACTGAGAATTTGTGACGAATCGTCAGATGGCGCGAACCGACACCGGCCCGAGAAACACATTTTCAGTGTTGACCATGGTCTCTGACGATAGTACTATCTTGTAGAGAGGTTTGGCATGGAAGAGATTGCCATTTCTAAATTCAAAGCCACTTGTCTGGCCGTGCTCGAGAGAGTCCGCAAGACCGGAAAACCAGTTCTGGTCACGCGTTTCGGCGAGCCGATGGCTGAGCTCTCTCCTCCTCATGCATCCAGGAAGCCGAAACACTGGGTAGGTTCTCTGGCGGGTACCGGTCAAATTACCGGCGACATCGTCTCTCCTGCCAGTGCAGAAGACGATTGGGACGCCTTGCGAGGATGAAACTGCTCCTCGACACTCATATTTGGCTGTGGAGCACGCTGGATCGCGCGCACCTTGCCGCTCGCCTGACCGCCACACTGGAGAATCCCAACAATGAGCTGTGGCTTTCCCCGATCTCGTTGTGGGAGGTTCTGACTCTTTGCCAGAAAAACAGGCTGACGCTGCATCCCAATCCCCAGGCGTGGATCGCAAATGCGCTGGACGCAGTTCCTATGCGGGAAGCTCAGATCACCTACCAGGTCGCGCAAGAAACCGCCCGCGTGCAGCTTCCCCATCGCGACCCCGCCGACCGTTTTCTGGTGGCTACAGCGCGTGTATTCGATTTGACCCTGGTAACCGCCGACGAGCACATACTCAAGGCTCGCCAGGTGCCGGTTTTAGCAAACCGCTGAAGTCGCCGCCAACCCCGATTCCCCGCGGCACATCCACGTCACCTTACCGGCAAACTGTACCGTCCCGACATCCAAAGCCGTCATAAACGCGAAAGGCTACTTCCTATAGCGGCGGTTCGCCTTATTCTGCGCCTTGCGTTGCGCTTTCGCGTACTTCTTCATTGCTTTCCGCTGTTTCTTGGATGCCTTCTTCAACATCTTTTGCTGCTTCTTCGCCGCTTTCTGCGACCGCCGCGCATTTTCTTGGGGACTGATGGTTTGAGCGTGTAGCGACCCCGCAACACTCAAGACGGCCAACAGAAGGAAGGCAGCAATTCGTTTCATAACGTCTCCGAACCGAAAATCCTGCAGCGATCTTACACCGAAGCCGCACCCCGGCGACACACGGGGTATTACTTCTGTAATCCGGCCTCTGGCAGGTAACCCACGCTGTTGTGCGGGGACTCCGAGGGCGATTCCCTCAGAGGATAAAGGCCTCCTTTTTATCGGCCTTTGCGGCACGGCGAAAAGGCAGCGTCTACGCCTTTTCCAGCAATTCGGTTCGATACTTGGGCGCCAGCGCCGTGGCTTTTTGCCTGAATTCCGCTTGCTGCTTCGCGTCGAGTTTAGGTGGAGGCGCAGTACGGGTGGCGACCGGTACCCCGACCTCCGCAAAGAACTTCTCCTGTCCGGCCGGGGAACAGATGCAGAGCAGTCGAGCAGGCTTGGAGGAAGCGTTGTGGAACTGATGCGGGGCGTTGGCGGGAATATTCACCGTGTCGCCTGCCCGCCAGACTGTCTTCTGGCCACGGAAGGTTGCTTCGACCTCGCCTTCGAACAGAATGAATGTCTCCTCGAAGTTGTGACGGTGCGCAGGCGGTCCGCCCCCCGGCGGAATGTGCATATCGACGACGCAGAAACGGCCACCGGTGTCGTCGCCGCTGACGGTGATCGTGTAGGTGTCGCCGACCAGGCCGATGTGCGGCAGCGTCTGATCGGTGTCCGGCTGAGCGGTCGTGAGCGTGCGCCTCAGATCGTCGGCGGGAACCGGCGGATACTTCGGTGTGTTTTCGACCATGGTTTTTCTCCTTCGGTTCATTACCGCCGCGCCCGGACGCGTGAGACTCCCGTCTCACCACCGTCTAGAGAGGACTCACCGTTGCCGTATCCCGCTCCGGTGGGGACGGCAGTTGCCTGTGGCCACAGCAACCCTCGATTCGCTATAACCCGTTACCAGGTCGCAGCCTCAGTGAATCGTCTTCGTCTTCCGCGACATGTAATCCATCAGCAGATACTGCCCCAGCGTGTAGGGCGTCGTGAAGTACGCCTTGCCCCGGCACATCTCGGTCACTTTCTGGACGAACTGCACCAGTCCATAGTCTGACGCCAGCATGAAGGTATTGATCAACACCCCGGCCCGTTTGCACTTCGATACTTCTTCGAGCGTCTGGCTCACCACCAGCGGGTCGAGCCCAAACGCGTTCTTGTAAATCCGCCCGTCTTCGAGCGTAAGCGCCGAAGGCTTGCCGTCGGTAATCATGACGATCTGCTTCATGTCCTTGCGCTGCCGCTGCAGGATGCGTTGCGCCATGCGCAGCCCTTCGCGGGTGTTCGTGTAATACGGCCCAACCTTCACCCGCGCCAGTTGCGACAGCGGAACTTCTTCCGCCGAATCGTGGAACAGCACCAGCGACAGCGAGTCTCCCGGATACTGCGTCCGAATCAGTTGCGACAGGGCCATCGCAACTTTCTTCGCCGGAGTGAAGCGGTCTTCGCCATACAGAATCATCGAATGCGAACAGTCCAGCATCAGCACCGTAGCGCACGACGACTGGTACTCGCACTGATGCACCTGCAAGTCGCGGTATTCGAGATTCAGAGGAAGCCCCAGCCCCTCGCGCTGAATCGCGGACGAAAGCGTCGCTGTGATGTCAAGATTCAACGTGTCGCCAAACTCATACTGCTTCGAAGCGCCGCTCGCTTCGATGCCGGTAGCCATGTCGCGCGTGTCATGCCGCCCAAAACTCGACTTGCCCAGCGATCCCAGCAGATCGCGCAGCGCTTTGAATCCCAAAAAGTCGAGGCTCTTGTCGGTGATCTCGAACTTCGCCTGCTGAGCGTCGCCCACCTGCCCGCCCACGCTCGACTGCTTGGAAGGATCGTGCGGCTGATCGATTGAGATATAGTCTTCCTGCTGCAAGCGCTCGATCAGCTTCTCGATCAGCTCCTCAAGTTCGCCTTCCATCTGCATCTGCTGTAGCCTGTCGCGCATTTCCTCGTCAAACATCTCGCCGTCGAGCAGCGCCTGTTCAAGCGCCCGCCGTAACTCGTCCAAAGTCTGCTCGCCCTCCGGCAGCTCGTACCAGAAATTGTCATTGAACCCGCTCTGCAGAAAATAGTCCGAAAGCGCGCTGAGCAGGTCCTCCATGCTCATATCGCCCGC
>PMMJ01000406.1:466-619 GCA_003162255.1 Acidobacteriaceae bacterium | reverse complement strand
CCCGCCGTAAACACCCGCTCTTCGTTGCGCCCGATTTTCTTGTGCGCGTGCAGTCCTTCCAGAACGAACTCCGCCGCCGACACCTGCTTCTCGGAGCTGTCTTTCGGCCCGACATCCAGCTTGCCGAGTTTTTCCATCAGCCCCTGAATCTGG
>PMMJ01000406.1:0-446 GCA_003162255.1 Acidobacteriaceae bacterium | reverse complement strand
TAGATGTCGCTGATCCGCGGCACCACAAATTTCTCCCGATGCGTTAGCGCGCGTCGCTCGGCATTCGAAATCACGTTCTCGATCGCCGAAATCGGCAGCCGCTGGCTCACTCCCGACCGCTTATCGATCTTCTTATCGTCGCGCGCCGCGAAAGCGATGCGCTCGATCACCTCCTGCACATACTTCGGAATATGCAGCTGCGAGCCGTCGCGGTCGTTCTCGGGATCATTCTCACGAACTATCCTGCGATCAATCCAGGCTTCCTGCGCCGTAATCGCGATTCCTTCTTCAACCGTCGCCGGATAGTGCGTCCTGATCTCCGACCCAATACGATCCTTCAACGGCGTAATGATCTTCCCGCGCGCCGTGTAGTCCTCCGGGTTTGCGCTGAACACAATCGCGACATCCAGCGGTAGCCGGATCGGATATCCCTTAATCTGCACGTC
>PMMJ01000334.1 GCA_003162255.1 Acidobacteriaceae bacterium | reverse complement strand
GCCGCTATTACGACCAGTATGCCGACTATCGTCCAGATGACGATACGGCCTTTGCTGCCTTGTGCCATCGCTCCTCCTTAGTGAGCTTCTATCGGACCCGACCCCGGCATCAGGGCCGCAGTCCGGGTTTTGAGACTGCCGTTGCCGGAGCCGTCACTCCGGCCTGTTGCTTCCACAACACCGCTTGTACTTCTTGCCCGACCCGCACGGACAGGGGGCATTGACTGGAAACTTCTTGCTCATGGCCGGTACCTTCTATTTTCTCATCTTGCCGCAACAATGCGCTTTCCCGGCGGAGCGGTACGACGAGGGAAACCCACCGCAATTCAGATGATCGACCCGCTGCACCATCAAATTTCGCCCGGTCCTGAGCCAGAAGAAACTGGAGAAAGCACACCATAACGATGGTCAGACCCAGGACCATACGAATCAGACAAAGATGAGAGCGAAAATAGAGTTTGTCAGCGACTTTTCCGACGTTCGAAAAGTATCGGAATTGCTGAAGAAGCTATGCAAGCCGCCGCAGGATTAGCGGGAGATCGAGAGCGTCAGGATCTTTATTGAATATATCGACAGGTTCCGCATCCGCTCATCGTCCGCCGGCATGTACATGGAAACCGGTGAAGGGTCGTGCACATCGCCGTCCGCATCGCGATAGACCCAATGCGCGTCATCCTTGCTGTACATAACGCTTGCAACCAGATGGGCACACGGTAAAACGTCCAACGGACACCCGTCATGCCGGGTGACCTTGAACCCTTTTTTCTGAAGCCAAACTTCCCAACCCTCCACAGAAACTTTTCCCTCGGCGGCGCCCGGAAGCTCCGCCCGGATCTGATCCTGGGGAATACCTGTCAGGGCCGAAAATACAGGTACGTTACAGTCCCGCTCCCCCTGCTGGCGTAGTCCTTGTGGCTTCGGCAACTCGAATCCGCTCCGCGATGTCATTGGAAGACCAGTGTACCGAGAAAATTATTCGTTCATGGCCAATTACACCCTCTCAGCCAGGGTTAACTGACCGGCTTGATGCATTGCTTCTATTCTCGCCTTGGCCTCGCACGTTGATTCATATTCACCACAGATCATTTGATTATCGTGCGTGTGCAGGCCGAGACTCTTGATAACGTCGAGGAAGATGACGTTCCAAAGGTAATCGGCGAGTTCGATGACCCGTTCCGCATCCTCCTTTGAACACGCCTCAGCCCCGTGAACAACGCGATTGCGAAGCCCTTGCGCTTCGCCAAGCTCCGTCCAGTATGGTTTCTTGTGGTCGGGCAGGGTGATCTGTTGCAGGTCAATCGAAGCGTATTTCATCAGGACTTGATGGACGATCTTCAGGACGCCAGCCTGCTTTGCGCCCTTGTCTGACCACGTTTCCCATGCTGTTCTCCTTCCGAGGCTGCCACTTGCTCCTACTCGACCTGCACGCTGTCAAGCACGTGGCCCTGCTGGTCCTTGATCGTCAGCGAGTCGATGTAGTAGACGACTGACTGATCGTCACCCGTGAGACGGATGCTCCCCAGCACCTTGTCCTGCTTGCCGTTCGTAGTCGTGGAGGTCGGAGCGCCGGGTTGGTAGGCAGCAGGATCGTTATCCTCCACCGTGGTGAGCGAGTAAGTAGCGCCCGCGGTGAGCTTGTGACAATCTGGGAACCTCTTCGAGCAGATGACGAAAAGCGTGTACTCCTTGAGCGCGCCGTTGTCCGTATCCCAGCCGTCGATGACCGCCGCGTACTCCGTGGGAGTGTTGTCGAAGGTCTTGTCCACCGTCACGCTCACCTTCTCGGTAGTTCCGTTCCCCTTGTAACGGACACTGGTAGTGTAGTCTTCCCCGTTTTTCCAACCAATCCAATACACATCACCTGGGCGTCTCGTTAGCCATTTTTCCCAGACTTGTCCGCGACATACGCTCACGTAATCCCAACCCGGAGCATGAATGGAAGGGTCTACAGTACAGGTACTGTCTGAAAAAAGGACCACATCATTCGGCAGTAGCCCATCTAACCTGTCTTCAATGAAATACTTTCCTTCCCTCTTTATCATGTACGCAGTTTTTGTCGCCAAAGGTAATGTGTTCTGTTTGTCAGAATGAAGAGCTGCAACAATATCCCCGTCTGGTTTAGACGCTGCTGAAAGTTGTGGGTTCGAAGGACTAGGAGTTTTCACAGCCTCTGCTTTTGCTTCGTCAGAGTGTTGTGGCTTCCAAGGCCGGTCAGAGCACTTCCTCATTCTTGCCCCATCGTCTTCATCGAAATACACGTCAGAAGATAAGCATGCTTTGTCAGCTCTTTGCTTCCAGTCAGCCTTATCAGGATGATTCGTCAGGTAAGCCTGTCGATCTTCGACGTATTGGGATTGTGGTACTCGGGCACCTTTCTGGACTTCAGACGACGCCTTGAAATCATCTGCGGCCACAGATGTAATGTTCCAATATGTCCACACCACCTTGCGCTCTGCATCCTTCGTCAGCAGTCGAAAGCCATGATGTTTACGGTCTATAGTTGCCCACGTGTAATCCTGTTGTGGCGGTAACCATTTGGCAGAACAGCCAGTATCACAAACCGCGGAAAGGACAACGTGTCGATTTGGGAATGAAGTGCATATATTAAGGGCATAGCAGTCAGTAACAAGTACGATTTGTGCATACCGACCGCTGCCAGTTTGTTGAGCAACAAACCACTCGAAATAGCGCCCGCGGGCACCAGCCAAGGCAATAGTGAAGATGTTGGCTGTCTGTTCTGAAGACAACTGTCTAGCATTGTTTACAGCAGCCATGAGTTCAGGCGAGTCTGTTACCATTTTGTTTTGAGCGAGAGACCGACTGGAAAACAGGAGCCATCCTACTAATGTGATTACAAAGACTTGCTTCATAACGCCCCCCCCCACGTCATTTCTGTGCTATCCACTTGTCCATGTTGACGATTGTGAACTCATGGACGGTTTCGATTCCATCCTTGTGATGATGGTGGACGATGAGGTTCTCCTCTTTTGAGAACTGCAATGTGTTGCCGTCACGATTTGCTTGAATGCGGCCTGTGTCGGTACTCCATACCTGTACCTCCCAGATACGGATGTCATGCTTGACCTCGAAGCTGCCCTCATCGGTCACCCACAGCATCGAGACCTCTTCACGGCAGAGCATCAACGAGTGTTCGCAGCGTATCGTTGTGGTGACATCGAGCGGCTCCAATGAGGTCTTCATCTTCGATGCGACTCGACCAGCGATGCTCGCCTGGGACGGGCCGATGCTAATTTCCTGGGCCTGCACAGTGCCTGCGACCAAGGCCACTAACAGAACCACCACCGCGTTCCTCATTGTCCTCCTCCAGTGCCCACGATACGTGTGGTCACTTCATCCAGCCATAGACCGCGCTTGCGGGTCGGCCACTGACCTGACCGGCGCCAAAGACTCGGAGAGAGAGAGCGGCGTCGGTATAGCGATGCGTGTCGGAGTCATCTAGGAAGACGACATCGTAGACCTTACCTGCCGTCAACTGGCGGCAGTCAGGGTACTTCTTGAGGCAGCTCGCTTTGGCGGTCGACTCCCGCTTGCCCGGCGTGAAAAATACTATGAGGTATCTGTCGGCTAAGTCATCGGACGAGGCTACAGCCATCTTGAAGATCTGCCCGAGTTCGAGACTCGAATTTTCTGGGTCGGGAGATCCGGGCGCAGTGGACGTAGTAGTGCTCGGCTTCGCTTCATCGTGTTTAGCTTCTTCGGCCGCGTCTGAACGTGCAGCAGCCGATTCTTGGTTTATCACAAAATAGACGGCGGACTGTTCGGAACCCGTGACTCTCACACTTCCCAGGTTGTAGTCGTCTTCCATGATGGGATAGAGATCAGGATCATCCTTCAGCATNNCAGGCAATCTCAAAGCGGTAGATGGTGTGGTCACTTCGTGCCATGTGGACGTTGGCTTTGTAGCCTTTGGTGAAGGCGTAGATGTGGTCTACGACAATCGCACCGGACCAAGCTGAGTAGAACTTCTCCACGGAAGGGGCGGTCGTTTGGTCTGCTGTAACAGGTTCCGTTTCATCGGGAAGAGCGCGGGCTCTCGGAGATCTGGCCAATAACATCGGTTTCACATCGTTAATGGGAATGGCAAAGTTCAGGTTCTCTCCGCCTTTGATATGAGAAGTCGTGATGCCGACCACTTTCCCTGACATATTGAACAACGGGCCGCCGCTGCTGCCGGGTGAAATCGGCACCGTGATCTGCAAGAACTTGCCCCCTTCGTCTTCAACAGTTCGGATCGCGCTGACAATGCCGTTTGAAACCGTCGATTCGAGCGAAAGCGGACTACCTATGGCGACAACTTCCTCTCCGACTTGGAGCCGATTGGAATCCCCGAGAGTTAACGCCCGAAAGTCGTTCCCATGCGCCTTGATGATGGCAACGTCGCGATCTTTGTCGGATGCAAGTACCCCATCGACAACAAAGAAAGCACCGTCTGGGAATTTAATGACGGCAGAGCTGCCGTTCTTGATAACGTGGTAGTTGGTCACGACTTGGCCATCTTTGCTTATGAGAAAGCCGCTGCCTTGAGCGAGAGGGTGACCATTCTTATCCGATACGACTATTGAGACAACCGCCCCATGCGCTTCTCGGGATATGGCCGGGATATCTAGACGGGCTCCCTTGTTTATGCTGGGTGTGTTCTGTGCCAACATCGCCGCCACCAGCAACAGAACGGCTGCCATGTACTTCGTCATGAGGTCGTCCCTCCTGCGGGCGCAGACCTGCGTTCTCCCTCATTGAATTCCAACAGGGAATCGGGGACCGATCAACTTACGGAAGGCCTTGCCAAGCATGACTTTGGTTACCTGCTACCCATATCGCTGAAGGAGGAGAATCGGGTGTGGGCGACGAGGCGCAAACTGAAGCAGGAGAAATAGTGGAAGGATAAGGAGACAATGACTCCCAACTACCCTATTTCGCAAGCGTAGATGTACGGATGTACGGCGACTGTCTAAACAAAGCGGGAGAGCCGAGTAGCCGAGTAGGGAGAAAAAACAAATGAAAAGCATAATCGCAGTAATCATTATCACACTGCTGGCGCTGGTGGGCGCAGCGTCCGCTAAGAGCCCAAACCACGATGATTTCCCGATGACATTCCGCGNNGTCACAAGCGGCGGGACTCCTCAAGGATACACGGTGCAGTGGTTCCCAAAGTGGCGGTGGTCAACCTGCATTCCTCTAGACAAGCGCTCTGTCTATCTTGCACGGTTGGTAAATCACAACCATGCATTCCAGGTCGTGCAAGTGGATGACCGCGGAAAAGAGGTCACTGACACCTTTACAATCATCGGCGTTGACTAGTGGTGTCGGCAAGGACTCGGGTTTCTGATCCTGCGTCTGCTGAGCGCGAACAGATGGGTTTAGTCATTTCCGGAACTCATTTCCCGGAAGCCGCCCCAGCGGAGAGTGCCTTAACCTGCGAGAGCACATCTTTCGCTTCCCGAATTCCCGATTGGATGTCTAGTTCCAAATCTAAGTGCGGCACGGCGGAGGCCTCCGCAGCCTCGTAGAATCTCAGTGCATCCACCGGGCGGTTCAATCGCTTGAGGCAGATTCGGGCGGCGGCGAGCTGCGCCATAAGAGACTGCCGCTCGGAAGGATAGGCGGCGGCGAGCTTCTCGTACTCGCCAACGGCACGTCGAAAATCCTGTTGTTGCTCAGGCACGCGGCAGAGTTCCAGCCAAACGGCAGGTGACACCTTGTCACCGCCTAGATTGAGGAACTCGTTGTAATCCTGCCAAGCCGCCTCGCATTCTCCCGCTTGCAGATGCAACCCGCAGAGCTTGATCGCAGCTTCCCGACACCCCGGAATTTTGTGATTTCGCCAATGGATCCCCAGCAGCAGATTCCACCCGCCGACCGATTCAGGTTCGGTTGCCAAATAGTCATTCAGGATCGCGGCGGCCTCATCAAGCCTGTCATGCTCCATGAGTTCGTTGGCCTGAGTGATCGCTGCTGGGGATGCCCAAGCGACCTTTTCCTCGATTGCTCTGTTCACTTTGCGTTCTAAGCCCGAGTAGCGCAGCGCCACAGCTGCAACAGCCCCGAAGATGAACCCGCCGACATGCGCCCAGTGTCCAATGCCGTCCTCGGAGGCCATTCCGTAATTGATTTCCATCAGCACCCAAATCGGCAATAGCCAATATGCCCGCATCCAGAAGCGACGAAAAGGAAACAGCCCCAGATCGAAGAACCACATCATTCTGATNNGAATGCACCCGCCGTTAGGTAAACGAGCAAGTAAAGCGGCCGCCCCCAAGCGTCCTCTAAGACAAATCCCGCCAACCACAAGAACCACATGTTGCCGATCAAGTGCCACCAACCGACGTGAAGGAAGGTCGAAGTGAGATACATAATCGGTCTTGGGTGGGCTGCAACGAAGGCATAGCGTTGGTCGATGGATGAGGCCATCAATTGTGAATACTGGCCTGCGAGTGAGTTCATTTCCGCTTGCAAAGCCGCCGGATCGTCTAGCCCCCGCGTCCGAGCATCCCACTCGTCGATCACCGCATAGTTCGGCTTTTGCATCTCTGCCCAATCGTCTGGGTCACGGTTTTGAAAGTCTGTGACGAACTCGCGGACATCGGGTGTGAGGAGGAGCTGTGGATGCATGGCCGCAAGAACCAGAATGTGTTCCCGCACATGCCAGAGCTGCGAGTCCTGCTTCTCCATGACCCAGTGGGTACTCAGAAATACCCCGAAGTTGAGCAGGATGAGCCCCAGCGTGATGACCGGCCAGCGTCGAGCCGACATGTTCTCGTGCCCGATAGGTACGAGCATGGTTGGGCTTCTCCTTCGTGACCGGACCCCACCTCAAACTTCTTCTCCCCGTTGGGGAATTCAGCGCCCCCGGGCTCTTACGGTGCCGTCTGGAAGAATAGTCACATCAAACCGCTTTATGCCATTAGGGAGTTCAATGCGCCCTATCTTTACGGTACCGTCTGGAAGCGAAGTCTCGTCAAAGCGCTTCTGCCCGTCCGGGAGTTCGACGCGCCCGGCCTTTACGGTGCCGTTTGGCAGTGTAGTCACATCAAACTTCTTTGCCCCGTTGAGGAATTCAATGCGCCCTACCTTTTCGGTGCCACCTCGAAGTGTAGTCACGTCAAACTGTTTCTGCCCGTTGGGGAGTTCAACGCGCCCGGCCTTTACCGTGCCGTCTGGAAGTGTAGTAAAGTCAAACTTCTTCGTACCGTTGGGGAGTTCAACGCGCCCAACCTTTCCGGTGCCGTCTGGAAGCACAGTCACGTCAAAATACTTCTCGCCGTTGGGGAGTTCAATGCGCTCCGTCTTTTCGGTGCCGTCCTTCAGCGTGCGGGCCCCGAACAACTTTGTGCCGTCTGCTGATTGACGGTCTTGTCCTTCGGCACATCCCACCCCAAAGGCCAACAAAAGCGATACGGCGATGAACATCTGCTTCATAACCCTTCTCCCCCATCCTGAATTCCATCACGATGTCGGGGAGCACCCTAATTACCATGGTCATTGATGGCTCGCCGGTACCTGATCCCCGCAGACGGGTTCTACGAATGAACTCGACGCGACTTGGCATCCCTCCAGCGATCCCACAGACCTGCGAACGCGAACAACTCCCCTCCGTTGACTTCGAGGCAGTACGGCTACTTGCCTTTTCCCGTCTTTCAGCTTGTAAATCTGGGTCAGTAGTGCTTCCACTCTCTCAGGGTCGGCCAAAAGCGTGCCGAGTAGCGAATCGGTCACGGGTCGGGAAATACGGTGCTACCCCGTCCTCGTTACATTCGTAACCTTGTTACGACTACCACGCCCAGCAACACTGGAACATACGTCCGAAGGAGATTTGAAATGTTTTGTCGCAAATGTGGTGCGGATATGCCGGAGGACTCGCAGTTCTGCGTGAAGTGTGGTGCAGGTGTAATCGCACCAAATTCGACCAGCGCCTCGCCCACTGGAACGGCTGTTGCCGTAGCGCCTGCTTTGGAACCAAGCGTCCTCGCAACCCCCCCCAACGAATCCATCGGAATGCTCTTGGGCGCGAGCACACCGCCACCGAGTGAGACTGGACAGACCGAAGTTGCGCTGGAACCGAAGCCAGAGAGGGCCGGGGCATCGTGGTGGGCGAGGCGCACAACAATGAAGCTGACTGGAAAGGTATCTTGGTGGAAAAGTTTGCTGGTGATCTTCGCGACCGTGACGGTGGTCAAAGTAATAGTGCTTATGCTGTTGCTTCCGGGGTCAACGCCGGGTGACGGGGTGCCCCCTACTCCTGCTGGAGAACTTCACCTACGCCCGCTAAACTCGCAGGGGGTTGCTCCTATCACTGACGCCGAAGCCAAAAAACAATTCGATGATCTCTATCGGGATTCGGATAAACTTGACCATGACGCGGAACTCGCGATGACGCTCCCGATCACGAATCCACAACAGGCAGAAATGTTTCTGATTGAGTGGAAACAATATCACACTGCTGAACTGGACATTTGGCGGCGGCGTGCGGAAATTTTCAAACAATGGCAAAAACCTTACCCAGCAAATGCCATTGAACAAGAACAAGCCGAAGCCGCTGCAAACGCCGCATACGTGGATGTTTTCAGTTATTTGGCGAACCCGGCGAACAAATTCCACATGCGCGGAAGCATGGCCGTTATAGTTAATCCTGCCCTCTATAGTCAGAAAAAACTGAGACTTGCTGCGGCGATTGCACGGTTAAGCAAAGTCAACGCGGAAGTGTGCTCCGGTGTGGCGCAAGATGTACCCGGATGCGGACAATGACGGCATAACATCATTACAGCCTCGCCTTCGGGCGTGGGGAAGTAAAAGTTATTAAGGATGAGTATTCTAAAAGTGGTGCTACCATCGAAACCGTTTTCCCCAAAGACTGTTCTGGATTAACCCATCGGGTCGGAAAACATTTCCACAGCTGCTCAAGCAAATTAGAAAAGGAATGTGCAGAGGAAAACAAAGTACCTCAGGGCTTTGATTTTAGATTTCTTGACGAAAGGAAAGGTTAACCAGAGCTGGCCTCGAATATAAGAACTGCCGCAAGTGTGGTGCTAGGTACCGCACACCCGATAAAGAGTGGCGTTAACCGTGGTAGGGACTTTCTTTAGAGGAGAATCAAAAATGGGAAACAAGGTGGCGGCACTTATCCTCGGAGTGTTCTCGCTCGGAGCCCTTAAGGAGATGGTCAGAGCGATCAGCACGTTCGGCTCTAAGGCTCCCGATTACAGTGCTGCGGTTGGGATGTTCCTTCTGATGCTGCTCTTAGGCTACGGTGCGACATGGGCATGGAGTAAGAAGCCGTCGTAGCTCCTAAACACATTTTCTCACCACCTAGCGTGAGTGTAGGCTGGACTTTCTGGATTGAGCAGTATGTGCTGTCAAAGCTTCGCAGCCGCACTATCTGCAAGCCACGTTCGCCCGAGAGAATTAGAGAGGCAGCGGATTGCGCGAAGCCCCTTCCTGAGCTGGTTACAGACTTGATGCAGCAGCAGCCGCCAAATGACTTCGGTACCCGCGAATCGCAGCCAAAGCACTGTGCGTCCCCTCTGGTTGCTGGATACTTGAGACTGCCGATGAAGAAGATCGCGCTCTTGCTCTTCTGGATGCTCTGGAGCCTGCCCTTGGTAGNNACCATGTACACCACCCGTCGCTGCACATCTTGCGTGCGGGACAAGCACGGGCACATCAAGCGTTCGAATGCTGCAACCAGCAGTTTCAAGAAGCAGCATCCATGTCCCGCCACGGGCAAGAGCGCGGGCCGATGTCCGGGGTACGTCATCGACCACGTAAAGCCGCTGGAGTGCGGCGGAACCGACGCTCCCAGCAACATGCAGTGGCAGACATCGGCGGCGGCGAAAGCGAAAGACAGGACTGAGGCGCAGTGTAGATGAGGGGGCTCTGCCTAGGAGGAAGGTAGTTTTGACAAGACGCGATTGCCGAGGAGCTTCGGCTCTTCCGGGAACAACAAGATGTTTGCGAGGTTCCTTTACTTTCCGGAAGGCCCGTGGAACTCCAAAGGGAACCCAACGAGCGGGACAGAAATATACTCGAGCATTTGGGAGTGATGTNNATGACAGGAGCGGAAATGAACCGAGGCGGATTTTCGTGGTGGCGGTTCTTCGGCGTGTCGGCGTTCAAGTCCAGAGTCTCGCGCAAGATCGGCCTCGATGGCCCGAGTCGCCATCTCCATCTCGTACTCTTCACGAGCATGGTCCCACCAATCGTCGCTCATACGCGTGCTCCTTCACTGCCTCCAAATCACTATGTTCCCATGTATGGGTGTGTGCGGAGCAAAGGTCCGGCTGGGAAGTCGCTTGCCAGGATCGCGATCCGGCCTTACTGGCGAACACAAGGCGAACATGCTACGCTTTTGCACGTGGTTCTTCGAACGTGCACAGTTGCGGTAAAGGATATCCGAGACGTTGAGCACTCCATAGAGGTCACCGCAGAGACACTCTATGAAGCGATCGCTACCGCTCTCGCGGCCTTTCAGCGGGACAATTGGGTAGGAGAAATCGGCCAGGGATTCACAACGGTGACTGTTGTTGTCCAGCAGCCGCCCGTTAAGCACGAAGTCAAAATGAAGGACTTTGTCTCATGGCTCGGACGCCAAGGACGCTCTCCCGCGGAGGTCATCCTGAAGCAAAAGCTGGAGAAAATATTGGGGAAGGTAAATCACGCGAGGACGTGACCGAAAAGGGTAAGCAAAACAAAATCAGCAGCAAGAGATCGTCGAGGTTTTACCGATTCGGAGTCCGAGCCGCTTTGTGTGAGTGATTAGCTTGCTGCGCCGTTTGCGCAACGCCCGTTTTCGCGGCTGGAGGCTGCGTAATCGTCGCACCTGGCGCGAAGGGGTTCTTTCCTTCAAGCAGCGATGATGCAACGAAACTAACGAATATCATCCCACTCAGCAATCCCCACACGAGAACGACTGGCTTCCAGTGAACGAGAATGTACATCGCAGACCTCCGCGGACGAAAAGCGGTTTAGATTACAAATATTATACTGCGAATTCCCAAGAACTTTTTTTGTGAAAATCGTGCTCGTCGTGAATCATGACGGCGTTCTCCACCAGAGATTCTGACCGTTGCCTGGTTGTAGCTTCAGAGCACGCGAATAGGAAATCGCATCCATTCCACGCTTGGCTGGCGCAAGCCGAGGAAATACATACCCGGAGAGATACCAGCGAGATTAACGTCAACCCTCAGGACCACAATGTGATCTTCGAGTTTAGCCGTGGCACTTGTACGGAAAAGCTCAGCGCCGTTCGGATTGATGAGCGCTACATCGTACGCCCCCTCGTTGCTTCCGATTGGCAACTCCAAGTTCAGATTCCTTGCGTTACGAGAAACCTCTAATGACGGCTGACTAGTCTCGGACGTGCTTTCTCCGCGCGCCGCAGCGCGGCCACGCAGATCCAGAACCACAACTGCCGTGGTTTGTCCCGATGGCCGACTTCGCACCCACAACCATCCGCCAACCGCAAATAGCAGAACCGCAGCAGCAGCCAGCCAGACTTGAATACGCCGCCGCTGGCCTGCCGCTTCTCTACGGAACGTGTTGAAATCCTGAAAGCACGGGCTACAAGCGCTGAGGTGACCGAACCAAGGTGCCGCTTGCGACAGCGGCAATTTGTGGGAAGCAATACCCCTGAGGATGGAGGAGTCGGGGCACCCAACGCGCTCTGGGTTTGGAAACTCGCGCGATAAACCCCGCGCCAGCACATCCATGATGCGCTTCTCTTCTTCGACGGAATAGCCTTGTTCGATCAGAATTTGCCTCTCGCCAACCTTGCTTCAAAACCAACGGCCAAGTTTACCGCGAGCCGTGCGCTGGGCCTAGGCCCAGCTCGAACCTCACGCCGCACTGCCAAATCGGGCGCGTAACCGCCCGAGCGCGTACCGGAATCGAAGTTTAGCTTGCGGCTCGGTCAGACGCAGATATTCTGCAATTTCCTTCCAGGAATAACCAGCCTGCCGTGCCATCCAGACCGTTCGTGTCCATTCATCCATATTCTCGATGGTTTGCTTGACCTGAATCGAACGATCCAGGTCCGCCACCGACTTCAAATCATGGGCCTGTCGCAGCCGCTCAAGATCGCGGCCCAACGGGAGATATTCGACTATCTCTCGTCTTCTGCGTTCCCGCCTCAGGGCGCGATTAAAGCGATGGTGAAAAGCCCCGAAGAGATAGGCCTCCAGATTCAGTATTGGCCGGCCTTTTCCATTTGACCGGCGCATGGTTTTTGCGACGGACAGCAGTACCGACTCCCACACACCCGTGGCCAAAACCATCGTGTCATCGGACGTTTTGTTTGCCAGCTCTTTGCGCGCGTGTGCCTGAATCCCCGGCCACAGACGGCACGCAACGATTGCCAATTCGCTGACGTCATCATGGCCCCGCGCTTCAGCATTCTGAAGAAAAGCGGAAAGAACCCATTCAGGGCCCAATTCGCGGCTGGACATCGGACAGGCTTCACCTCTCATTAATGATTACTGCTAAGGCCAGAGATTACCAGAGCGTGACATCCGATATGAGGCGGTGTCAAGGCCGGTGCANNAGATCAGAACCCTTACTGTCACGCCCGCCAGACAGCGGCCCACCGGGTCTGGCCAACGCCGCCAAGAAATAAAAAAATCTATTTGATACTTTTTCTCCCCTGCCGGTTCCTTCACTAGATGTAGGCCAATTACCGATTTTTGCCGTTTGGCGAAAGGGGTATGGAGCAGTGTTCCCCCACATCGAAGTGCGTTACCTTCGCGCAGTCGTTGTTTTGGCCGAGGAATTGAACTTTACGAACGCCGCCGACCGATTGCACATCACCCAATCCGCGCTCAGCAGGCAGATCACTGAGATTGAAGAACAGCTTAGATTTCAGTTGTTTACCCGCGATAATCGGCGGGTTGTCCGAGTGGATCTCACCGACGCAGGCCGGGTTTTCGTCGAAGAAGCCCGCGCTTCGCTCTTGCATATGGAACGGGCCATTCATCTTGCTCGTGTCGC